>CALFWR010000001.1 GCA_937928555.1 uncultured Pirellulaceae bacterium
CCGACAGTGATCCGCGACTCTGATGCGATGAAACGATCGCTGTGGTTTTCATCTGCCGGATGATTCACATTTCTTGTTGAAATTCAGCTTTTCCCTTGCTCCGGTTGGCCAGACGTAGAATCAACGCCCGTCGTCGTGAATGATCCGAGACCAGACGTACCCCACAGCAGGACCGCCTCCAGAATTTCGGTTCACCCCGCTGATCCCCGCTGATGAAGTCCAAAACTGGCATTGTTTTCAACTGATACCGGAATAATTGGGTTAGCTGAAAGTCGCGCCCACTCCTCGTGAATAGACCGGGTTAAAAAAGTCAACACCTTTCACGACCACGGCCAAATGTCAATCGATCACGCAGATCGCTGGCAGATTTGGCCCTGTTATGTGTCCTGCTGCTCATTCCGAGGATCAAATTACGCAGAAATTGCAGCCAGAATTCCGGAAAGATCTGTAAGAATCGATTCAACAGCACGACACATACGGGGTCGGTCGCACTGCAGTGGGACCAGAAACAACCTAGCGGGCTCAAAAGGGTAATTCGATGTTTGACTTTGAGACGCGACTAATGCCCGATGGAATCGCGGTGGTGAGCGTAATGGGATCCCTCAACGAAGAGCAGCGGGATTACTTTTTCGGATGCGTGGGAGAGCTATTCAGGGATGGTTACACGCGCATCGTCATTGAATGCGATGGGCTGGGGTTTCTCTCCAGCGGCGCACTTGCCGGGCTGATCGGTGCCCGGCGTTATGCTCGTTCCCGAGGCGGAAAGATTTACCTCACGCATCTCAATTCAACGATCACCGAAATTCTACACCTGACAAAGCTGAACAGGCTCTTTGCGATCTATCCGACGTCCTGCGAATTGCTAACCCATTTCAAAGAGAAATCGGCGCAAGTTGCCCACGACGGGCTTGAGCTAAAAGCCTAAACTGATATCCAAACGTACCAATCAACAGCCAACCACCGAGGAAGCCGTGAAGAGCAAGAGCTACTTCGCAACCGTGCCGCCGCAAGAGATATTGCCGGTCATTAACAGTCGATTTGAGTCAAGCGTGAAAGGCTTGTTCGTTGTCGGCGATGTAACCGGATTGCCCCTGGTCAAGGTGGCGGCCAATCAGGGTCGGCAGGTCATCGAAGGAATGGAGAGTTCCGGACTCTTCGGCAGAGGCGACGCCTCCGAGGGCCTTGACTTGGTGATTGTCGGCGGCGGGCCGGCAGGGATCTCCGCTGCGATCGAATGCGAGAAGCGCGGGATCAAGTACGTGCTGCTCGAACGCAACGAACTGGCCAACACGGTTCGAACTTTTCCGCTTGGCAAGAAAGTCTACGCCGAGCCACAGACGATCAAAAACGTCAGCGAGTTGGATGTTGATCGCGATCTCGACCGGGATGACTTTCTTCAGATCGTGCAAGAAACGGTCGCCAACCGGAAACTCAAATTCAAGGAGAACGTCGAAGTCTCCAAAATTGTCAAAGACCGCGATGGCGGATTTCAGGTCAAAACCAAAGCCGGAACCGAATTTCCTGCCAGACACGTTTTGATTGCAATCGGTCGCCAGGGACAACCGCGAAAGCTGAACATCGAAGGCTGCGAAGACTGTCGCAAAGTCACGTACCGGTTGCATACCAAAGAAGATTACAACGACGAAGACGTCCTTGTGGTAGGCGGCGGCAACTCGGCGATCGAAGCAGCATTGATGCTCAAGGATCACAACCGCGTTTCGATCTCATACCGGGGCGAAGATTTCTTTCGCGCCAAAGAAGAAAACCGCCGACTGCTCGACGAGGCCATCGCCAACGGCGAGATCACGCCGCTGCTCAAAAGCAACCTCAAGGCAAGCCGCGAAAACGAAGTTGACATCGAAATCGACGGCCAACTCAAAACACTCAAAAACGACAAAGTGATCGTCCTCATCGGACAGCTTCCACCGATCGAATTCCTGATGGACACCGGGATGGAACTCGACGGTGTCTGGACCAGCAAACGCGTGCTCTGGTCAATGGTCGGGCTCGCGGTCGGGATCTTCATCTACTTCTACGCAAAGAATTTTGTTCTGCATCCCGATGACGCAAACGGAAAGTACCTGCTTCCCGGATTCCTCTCGTTTTTGTCTTCGCCGTCGATTGCATTTTTGTTGACGCGACTGGTTCCTCTGGTCGCGGCGGTCACCATCGGGGCGCGGATCGTCCAGTATTTGATGGCAAGCGATGGCAAGACACCGCCGTTTCGGGTGCCGGCAACCAAATCAATTCTGACCGCTTGTGCAATGCTGTTTGTCGTCGGGCTGGTTTTGCCCGGAGTGGTGACTTCCGATCCGGCGCAGCAGGGCGGAGGGCCGTACTACCTTGACCTTAGCCTGAATTCTTTCGGCAGCGATGTGGGCGTAAAGTCACTTTACGACGTGACCTCTCCAACGGACTCGAAAACGTTCACCGGCAAAGGCGGGAAGTACTTTTCGAACCTTTACGGAATTTACTACCTTTTTTACTTCAGCCTGATTGCCATCTTTGGCATCTATTGGGCTGTCAAAACCAACAGCAGAATTATTTGGAAACGTAACCTGACGATCATCGCCTGTCAGTGGACGTTGTGGTGGGGCATTCCAACGTTTTTGGTCGTCCTCTTCGGCCCCAACGCATGGTCCCGCGTGATCCCCAAAGCCCTCAACGCGTGGCCGCTGAATATGGGTGCCTTCAAAGCCTCGGCCTCGCCCGGTGAACCGGAATGGTGGTACTCCGTTGCGGTGGTCGGTGTCGTCTGGGCCGTGTTCCTGACCTTCATTGTCATCCCGCTGTTTACAATCAAGTACGGAAAGATCTACTGCTCCTACATTTGTTCCTGCGGAGCGTTGGCGGAAACCGTTGGAAATGGCTTTCGACATCGCGGACCCAAGGGCGATTGGTCCAGACGAATCGAAAAATACGGATATATTTTTATCCTGCTGGCGACGATCGCGACCGTTGCCGATTTGCTGGGTTGGCAACCGGTTCTGTGGGCCAAAGGCGAACAGGCGTTTCGCTTGAACCTGCTTGGCTGGTACGACTTCTGGGTGGGGACGTTTCTGGCAGGAGCTCTCGCGATCGGGTTCTATCCGTTTCTCGGTCAACGCATCTGGTGTCGAATGTGGTGCCCACTGGCGTTCTGGATGAACTTTTGGGGGCGTTGGTCGAACTTCAAAATTACTCCCGAAAAAGGCAAATGTATTGACTGCAATGTCTGCAATCAGTTTTGCCAAATGGGTATCGACATCAAAGGTCGAGCCCTTCGCGGTGAACCGGTGACATTAGCCGACTCGCCCTGTGTGGGTTGTCAGGAATGCATCGTCCGGTGCCCAATGCAAATCCTGCATCTGGGCGACGCACCAGAAACAAAGCTTGTTCAGTTAGGCAGCAAATAGGAACAGAATCATGAGCAAAGGCAATCAATATTACGGCGGTTACTTTTGGGTGGCTGTGGTTTCTTTCATCATTCCTCTGGTCGTTGCCTACAAAGCCTTCGACGTACGGCCCACAAGCAAACCGACACCGGTCCTTGATGCCAGCGGCGTCGATCACGCCGTCTGGGACTACCTGCTCAAAGCCTACGTAAGCAATGGGCTGGTGGACTATGACGGGATGAAGAAAGACTATCTTTTTCGCGAATACCTGCGCGAGCTCGGCAGTTGCAATCCGGACGCTCTGACAACGCCCGACGCCAAACTTGCTCTGGCCTGTAACGCCTACAATGCGTTTGTGATCAACGGCGTCATCTCGCACAAGATCTACGATTCGGTTGACCCATTCGCAATCGACGGCAAAGGCTTCTTTGACCTCACCGAACACATCTACGCCGGGCAAACGGTCAGTCTCAACGATATCGAACACCACATGATTCGGCCTGTTTTCAACGAGCCACGAATTCATGTGGCGCTCGTTTGCGCTGCCAGAAGCTGTCCTTCGATCCGCGGCGAAGCCTACACGGCAGATTCGATACAAAAGCAGCTTCAGGATCAGAGTGTTCAGTTTGCCAACAGCAAGAAGTACGTTGACTTCAACCCCGAAACGAACGAGCTGTTTCTCAGCCGCATACTCAACTGGTACGGCAAAGACTGGAACGAGCGATATCCCAACGGCAGCTATCTTGCTTGGATCAGCGAACTAACAAACGATGACGAAATAAAAGCCGCAGTTCAAAAGGCGATCAACGACCAAGTCAAAGTCGAGTTTTTCGAGTACGACTGGGCCTTGAACTCACAAGCCGAACCCGGGGCACACGCCGCCGGCGGCAAGAAGTCCAGTGGCTTTGGCTCGGGCACAATCGCCGAATAGCCGCGCCGAAAGCTCTGTCGCCAAATCGTCTGATCGCTTTTGACTGTTGAACCGGAATTTCCGAGGCAAACCCGGTGTCACGTTAGCTTTTGTGTGGTTCAACCCGATCTACGCCCGTCGTCGTGAATAATCCGGGTTTAAGCCAGGCAGAACAGGCTGAAACGTAAATGAGAGTTGTATCCTGGAACATCCGTCATGGCGGGACCAAGGCCAAGCTAACCGAAATCTGCAATCAGCTCGAGCGCTGGAAGCCCGACGTTGTTGGATTGACCGAATTCCGCGAATCGGCCACGAGCCAGGCGATCGCCGCGTCACTCGCAGGCATGGGACTTACCTGTGAGTTGACCACTGCTCAAGCCGCCGATCGTGGGCGGAATTTTCTTCTGCTGGCGTCCCGGTTTCCTTTGCGGCTTCAGCCTTCTGACGGATTGCTCGACACTTCGGGTCGGTGGCTTCACGCCATTGTCGGTGGTGTCCGCGTGATGCTGATGCACGTGCCAAATCGCTCCAAAGCCAAATGGCAATTTCACGCAGAAGTTATCGCGCAGTTGTCTCAGTTCCGATCCGAATCGGCCATCGCGATGGGTGATACCAACACCGGACAACCCGGCTTGGACGAGGAGAACAAGTGCCTGTATCGGAAAGAGGGGGCGTGGATGGAAGAGATAAAATCCATTGGCTGGCAGGATGTCTGGCGAGAGCAGAACCCAAAGGGTCGCGAGTTCACATGGTACAGCAATCATGGAAACGGGTTCAGGCTTGACCAGGTATTCGCGACCGCCGACGTGGCAGAATCAATGTCCCGAGTCCGTCATGACTGGGGAAATCGCGGTCGCGCAGGGAAGCTTTCGGATCACGCCGCGATTGTCTTTGACGTCAGTGAAGACGTGGTTGGACGCTGACGATGACATGCTGATTGGTTCTCCCCGGATTATTCACGAGGCGTGGGCGTCAGAATCCGTTGAGACAGTAATCCGCGTCTCTGATGCGATGAAACGATCGCTGTGGTTTTCATCTATCGGATGATTCGCGATTCTTGTTGAAATTTAGCTTTTCCCTTGCTCCCGTTGGCCAGACGTACAATCAACGCCCGTCGTCGTGAATAATCCGGGTTCACGCCAATGGCGTCAAGATTGGGTACAATGTTCGGGCATCAAGCTACACCCACTCTAATGAGCAAGGATTTCAATGCGCTACAGGATTTTGCTTTTGACGCTACTGGTTCTTGTCGTCAGTGGATGTGAACAACAGTCCATAGTGACGAATAAGCAGAGCTCACCGCAGCGATTGGCAATGCAGCTTCATGCCGCTGTGCTGGATAACGATTCGAAAAAAGTCATATCGCTGATTTCCAAAGGTGCTGATCTAAATTTCAAAAAGGACGGTGCTTCACACGTCCATGCTGCGGTGATAGGCGGACGTTTTGAAATCCTTCAAATACTTATTGACGCCGGAGCTGACATCGATATCCCGTCCGATGAGGGGACGACGCCGTTGCATGCCGCAACTTTTTGTCAAGCAAGTCGCTGCGTGGAGAAACTGATTGCCAGTGGTGCGGATATAAACGCTGAGAATGAAAACGGAGTGACCGCGCTCTCGCTTGCCACTGCTGTGAATTCCAAAGCGATTTCATTGCGACTTATAGAAGCCGGCGCTGATGTTTCACGGCAGGCTAACGAAACCAAAACAACTGCGTTGATTTACGCCGCTCACAACAACATGGTAGAAGTGGCGACCATGTTAATCGCAAAAGGAGCTGATCCGAATCATCAGGACATCGAAGGCAAGTCAGCCTTGGATCACGCCAGTTCCAAAGAGATGAGGAAAGTGCTTGGCGGGCAATAGGTGGCAATAGGTGGCAATAGGTGGCCTTGTGTTTTCGTGGGGCCTAACGCCGCATCGCAATGTGAAATCGAGATAGGCCGATTTGCCGGAAACCCTCGCGACACTTGGCATGCCGGTTCGCACCCGTCGCTTCATCTCAACAATGCAAGCGATTACTGGTCAGATCGGGGCCACCCAGAGTTCGGATCAAGGTCACTGACACTCCCAGTCGCATTTTTGTTTTCTGACGATGTCTCCGCGCCTAAAAACTGCCGTTGGGGCTATAGTCATTTGCGTTCAAGCCGTTTTCAAGTGTCGCCAGGGCAGCACCCAACCGCTTGTTGTCATTTCGACAGATTCAGAAATTGAAAATCAGTCTCTCGCTGGTCGTGTCGGTTGTAAGAGCAACCTGAACTCGATCACAACGATTGATCAGATCAATCGGATTCAGCCCGATCCTTCCATCACCACCGCACCGGGAGCATGCATATCGCCCTGACCGCGACGACTCGCTTTCCTGCAAGACGCCATCGAGTGCGAAGCGGCAGATCGTGCTCAGTAGTGTTCTCGAAAGTATCGGCAAGCAGTTGAAGCAATTCAATCTTGCTGGGGTGATCGACGAGGTGAAGCGTTGGACGGCGGTCGGCCAGAGTTGCTTTGAG
>CALFWR010000002.1 GCA_937928555.1 uncultured Pirellulaceae bacterium
ATGCTCATTCCCCGGAGGACCACTTCACTCCGGAGGTAGACGCGAAGTTCGTGGTCCTTCCGGGTCCGTTTGACAAGCTCTACTGGTTGCAGTACCGCATCCGGTGGAGCGAGAACGTCGTGAAGGAGCAGCGCGTACGCACGCGCGAAGACCCTCAAGGACGGTATGGAAACTTCTTTGTCCCTTGGCACTGCACGGAGTTCTTTAGCGTGCCGCGGGCCAAGAGGGCAGATCATTACGCGCGGGTGCCTGGCGGTTGGGAGGCGTACGAAGCGCCGCGTGCTCTGGCGGTATCCACCCCGTCCGTCTTGGCCTATTATAGCAATCAGTTGGTCAAACAGTCCCGTCCGTGGAGATCAAAGGTCATCCTCAGCATCGCCTACTCGGAGCTTGCGGTCCACGTCCTCATGGCCTTCTTGCACGCGGCCTATTATGGAATCCACTTCTGTACCTACACCCACGACGCGCGTCTGTATCACTGCGATGAAGCCCCTGCTGGTCGTCTGTTCCGCATGACCGATCGGACGATGGCGTTGATCAAGACCCTAGGCGTGGCTTTCATCCTGAAGGACACGGCATATGAAGTTCATCACGTGCGCCAGCTCTTCGAGCTTGTCCGTCAGTACCTCAACTTTTCCCCTCAAAACCCCCGCAAACTTGCGCCTCAGCGAGATTACACCCGAAGCGAACTGAGATCTCACTAATCCCTCTATCACATTTTTTGATCGCTGCGTCCAACTGTTTTTGCTGGTCGTCAACTAGTTCTATCTCGTTACCGAAATATGACAGTTTTAGTATTGGATAAAAAACAGAATGTTTGCTCGGGGAAATTTCAAATGGCTCGTGGGAACTTGTGGACCAATGATCACGATGTTCCCCTGACAAACCGGCATCAGCAGACAACTCTCGGATCGTCTGTGCTTGTACAGTGAAGCTTGCAAATACTTGAACGATGATTGTCACTACGTAAAGGCATTTAAGCATGAGTGTTTCTCTCCTCAATTTGCACGGAAATTAGTTGACCTGCTGCGAAGTTCTTGCACCCGCTTTTTCGAACCAGCGTCAGGCACTTCGATTCCATCAGGAATTCTGGGCACGGAAATCACTGGAAGTTCTTGCACCCGCTTTTTCGAACCAGCGTCAGGCACTTCGAAGCTTCCTTCCAATTCAACTAGAAGCGGATTAGAAACTTGAAAAAAAGCAATTGCGATCGCAAACATGAGCAATCTCATAGTAATCCCGGCTTAAATCGGATACACGAAAACGAAACCACGTTGACTTACGGCTGCTTCAACGGCTGCAACTCCCACTGGACTTTCTTATCTTTTAGAACTTTCAAATAGAAATGTGAATCATCCGGTAGATGAAAACCACAGCGATCGTTTCATCGTATCTGAGTCGCGGATCACTGTCGGAACTGATTCTGACGCCCACGCCTCGTGAATAATCCGGGATAAAACAAACTCGAATGTTGCTGCGATCCTAGAAATTAACATGAACGTATTTCATTTTGCTAGTCAACCACATTCCTTGAGAAACACGAAAATTCCTGTCTTCGAACGATGGCCTTGCCCCCTATACACTCTAGCTACCCCGCGGATATTCACCGGCCTCGGCCCGTCTTCCGGCCGAAGCTCTACAACAACACCATGTTTTGAGGAACCGTATGCGCTAATGCGCGCACGTACGGGGTTGTGGGAGCTAGGGGCTGGCACCAGCCCTTCGCCATCAAGTCAACGTAGGGGCTTGCTTCGTAACGCGAACCTTGGTGAAGCAAGTACTCTCAACCCGGACTATTCACGACGACGGGCGTTGATTCTACGTCTGGCCAACAGGAGCAAGGGAAAAGCTGAATTTCAACAGGAAATGTAAATCATCCGGTAGATGAAAACCACAGCGATCGTTTCATCGAATGTGAGTCGCAGATCACTGCCGGAACTGATTCTGACGCCCACGCCTCGTGAATAATCTGGGCTCAAAAATATCCAAAGGCTTCGTTGTTTCGGCTTACCTCTTTCGACGCCCCGACGATCGCCCGAAGTTTCGCAGGTACCTCTTCTGCAGCTTCTGCAGTTCCGTGCGAATGTGAAAGTTCTGACCAGTTGCTCGAGTCCAGATCTTCGAACATACCCGGGCTACCATTGCGTTGTGGGAACAGAAATATATACCCCCGTTCGGCTGGGCACTGAAGTGGCGGAGAGATGTAGATTGTTCTGGCGGTGATGTTTTTGACTGCGAAACACGCGAAAGTTGTGAGGGCAAAATTCGATCCTGCTTTTTCGCGTATTTAGCGTGTTTCGCGGTTGATGCCGATGCGCGACGGTTCCGGTGCGTCGGTCGTTTCGGCAAGGGTCACAGCTCTTGTAATTTCTGACCTTCTTCTTCAGGGCTCGAAGCCCCCGAGGCCTTACGGCCAGCGGCTCACTGCGCGGTTGCCGGAACGGCGAAAACAATGGAGTTGTGTTCGGAATTTATTGAAGATGGTTGAGCTTTTTGGTGCGGGTGGTTTTTCGATGGCGGTTTTCTTGGTCCGGCCTACGACGGTGGTGCGCAAGCGATGCGCGAGTGATTTTGACCGCGAAATACGCGAAACACGCGAAAGTTGTGAGTGCAAAATTCGATCCTGCTTTTTCGCGTATTTAGCGTGTTTCGCGGTTGATGCCGATGCGCGACGGTTCCGGTGCGTCGGTCGCTTCGGCAAGGGTCACAGCTCTTGTAATTTCTGACCTTCTTCAGGGCTCGAAGCCCCCGAGGCCTTACGGCCAGCGGCTCACTGCGCGGTTGCCGGAACGGCGAAAACAATGGAGTTGTGTTCGGAAAGTTTTGAAGGTGGTTGAGCTTTTTGGTGCGGGTGGTTTTTCGATGGCGGTTTTCTTGGTCCGGCCTACTGGTTGTGCGGTAGTGGGCCGCGGGGGTGCCGACGGCTTTTCAGTCCGTAAATGATCCGTTCCAATCATTGCGGTTGAAAGCCACACCGACGATGGAGCAACGTCAGAAGTCGCGTTTCATTCTGGTAGGGTTGCCTATGAAGTCGCGTTGGCGAGGCGTCCTTTTTTCATGAAGCGGCGGATGATGGTCAGCGCGAGGGTGCCCAGTAAGAGCCAAAGGAGCAGACCGATTCCGTTGCCCGCGATCCAGACGACAAAGTTCTCGAGGCCGCGGCGGGCGCTGGCGAGCGAATTCTGCCAAGCCTGAGAGACGCGGCCAGTGAAGCTGGTGGCGACTTGGGGTTGCGGTTCTTTTTCTTCGGTGATCGAAAGCGACACGGTGGTCAGATCGATGCGGTCGGACAAATATCGAATCCGGCCTTCCATCCGTTCGATGTCTTCTCGGACGCGGGCCAGTTCCTTTTCAACTTCGATCACATGCTGGATTTTGTCGTCGGGTCGCTCAAGAAGTTCCTGGATGCGGGTTTCAAGTTTCTTTTTGTTGACGATCCTTGCCTGGATGTCAACGTATTCTTCGCTGACGTCCTGCGCCGAGCGTGAACTGTCGATAACAATGCCAATGCCTCCAGCTTCGCTGAGCAGTGTGTCAAAGTTGGCAACGGGGATGCGGACGGTCCATGTGCCGGTCCGCCGCCGCTGGTTGCGGGCCCCGAGATTTGCGTCGGCGATAAAGCCACCATGCTTTTTGACCATGGCGTCGACGGTTGAAGCGACCGGATCGAAGTCCTCCACAACGATGCGAAGGCTTGCGGAGTAAATGATCTTTCGGTTATCGATCGCTTCCTGCGGCGTGCTCTTCGCGTCGCTGTCGGCATTGAGCCGACTCGTCGATTCACCCATGCCCATGCCGCCCATGCCCATGCCACGTCTGGCATCCATTTCCGCTTCGCCACTTATTGCCGGAGCAGATGCGGCCTTGTAGTTGTGGTGTTCCGAGCTACAGCCATGGAAAAAGGTAAAAAGACAGCATACCGCCGCCGCAAGCGAGAGATGGTGTTTCATTTCAGAGCTCTTTATTGAAGTTGTGTTTGGTTGTTACGATCAAAGGCTGTGTTTGTTACCCAGTTTTCGATGCGTTTGAAGAAAAAAAGTTCCATGTCAAAATCCGCACAGCCATCGAACGAAGGTGGTTACAGAATTCACGTGTATTTGCGTTCATTTGCGGCAAAAAAGTAAATCATTTCCGTAGTAATCGCGCGGATTGACGGGTGGACGCATTCGGTAAAACACGCGTAGTTTTTTCTTGCGTCGGTGTTGGGTTTTGGCGTGTTGTCCTCCAGCGAATCGGTCTGTTCTTGGTTTTGGGCGGTTTGGTGATTTCGCCATTCTGAGACTACTGGATGGCTGTCTCGTGTCGAGAAACTGACATCTCTGGTGGGATTACCGATGGTGCTATCGATGGTTCACGATCGATGGTTCAAACCTTCGATGAGTGCTGAAGGGGCGTTGGATTTTACTGTGTTGCCGCAGTGCCAGGATGTTATCGTAAGTGTTCGCGGACGCTTTAGCCCGGATTATTCACGACGACGGGCGTTGATTCTACGTCTGGCCAACAGGAGCAAGGGAAAAACTGAATTTCAACAAGAAATGCGAATCATTCGGTAGGTGAAAGCCACAGCGATCGTTTCATCGCATCAGAGTCGAGGATCACTGTCTCAACTGATTTTGACGCCCACGCCTGGTGAATAATCCGGGTTTATCACAAAAAGACCGGCGGGGTGGGCTACTTTCTTCGCCAGGACGGAACCATTAAAAGCAAGCACGTCTATGAACACGACGACGAATGGGATTCGTATGTCAGCATCGGTTTCACGAACTACGACAAATTTGGAAAGCCGCTGCCGGACACGACCGAGACCGTTGACGTTATTGACTGAGGTGAACAATCGCTGGCTTCAAAAACGGCACCGTCACCCGGTGGCTTGCGGAGCCCGTTGCGGGTCTGGTTTTGAATTTGTTTCACAAGGTAAATTTTGAAAATTTGAACTGTTGGGAATCGGAGGACGTACAGCTTTTTGAGGCAATCGAAATTTTCTTCAGGAGGAATGCAAGATGCATGGCCGGAACGAATCGACTGCTGTAGAGACAAACCGACAATCCAATCAACCGGGCGGGGGAAACTTTGCCCGGTTTTTGTATAACCAAAATCCGTTTTACCTGATCAGCGCCGCGGTGGTGCTGTACGGTTTTAATGGAGCCGCTGACCAGGCCGGTGCCGCGACCAGAACGTGGGGGCTGGCCGGATTGTTTGCGGGTTACACGACGTTGTTGGCGGTGAGCGCCTGGGCGATCGTGAGATTCGGAAAAGTCTGGGATGACGCGAGGTCGATCCTGATGGTGCTGCTGCTGTTGCTGCTGGCGCTTTCGTCGAGCGTGGATGTGTTTGTGGTTCAAAATCCTTCGATGGCGATGGCTCTGGCGATGGCCGGGTTTTCTTTTGCTGTTGGGCTTGCGGAGTTTTTGATTCGCTCGCTGGGTATCCGATTCAGAGCCTTGTTTCGGATTCCGATGTACCTGATGATGGCGATCAGTTTTTTCTTTCCCGTCGCGTTTTCTTTACGCTTGGAACATTTTCCGCACACTGACGTGCGAAACGTGATTTTGGTGTTTCCGTTGTTGTGTGCCGGAGCTTTATTGAGCCTTATGCCGGCGATTCGCAAAGGCCGCCGCTATGCTGCGAAAAATGGTACGCCCTGGCATTGGCCGCTGTTTCCGTATTCTGCGTTCGTACTATTGACGATTGGTTTGTGTGGCCGGATTGCCATGGTCACGTGGTCCTTCGATTCGTCGGCCGGATTTGGGATGCTTGGGTCGTGGTTGTATGTTCCGATCCTGTTGGCGGTAGCGTGGTTGCTGTTTGAAATGGGTGTGGCGGAACAGAGTGCTTCTATTCGGCGGGTCGCGATGCTCCTGATGCTGCTTGGTCCATCTTTGGCGCCGGACTGGTCTTTTCAGGATTCGGGCAGTTACTACGGTCAACTAACAGAAGCGGTCGGTTCACCGTTTTGGCTGACGATTGTGGGGCTGGTTTTTCTGTTCGGACTGGTGAGGCTGAGGGGTTTTTTGAGTGCGAACTGGTTTGTCGGGGCGTTGTTATTGGGCCTTGCGATCGTCCGGCCCGATGGTTCGGTGGCTGAAACGGTTGGTGATCTGGAAGGTTGGGCGTTTGGATGCATGGCGATTTTCCTGCTGGTGTGCAGGGGGTGGTCGCTCTCAAGTCGCCGCGCGTTTGCGGCGACGAGTTTCGTTTCGGTTCCGGTTGCCCAGTATGCGACGCCGTTGGTCGAGCCCATGTTGGGTTCCGGGCAGGCATTGGCATTGGAAATGGCAGGCGTGATGGCAGGCGTGGTTTTGGTGGCGGGGTTTGCGGTGGGCCTTTTGTTTGGCGATCGTTTTGCGAGGCAACTGCGGGTGATCCTGGCGTTCGCTTTTCCGATCGTCGCTGTGGTGCTGGCTGGACTGGTAATCTACAGCGGGCATCGGACGATGGCTCCGATTGTTGTGACCGGTGCAGTGGCGGCGGCGAGTCTTTTATTTTGGGTTGTTACCAGAGGACGACTGCATCTTTCGTCCGCGTCGATTTCAATCGTTGCGACGATCGCGATGGTGTGTTCGCGTCAGTCACTGCCGGGGATGGAAGGCTTGTTGGCCGCGAGAGACATCCAGTTGTTGCAGTTTTTGGTGGTTGGTATCGGCTGCCTTGTGCTGGGTTTGTTTGTGAGTGCTGCCAAGGCGGGCTGGTCGGCGCCGGTTTCGCGAGGGTTCGCGAACCTTTGGCAGGAAATTGCGGAACCGTTCGGGGCTTGCGTTGAAGAGGAAGCGGCGTGTTGAAAGCAATGTGGCGACCTGCGCGGCATTGCTGCTTGGTGATCAGTCGAGTTCGACCGTTTCGATAGCCGGCGTGTGGTCGAAGTGGGTGGTCGCGTTGTAGGCCCGCGCGATGACGAACAGCTTGGGACATTTCGGGACAGGAATTGAAATTTGCCAGCTCTGATTTTTTTGGGATCCGGAAATGGGAGCGAGTATGGCCACGTGGTCAACGTAGTCATTGCTCCACTTATTGCCGGTCCAGAAGCGACGGGTATTCGGGTTCTCGAAGCTGACTTTGACGGCACTGATTGCGTTGTGGTCTTCGGCGGTTCCGCTGACCATTAGTTCCGTCTTGCTGTTAGCAGAAATGCGATGGGAAGTGATCTTAGTTTCGGGATCGGCGAATGACAGTTTGAACGAGAGAGCATCTTTGCTGTTGCGCCGGTTGTCGATGTCGGTGGCGAACAAAACCAGTCGGACGTCCTGGGCTTTGAGGTCAACATTGGGTTTGATGGCGTACGCGCGGGTGTCGAGCGTATAAGACCACTTGCTGGAAAGGCCTGTGGGTTGAGCGAGATTTGCGTTGAAGCGATGGCGAACGGGCGACCAACCGTCGCCGGTCCAAAAGTCACCCGATGCCTTGCACCGCAGTTCCAATTCGACTTTCTTGATCCCGCCATCGGATTCCACGTAGCCGGCGAGTTCTAGCGGCGTAAGGCTGGGGCACAGTCGCATATCGTCAGAGGTCGCTGGTTTGTCGATGGCAGCGATTATCGGCTTGAAGCGTACGTTGCGTTTTGAACGCAGTTTGGCTGCCAGTTCCTGCTGTCGCTGTGGTTCGAGTTGGTCGTACAGGTTGTCGAGTTGTTCGGGGTCTGCGCGGAGGTTGTAGTATTCCAGACCGCCGGTCGCCCATTGCGTGAAGATGCTGTCGTGCATCCGCAGGCTGTTGTAAGTCGCAGGCAAAACGATGCGATTGGAGACCGATTGGCCCCAGTTTTCGATCACAATCGCGTCGCGTTGAAAGGAATCGTCGTCCGGATCGGTCAGCAGTTTCGCGAATGATTTTCCATCGCAGGATTCGGGAGTTGGTTCGCCGGCAATCGCAACGAGGGTAGGTGTGATGTCAATGTTGGCTAGCAACTGATCGCACTGCCTGCCCTTGGGGATGCCCGGCCCAGACACGATAAAAGGGACTCGCGTGATTCGATCGTAGGGCAGTCTTTTGCCCATGTGACCGTGCTGCGTGAAGCGAATCCCGTGATCGGAAGTAAAAATAAAAATCGTGTTCTCAAGCATGCCCAGCGATTTCAGTTGATCGCGCAGGGCTCCGATGCCTTCGTCGATGCCAGTCATGGTTCGCAAACGGTCGCGATAAACTTTGGTGATGTATTGTAGGCGGGATTCGTCGGGAGCGACGATGGCTTTCATCTCTTCGATCTGGCCATTCACTTTTTGGGCCAAGCGTGATTCGCGATCGGGAAGGGCGGCGTCGGCGTAAAGTGACTTGTGTCGCGGGGCCACCATCGGGCTGTGTTGGCTTGTGATGTGGGCGGCGATGGGAGACCAGCAAAGCATCAGGGGTTTGTTGGAATGTTTGCTTTTGGCGTGCGCTTGGATGACATCGATGGCGTGGCGGATGTCCCAGTCGGTGCGGTACTCTTGGTTTTTTCTGCAAAATTCGTCTTTTGATTTTACGAATGAAGGAAAGTCCCGGTAGCGGCTTCCGAGGGTAACGCAAAACTCATCCCACCCGGGTGGGACGATGTCGTTCCACTTGATTCCGTTGGCATGGTCGGGCGTGAATTCGTTGTGGAGGTATTTGCCGACGTGGGCGGTGCGGTAGCCGGCCCGTTTCATCCAGATCGCGAGTTCGTTTTGCGGATCGAAATTCGAGTAGCCTCCGCTGAAGCCCAGGGCTCTCGACAGATTCGAATCGTTGACTTTGCATTGATGACGATGCGCGTACTGTCCGGTGTAAAGACAGGCGCGGCTGGGGCCGCAAACGGGGGTCGTGACGTGAAAGTTGGAGAAGCGTATGCCGGCTTGAGCCAAAGCTTTCAGGTTGGGGAAGGCGATCGTGTCCAGGGGTTGCCGAGGGAAGTCACCGAACACGGATTCACAGTCCACGTCGTCGCTGTAGATCAGGACGATATTGGGACGCGGGTCACGAGTGTTGCTCTCTGTTGGTGTTTTGGTAGTTTGCGTTTCGGTAGTTTGCGTTTCGGCTGTTGGCGTATCAGTGTTGGGTTTGACTTTTGTTTTGGGGTCCGAGCATCCACTGCAAGGGAATCCGCAAGCCAGAGCGAACAGGATCACAATCAAAAATCGGTGCATCGAATCGATTGCCATGGAGTTGTCTGTTAACGTTGATCCGGAATTATTCACGACGACGGGCGTTGATTCTACATCTGGCCAGCAGGAGCGAGGGAAAAGCTGAAATTCAACAAGAAATGTAAATCATCCGGTAGATGAAAACCACAGCGATCGTTTCATCGTGTCTGAGTCGCGGATCACTGTCTCAACTGATTCTGACGCCCATGCCTGGTGAATAATCCGGGTTGATGTCACGTTGAAGAATGAACCCCGTCTACGGACCGGGCAGAATATAGGTGAATGATCGGCGAGGTCACTGTTGGTTTCGCAATGTACCAGTTGCCACAGCATTAGGATCAACAATGCCGACCTTTTAACTCGGATTATTCACGAGGCGTGGGCGTGACTTTCAGTTCAGTCAATGAACGTCGTCTCAGTCCGGGTAAAACCGCTTTGGTCCACATCATCGGCGAGGTGAACCGGAATTTCCGAAGCGAACCCGGTGTCACGTTAGCTTTCGTGTGGTTCAACCCGATCAACGCCCGTCGTCGTGAATAATCCGGGTTAATTGACGTTGAGCCCATATTTTGCCAGACTCTGGTGGCTTTCCCATTTCAAGCTGGATCGTTTTTTCGATCCTCTGAGGGGATACCCCTTGGTTTTTTCACACGTCACCATTTCGCAATGGTGAACTGTAGGGCGACTACCGTCGCCCAATTGTTCACCGTCGGCTTGCAACGTTGAGATGGGAAGGCTCTTTTTCTTATGCGTTTTGATCTGCCCAAATTCCGATCTGTGACCGCTCTTGCCCGTGCTGTTGGAGTGCCTGTCGGTGATCTGTATTGGCTGGCGAACCCGCGTTCACATTTGAGAAGAAACGATAGCCGGCACTACCGGTCGTGGTGGATTCGGAAACGTTCTGGCGGGCATCGGCTGATCGAGTCTCCCCTGCCACGGCTCAAGGAAGTCCAAAACCAACTGTTGTCGCAAGTCTTTGATCGGATCCCGCCGCACTGCCTGTCCTTTGGATTTCGAAAAGGTGGTAGCGTGGTCGATTTTGCCAAACCGCATGTGCGACAGGACGTCTGTCTGAAGCTGGACTTGAAGGACTTCTTTTTGCATGTCACCACCGGGCGAGTTTTTGGACTGCTCAAAACGGCTGGCTTTCGTCGCGACCTGTCACATCTGATGGCTCTGTTGGTGACCGTTCGCACCGGCGAGGAGTTGTTGACCGTTGGGCATCCTGACCCATCGTTCACGATCCGTGATCCGGTTTATCGTCGGCGGCATCTGCCGCAAGGTGCTCCGACGTCGCCCGCGATCGCCAACCTGTGTGCGTTTGGTTTGGACGTGCGACTGTCGGGGTTGGCTCGCAGCGTGGGGGCTCATTACTCGCGCTACGCGGACGACATTTTGCTTTCGGGTGACAGCGATTTTGGCAGACAGGCCAAGCGGCTGTCGGTTGTTGCGGGAACGATTGCCCTGGAGGAAGGCTTCGAGGTGAACTTTCGCAAACTGCGTTTGATGCGATCAAGCCAGCAGCAGTTTGCGGCGGGGATGGTTTTGAACGATGGCTTGAGTGTGCGGCGAAACGATTTTGATGCGCTGAAAGCGATTTTGCATAATTGTGTGCGCCACGGTCCGGCATCGCAGAACCGGTTTTCGGTGCCGAGGTTTCGTGAGCACATGGAGGGGCGTGTGCGGTGGGTGGAGACGGTGAGCAAGAACAGAGGCCGGAAGTTGCGGGAGATATTTGAAAAGATTCAGTGGTGATGTGAGCCGCTGAGAAAGCTGGACTGTGATTTAAGGGCGGGGCGATTGCCGGAACGGCGGACGGACTGAGAGCGTGGGATGTTTTTTGGCGATGCGAGTTTGGTGGGTTTGTTGGTGGTGTTGTGGCAGTTCGCGTCCTTGGTCCGGCCTACATGACCCCGGATTGTTCACGACGATGGGCGTTGATTCTACGTCTGGCCAAAGGGAGCAAGGGAAAAGCTGAATTTCAACAAGAACTGCGAATCGTCTGGTAGATGAAAACCACAGCGATCGTTCCATCGTGTCTGAGTCGCGGATCACTGTCTCAACTGATTCTGACGCCCACGCCTGGTGAATAATCCGGGATGACGCGCTCTAAATTTGCACTTCCATGTCTTCCTGAATCTCGAGTAACTCCTCGATCCAGATCCGCAAGTCCTGATCGTAGTCGCTTGCGAGATCGGCTTTGATCAGTTGACGGTGAAAGGCACTCGCTGCGTCGCGGTCGAGGTATTCGGCATCTTCGGCACTCTGAAATCGTTTCGAGGGATCAGGGTGTGTCAGGCCGCGGCAAAAGCCCATTAACAAATCGTTTCGCCAGATGTCTTCGGGAAGCAGTTCGGGAAGACGATCCCAGAGCGTCTTTTTGGCATCGATCAGACTTTCGAGCGTCTTGTGCGATTGGAACAGTCGCCGCCCCGCGATCAACTCCAGCAGCACGTAGCCCACGCTGGCAAGGTCCGACAGCGGCGTCGCTGTTTCTCCTTCGAGGACTTCGATTGCGGCGTAAGACGGAGTGCATGTTTGCTTTGCCAGCGGATCGTCACCCGAAAACGCAGAACCAATGTCAACCATTTTGGCGTGGCCGCTACGTTTGAGCATGATGTTGGCCGGTTTGACGTCGCCGTGGATCAGCCCCTGGCGGTGCATGATGGCGAGGCCTTCGAGACATTCGCGGACGATCGCGACCGCGACGCCGGGGCGAAAGCGGGGTTGCTCTTCACCGTAGGTAATCAAAACATCATTGATGTAGCTCCAACGTTTCTCGCTAAACCGATCTTTGACGATGCCGAACATCCGTGGCGTCATCAAACGGCGCAAGTCAAAACCTTCGACCCATTCCATGATCATCATGCGGATGCGTTCGCGGTCCAGAAAGTTGTAGACCTGAATCAGGTTTTCGTGCTGCATGCGAGCAACCCGGGCAGCGACGTTCGCCATCCGGCCCATATCCGCGTCGTACTCCTTGGGTGTTGCGTAGCGTTCGGGTGAAAAGACCTTGATCGAGACAGGCAAGGTAAACCCGTCGGCTCCGCGGCGTCGGGTCAAGTACACGATGCCCTGCCCTCCCCGACCGATCTCACGAATCAAGCCCAGGTGAGTCGTCCAGCTGTGGCGTTTCTTCTTGACGATACTGCCGTAGACTTCCATCAGCTCGTGATTCTGAAACACGGACTGTGATTCATCGGCGGCGCGGGTGGCGGTGTCATCAAGGTCCGAGAGTTGGCCGGTCCTGAGGAAAAGCGAAGTTGGATTATCTTCGTTGTTGGACATCGAGGTGAGAGAGCAGAAAAAGCGGTCGTTGGGTGGCTTTATTGTAATGCGGAAATCAAATTTGGCTTGCGGCCAGGAGAGATAACCTAAAATTCAGCGTGCTGAGTGCCAGCGGTTGGGCAGGCTTAACAGGGGAAATTGTCTGTTTGAGGGTTTGGTAGCGGCGTCTGTGATCCGACCCACCGTTGCGATTCTCGGGCAACACGAAAAAAGCCGCCAACATTTGTTGGCGGCTCCTGGTTTGTTGGCAACGCAGGTTCGAAGCCGGTGCGGCATCAGTCGTTTTTGACTTCGAACTCGGCGTCGATCGCGTCGTCGTCGGTGGTCGATGAGTCCTCAGGTGGTTCGTCGGCGGTCGCTGTTTCAGCGTCACCTGCTCCGGCAGCGCCGGTGTCGGCGTTGTCGTACATGGCTTTGCTAAGCGCGTGAGATGCCTGTTCAAGCTCTTTGACCGCGGACTTGATCGTGTCCACGTCGTCTTCCTTGGAGACTTCGCGAACTTTTTCGATCGCTGTTTGCAGAGGCTCTTTGTCGGAATCGGAAAGCTTGTCGGCGTGTTCGGAGATCATTTTCTCCATTTGGTAACACATCGTTTCGCCTTCGTTGCGAGCGGTGACAAGCTCAAACTGCTTGCGATCCTCTTCGGCATTGGCTTCGGCGTCGGCCTTCATGCGGTTGATTTCATCATCGGAAAGCCCGGACGACTGCTTGATCTCGACGTTGGCTTCGGTGCCGGTGCCAAGGTCTTTGGCTGAAACGTTCAGGATACCGTTTTGGTCGATATCGAATTTGACTTCGATCTGCGGGACGCCGCGCGGTGCTGGGGGGATGCCGGTCAAGTCAAACTTGTCCAGCAGGCGGTTGTTGTTGGCCATCTTCCGCTCACCCTGGTAAACCTGGATCGTGACGGCGGTCTGATTGTCAGCCGCGGTGCTGAAGACCTGTTTCTTTTCGGTGGGGATCGTTGTGTTGCGATCGACCAGAGAGGTCATCACGCCGCCTTCGGTTTCGATGCCGAGGGTCAACGGGGTCACGTCCAAGAGCAGGACGTCTTTGCGGTCGCCGGCAAGGACAGCACCCTGGATCGCGGCCCCGACAGCGACGACTTCGTCAGGGTTCACGCCTTGGTGCGGGTCTTTGCCGAAAACGCTTTTAACCATCGCCTGGACTTTTGGGACGCGGGTTGAACCGCCGACCAAAACGACCTCATCAATTTCATCGGGAGAAAGCTTGGCGTCTTTGAGGGCTTGCTTGAGGGGGATCTTGCAGCGTTCAACAAGGCCATCGATCAGTTCTTCAAACTTTGACCGCGAAATGCTCATCTGCAAGTGGCGTGGGCCGCTGGCGTCTTGGGTGATGAACGGCAGGTTGATGGAGCTTTGTTGGGCAGTGGAAAGTTCTTTTTTTGCATTTTCGCAGCCTTCCTGAAGACGCTGCAAAGCCATCGTGTCGGTTCGCAGGTCCACGCCGGTGTCCTTTTTGAATTCGTCGGCGACGAAGTTGATCAGGACATCATCGAAGTCATCGCCGCCCAGATGCGTGTCGCCGCTGGTGCTGATGACTTCGAAGACTTTCATGCCCTCGTCGTCATTGAGTTCAAGGACTGAAACGTCGAAGGTTCCGCCACCAAGGTCAAAGACCACGATCTTTTGCTCTTTTTCGGCTTTGTCGAGCCCGTAGGCGATCGCCGCAGCGGTGGGTTCGTTGATGATCCGTGCCACTTCAAGGCCCGCGATCTCGCCGGCGTCCTTGGTGGCTTGGCGTTGGGCGTCGTTAAAGTAAGCCGGAACGGTGACGACGGCTTTGTTGACCTTGTGGCCAAGGTAGGACTCGGCGGCTTCTTTGAGCTTGCGAAGCGTTTTGGCCGAGATCTCCTGGGGCGTGTAGTCTTGGCCGTCGATTTCGATTTTGACGTATTCTTCGGCGGCACCTTTGACTGCGTAGGGCACCATTTTTTCTTCCGAGTTGACCTCGTTGTGGCGGCGGCCCATGAACCGTTTCACCGAGTAAACGGTGCGGTGCGGGTTGGTGACGCGTTGGTTGCGAGCGGGAGCACCCACTAGGGTTTCGCCGCTGTCGGTAAATGCGATCACGCTGGGAGTCGTGCGGGCACCTTCTTGGTTTGCGATGACGGTCGGTTCGTTGCCTTCCATGACGGCAACAACCGAGTTGGTCGTACCAAGGTCGATTCCAATGATTTTTTCGCCCTGAGCCATTGCAGTGCTCTCCTGTTTCTCTTTGTTCGTGTTGGGGGTGCCGGTGTGCGGCGACGCGTACATTTACCCTGCCCTAACGACAGGGTTTTCAGGTCAGTGCCGCTAAAAGCAAAGACCGTGCCGAAAGTCCTGAGTCCGGATTGGAGGCAGAAAACGCGTGTTTTAGCTTCTTTCTGTCGTTTCGCGAAGGAGGAAATTGCCAGTGCCAAATTGGCACCGTGAAAAAGTTGGAGGGAGTGTGAAAAGTCCACAGCCAGACAGCGTTTCGGATCCCCACGGTGGCTTAATTCACCCGGTGTTGCTGCTAGAATCCGGCGATGGACAAGATTTGTATTGTTGGAGTGGGGCTGATCGGAGGCTCGCTGGGTTTGGCATTGAAAAAGGCCAATTGGTGCGGGCGAGTCTTGGGTTTTGGGCGAAACGTTGAACGCTTGCAGGAGGCCGTTTCGGTTGGGGCGATTGATAAGTTTTCGACCGACCCGGGGGACGTCGCTGGCTGTGATTTGATATTTCTAGCCACGCCGGTGGGTAGTTACGAATCAATTCTGGATCAGATCCGGGAGCATCTTTCGCCGGAGACCATTATCACCGACGGCGGCAGCACGAAAGCATCGGTCGTGCGGGCGGCGGAATCCGTGTTCGGCGAGATTCCGGCCAGGTTTGTTCCGGGGCATCCGATTGCGGGAAAGGAAAAGAGCGGTGTCGCTCATGCCGATGCGAATCTTTATCGGGACCACAAAGTCATCCTGACGCCTGTCGAATTGACCGATGCCGATGCGGTGCAAGTGGTGACTGATATGTGGAAGGCCTGTGGCGCGGTGGTGGAGACGTTGGATGTTGGTCAGCACGATCGGGTCCTTGCGGCGACCAGCCATTTGCCGCACGTGATCGCGTACGCGCTCGTTAACGCAGTCGCTGAGACGACTTACGTGCAGAAGATTTTTGATTTCGCGGCCGGTGGGTTTCGTGATTCGTCCCGCGTCGCCAGCAGCGACCCGACGATGTGGCGGGATATTTGTTTGGAGAACCGCGAGGCGATTCTTGAGATGACGTCCAGGTACCGCGAAGAATTGGCAAGGTTGGAGTGTTTGATTGAGGGCGCGGATGGGGATGGGTTGTTTGAGCTGTTTGCCGGTTGCAAGAAGGTGCGGGATGCAAGGTTTGGGTAGGGCGGAGTGTGGAGTGCGGAGTGTGGAGTGTGGAAGAAAGTGAGCCGCTGGCCGTGAGGCCTTGGGTGCACGAAGGCCGACGGATGTTGGGCTCACGATCCCATCGGTGTTGGCACTGCCTTCCGAATGATGACGAATCCGGCTACGGTTTGGGTCGAGGCGGTGGCGTTGTAGAGCGGTGCAGAATTTAGGAGTTTTGATGTTGGATGTAAAAGTCACTGGAGTGCCGGAACACTTTAATTTTCCGTGGCATCAGGGTATCGAGTCGGGTGCCTTTGAAGAGGCCGGAGTGAAGGTGCGTTGGATCGAAGCGCCCGGCGGGACGGGCGCGATGATGAAATCCGTTGGGTCGGGCGAAGCGGACATCGGCGTTGTGTTGACCCAAGGCGGCGTTGCGCAAATCCTCAAAGGCAACCCGTGCCGAATCGTGAAGACTTACGTGCAGTCCCCATTGATCTGGGGGATTCATGTGGCAGCCGACAGCGATATCGAATCGGTCGAACAGATTCAGGGTCGCAAATACGCAATCAGCCGCAGTGGGTCGGGGTCGCATTTGATGTCGATCGTCGATGCGTCGGAGCGAGGTTGGCCGGGCGATTCACCCCAATTCGAAATCGTGGGTGGGCTTGATGGTGCCCGCAAGGCACTGTCCGCTGGCACGGCAGAAGTTTTCTTTTGGGAGAAGTTCACCACTGCGCCTTACGTTGACAGCGGCGAGTTTCGTTTGGTCGGTGTTCGGGAAACGATTTGGCCGGCGTTTGTGATCGTGGCCAGAAATGAGTTGCTTTCAGCCGAATCCGACAGCGTGAGGGCCTTGCTTGAGGTCCTGAACGAGCAGTGTAAGTTGGTGTCCGAGTCGGGTGGTTCTGTGGCAAAGATTGCCGCCAGATACGATCTTGAGCAAGAAGAAGTCGCCCGCTGGAAGGCTTTGACGGCGTGGAATACGGATTTTGTTTGCCCGGATGATGCGATACAAACGGTGATTCGATACATTGATCGGCTGGGCATCGCGGACGCCCTCAAGGCCACCACGAAAGATGTCTGGCATACGCTGGCGTGAGCGATAAGACGGATTTTCGGCTTGTAAAGCGTGATTCGGGCGGTTTTGGGGCAAATGCTCTGGACATGACGATGACTGGTACGAAAAATGTCGATAACACCAGACGTGGCTGGAGTCGCCAGGCTTCAGAGTTGCCAGATTCTGTTTGTCTCGGAATTCTGGCGAATCCGGCTGTGCTGAAGTGTGTGAAATAAAAAGCGTCTCGCCGGTTAGTCCGGTACGACACACCCCCATGGGAGCGAACTTGAATGAGCGTTACGGTAACTGAAATTGCCGCCAAAGAAGTGAAGCGGTTCATCGAAGAAGGTGACTACGATGACGGAGCAGTGCTCCGAATCGGCGTCACCGGCGGTGGCTGATCGGGTTTCAACTACAGCCTTAACATCGTTAATGAATACGATGAAGCAAATGACCTCAAGACTGAACAGCACGGTGTTCAGGTTGTCGTCAACCGCAAAGAGGCTTTGTACCTGGAAGGTACAACCGTTGATTACTACGAAGGCATCGAGCAACGTGGTTTCCAGTTCCACAACCCCAACGCAAAGCGTACGTGCGGGTGTGGCAACTCCTTTGGCGTCTAGAACGTGATCCGATTCAGGATCCTAAAAACACTATTCCATCAAGCGGCTTCGAAGTTCGAGGCCGCTTTTTTTTGTTGCGGCGCGTTCCAATTACCACTATCACCCCGGATTATTCACGACGACGGGCGTTGATTCGCGTTGAACCTCACTGATACGAACGTCAAAGCTGGATTGTCGCCCAGATTTCGGTTCACCTCGTTGATGAAGTCTAGGACAGAGACTCTTTTCCAACCCGTGCGATGATCATTGGCTGAACTGAAAGTCACGCCCACGCCTCGTGAATAATCCGGGTTGAATCTGCCAACGCTGCCAAAGTTGACCTGTTGGAGAACGTCCGATAGTGGGCTACTTTTTCTTTGCGATCAGGCTTTTGAGTTGTTTGAGTGTTTTGGTGTTGGCGACGTCGTTTTTGGTCAGGCAACCGCGTCGAGCCTGTTTGATGCCGAACTTCATGTCCGCAAAGCCACGGGTCTTGTGGGCGTCGGTGTTGATCACGATTGGGATGCCATGGGATTTCGCGGCCAGCAGGTGACGGTCGTTCAGGTCCAGACGGAGCGGATTGGCGTTTAGCTCTAGGAGCGTGCCGGTTTCTTTGGCGGCCTGGAAAACGGCTTCCATGTCGACGTCGTAAGGTTCACGCTTGTTCAGCAGGCGGCCTGTTGGATGAGCGATCATGGTAACGTGCGGATTGCGGATGGCTCCCACGATGCGGTCGGTGATCTGCTGACGCGGTTGGGACTGCCCGTAGTGTAGGCTCGCGATGATCCAGTCGCCCTGGGCGAGGACTTCGTCGGGCAAGTCCATGTCTCCGTTTTCGAGAATGTCGCACTCGATGCCTTTGAGGATCACGAAATCGTCGTCAGATTTTGCGTTGATGGCGTCGATCTGTTTCCATTGGGCGAGGAGGCGGTCTTCGTCCAGGCCGTTGGCCATCGCAACACGTTTGGAGTGGTCGGTGATGGCGATGTACTTGAGACCAGCGGCGCGGGCGGCGTCTGCCATTTCCTGGATGGTGTTCTTTCCGTCGGTTTCGGTCGTGTGCATGTGCAGATCGCCGCGGATGTCTTTGTGCTGGACAAGCTTTGGCAGGTCGTCGTTTTCTGCCCAATCGAACTCACGGCGAGACTCGCGAGTTTCGGGATCGAAAACGGGAAGGCCCAACGTCGCGTACACGTCGGATTCGCTTTTGCCAGCGATCTGGGTGTCGTTCTCCAGATCGTACACGCCCCATTCGTTGACTTTCAGGCCTTTGGCTTTGGCCCGACCGCGGACGACGACGTTGTGTTCCTTCGAACCGGTAAAGTACTGAAGTGCAGCGCCGAAGGATTCGGCCGGCACCACGCGAAGGTCAACCTGGAATTCTTCGTCCAGACGAACAGACATTTTGGTCCCACCGCGAACGATTGTCGATGTGATGTCCGCAAAGGCGGCAAAGTGATCCATCACTGCGGCGGAGTCGGTCGAGGTCACCAGTAGGTCGAGATCGCCAACGGTTTCTTTGCCGCGCCGGTAGCTGCCGGCGAATTCCATTTGGGCGATGGCGTCGCAGGAGTCCATGTGCTGGCGAAGTTTGGTGGCGATGGCGTCGGCATGTGCCCAGAGGATTCGCTTGTTGGCGTCGGCGGCGATGGCGATTCCGTCAAGGATAGCTTGTTCTGTTTTGGCACCGAAACCGGAAAGCTCACGCACCTGTCCGGCTTCGCAGGCGGCTTGCAATTGTTCGAGGTTCTCGATACCCAGCTCGTTGAACAGAGCGGCGGCTTTTTTGGGGCCCATTTTGGGGACGTTGAGCAGATCGAGGACCGTGCGGGGGACTTGTTCCAGGAGTTCTTCCATCTGTTGAAGTTTCCCGGTCTCGCAAAGTTCCTTGCATTTTGCGGCGACGCTGTTCCCGATGCCGTCGAGCTTGGTCAGGTTTTCGCCTGATTCGATGAGGGAAGCAATCGGGTCGGCAAGGTCACGGATGTTCCGGGCTCCGTTGCGGTAGGCTCGCAAGCGAAAGGCGTTGGCACCGGTGAACTCAAGGAGATCGGCGAGTTGGTCCAGAGTTTTGGCTATTTTTGCGTTGTCCATGGCTTGCAGTTTCGAAAGTGTTGTGGGTTGCCAGACGTGATGCCTGGAGATAATTGTGAGCCGTCGGCCGTAAGGCCTCGAGTGTGAAGTTCTCTCGGCTTTGAGATTCGTTCAAGCGAAAAAGATGTTTGCACTCGCAAGAATCTGATTTGTGATTGGAACGTGTTGTGGCGGGAGTCGCCGTTAAGGTTTAGGCAAAACGGTGCGTGGTTCGTACCCGAGGCCTTACGGCCAGCGGCTCACTGGACCGCAGACACGTTACACGGACAAACTAAGCTGTCGGCCAGAGGAATGCGAAAATCAATCCGATGATCAGACCGTAAACGGCACCGTCGAGAATCTCGGTCCAGACGCGTTTCTTGAACCAGACGCGGTGCAGCACGCAACTGGTCGCGTAAGTCAAAATTCCGATTGTGCCGGCCATCCGGAAGACTTTCATGAAGTCTGTGCCATCGGCACCCGGCGGGCAAGCCACGTGGGTGATGTATCCGATGGTGGCGACGGTGACCAAGAAGTACAAAATCGTCTGACCCATGTTGACCGCCATGTTGGGCATCTCGTACACATCAAGCGTCCCGCGCGGTCCGTTGGTGTAGGCGTCGATGTACTCTTTCGATTTTTGTGTTTTGCTGTTTTCAGCATGCGGATAAATATAATTTCCCGGTGGGATGTTTTTTGAGCGGATAAATTCCATCAATTCGTCTTCATGGGGAGCTTTCCGGTGGTCGCCGAAGTGGTGCGGGAGGATCGCCCAGGCCAGAAAGCTGCAAAAGAACAGAACGACGGTGCCGATCAGAATCGGTAACCAAAGGTCGACAAGAAATTCCATAATTGAGGCTCTGCGGGCTGTGGATTGGTGGTTAAGTTTGCGGTTTATGGTAGCGAGCGAAGCCACAAAGTTGACAGGGTTTTTGGTAACTTTCACCAGTCCGGCTGGCGGGATCGTTGAGTTTTCCGCATCTTTGCCATATCTTCTCGACCGGCACGGTCGCGGGTATTGCCAGGGAATGGTTCGCTGTCGTTCGCTGCTCTTTGTCTACAAAAACCAGGTTTGAAACTCGATGCCAAAAGACTTTCTCAAGGGAGCCCATGACCAGTACGACGTTGTCGTGATCGGAAGCGGGCTTGGTGGTCTGACAGCGGCCAACATTTTGGCGCGGGACGGTATGAAAGTTCTTCTGCTGGAGCAACATTACAAACTGGGTGGACTGGCGACGTGGTTCAAGCGACCCGGCGGTCACATTTTCGACATTTCCCTACACGGGTTTCCCTACGGCATGGTCAAAAGCTGTCGCAGGTACTGGTCCAAAGAAATCGCCGATTCGATCGTGCAACTCGAAGGCGTTCGCTTTGACAACCCGATGTTCTCGTTGACGACGACCTTCGATCGGGAGGACTTTACCAAGCTGTTGACGTCGGACTTTGGTGTTTCCCCGGAGTCCGTGAAAAAGTTCTTTGACGCCGCGCGAAGCATGAACTTTTACGACGACCAGAAACGAACGACCCGCGACCTGTTCGAAGAGTACTTCCCGGGCCGCGAGGATGTGGTTCGGTTGCTGATGGAGCCCATCGTGTACGCGAACGGTTCGACGCTGGAAGATCCGGCGCTGACCTACGGCATCGTTTTCTCGAACTTCATGTCCAAAGGTGTGTTCGTGTTCCAGGGTGGCACGGACAAACTGGTCAAGACGATGGAAAAGGAACTCAAGGGCAATGGCTGTGATGTGCGGATCAATTGCGACGTGCAAAAGATCAACGTCAAGGGCGACGCGGTTGAATCGGTCGTGGTCAACGGAAGAACGATCCGCTGCAAGGCCATCGTTTCCAATGCGAACTTGCGTTCGACGATTTTTAACCTGGTCGGAGAAGATCACTTTGACGATGCGTTTGTCGACGACGCAAAGGCTGTGCGGCTGAACAATTCCAGCACGCAGGTTTACATGGCGATGAATCCGGATGACACGGTACCACGTGAGACCGGCGATTTGCTTTTCTCCAGCACGGCCGAACGATTCGAAACGGATTTGTTGCTCAGTCGTGACATTACCAGCCGGACGTTTTCGTTTTACTACCCCGATACGCGGCCCGATGGCAAGGGACGGACGTTGATCGTTTCCAGCACCAATGCGAATTGGGACGATTGGGCGAACATGGAAAAGGAAGAATACGAAGCGTCGAAACAGGATCTGATTGAGACGACTTTTGATGCCCTTGAAAAGTATGTGCCCAATTGTCGCCAGCGGATTTCGCACGCCGAGGCGGCGACGCCGGTGACGTTTGAGCATTACACCAAGCACGTGCATGGTGCTTCGTTTGGAACGAAATTTGAGGGCCTTGGTGTGAGCCGGAAGTTGCCCGAGCAGGTGACGGGATTGTATCACGCGGGCAGTTGCGGAATCATCATGTCGGGCTGGCTGGGCACGATCAACTACGGCGTGATCGTGGCGAATGATGTGATCAACCAGTTGAGCAGCGCGTCGATGCCCGCGTAGCAGCGTCAGGAACTTCGGCCCATCGTGTGGTTGGCACGCAGTCGAGGTGACGGCTTTCAGTTGTCTCATTGCGCGGCGATGCGGCCGGCATGGTTCACCGGGCCTGCTTTGCTACTTTTTTTTGCGATCTGGCCACTTCTTTGCGATGCCGGTCGTGTATTCGGTAAGGCGGATCGAGCCGTAGTCGCTTCTTTCAAACCTTCCTGCTTTGACTTCCTCATTGATTGCGTCGAAGTATTGAGCCAAAGTTGGAAACGCGTAGCTGAGTCCTTCGTAGGCGTGGTATACCTTGCCGGAAACGTTGTGGACGTACAGAACGTCTGCCTCTGAACTGCCGATGCCGATCAGGTTCGGGTTGTTCATCCAGTCGTAGTCCGGGTCGAAGTTGTACCAGCTTTCAAGTTCGCCTGCGGCGTCACGCTCAATTTCCATGTTTCCGATCGACTCACCGACCGAAAGCAGCTTTTCAAACGTGATCAATTCGTCGACTGCGCTTGGCTGGCCATTGTGAATCTCAAACAGGGCTCTGACCGACCGGTGCAGCGGCACGCCGATGTGCTGCTCATATTTGAGGATTTCAGCTTCCGTCGCTGGCGGGTTGAAACTGTTTTTTGCGGGCGGGTCAAGTGATTGCAGCGTTTTCTTCAGCCGGTCCAGCGACTGTTTCAATTCAGAGTGGGCCTGAGGGTCGTGTTGCGAAAGTGTGGCTGAGTTCTCAGGGTAGTCGTATTTTCGGTCGGTGCTGCCAAGCAAAAGAATCTGGACGCGCGGAAGAAGTTTCTTCAATTCCTCAAGCCGTGCCGAATTCACATTGCGATGACACAAGGTGAGCTTTCTTAACGCCGGGAAATTTTGAAGTGACTCCGGTTCGATCGTGCAGAGGCCTCCCGAGATGACAACTTCTTCCAGGGCGGGCATCTGTTTGATGGCTTCTGTCCAGGGCTCAGGCAAAGGTGTGTCGCGGATTTGTACCGAACGGACCTGTTTCCAATTTCTAAAAAAGCAAACGGCGTCGGGATCAACCGTGGCGTTGGCAAAACGAAGATGCATGATGTTGCCAGTGTGCAGATTCTTTGCCAGTCGACTGGCGATAGCGCGATCGATCCGTACCTCGCGATCAATCAGACTGGGGTCAAAGGAAACTGTCCGGCCAATCACTTGCGAATTGCTGTTTCCCAGCCAGGGGTCAGACCAGGCTTTTTCAACGGCACCTTCGATATGCTCATATATGGAAACTTCCGCAAGTGTTCTGTGAAGAACATCGTTGCCGCGTTCTCGTTGATAGTTCACATAGATCGTTACCAGCGCGATCAGGGTGATGATAATAAGCAGGAAAGAGAGGCTGAAGCTGGGAAGCTTCCTGCGCGGATTTTTCAAAAGCGGGGTGTCGTGTTCATTCATGTGTAAACGCCACGGACATTGGAAATGGTTGGCAGAACAAAGAACATGCTTGACGCGTTGCCAGTGCGGCTTTACGTTCACCGACGAACCAAACGGGAATGAACATGCCAGACGAAAATATACTTGATGCGATTCCGCATCGCCCGCCAATGTTGCTTGTCGACGAAATTGTCTCACAGGAAGACGATTCGATCGTTTGTCGCAAGACATTTCAAGCCGAAGAGTTCTTCTTTCAGGGCCACTACCCGGATCAGCCGATCGTTCCGGGGGTGATTCTGTGCGAAGCCACCGTTCAGAGCGGGGCAATTTTGCTTTCTTCGAAAATGAAGCAGAGCAAAGGCGTTCCGGTGTTGACGCGAATGTCGGACGTAAAATTCAAAACCATGGTCAAGCCCGGCGACACGATTGAAATGTCGGTCCGGATCGACGAAGTGGTCTCGACGGCGTTTTACCTGATCGGTACCGCAAAAGTGAACGGCAAGACCGCGGCGCGGCTTTCGTTTACATGCACTGTAGCGGAAACGGAGTAAGCGATGGATTTTTTGAAACTTGCCGGCAAGTCGGTTGTCGTGTTTGGTGTGGCCAACAAAAAATCGGTCGCGTGGCACATCGGAAAAACTCTGGAACAGCATGGTACCAAAGTCATCTACGTGGTCCGCAGTGAAGCCCGCCGTGAGTCGACTGCAAAGCTGTTGGCTGATCGCCCGGTTTACGTTTGCGATGTTGAATTCGAAGACCAGATCGTGGCGGTCCGTGATCAGATCAAAGCCGAACACCCGGAGTCGCTTGCAGGTCTGGTGCATTCGATTGCGTTCGCGGCCTATGATGAGCGCGGGATTATTCCATTTCACGAAACAGGAAAACAGCAGTTGCTGAGAACGTTTGACATCTCCTGCTATTCCTTTATCGCGATCAGCAACGCGTTCAAGGACATGCTCGACAAAGATGCCTCCGTTGTCACGATTTCGATTTCCACCACCACGATGGCCAGTGAGAACTACGGGTTCATGGCACCTGTAAAGGCAGCCCTTGATAGCTCTTTGGCTTTTCTTGCCAAGAGCTTCAGCAAATTCTCCGCCGTCCGCTTCAACGCGGTGGCACCGGGATTGCTCAAGACCAGTGCTTCGGCCGGGATACCGGGTTACGTGGACGCATTTTTGTTTGCCGAATCTGTGATTCCCCGTGGAAAAGCGGTGCAAACGCAGGAAGCCGCCGATGCGGCCTGTTTTCTGCTCAGCCCGCGATCATCGGGAATCAACGCACAGCGGATCGTGATCGATGCGGGCATGGCGATCAATTACTTCGATAACGACATCCTCAAACAACAAATGAAAATCGACTGAGTTGTTTGGTATACTGGATTCGTTGGGATTCATTAGCCTCCGATTGTCACTGAGAAAATGGGAATCCGATTTCGCTGCGAGTACTGTAAGAAACGGCTGAACGTCAAGGCAAAGCAGGCGGGCGAGTATTGCCTGTGCCCTCGTTGTGAGCACGAAATTCTCGTCCCGTCGCTGGGCGATGAATCGGCTACGATTATTGAATCGCGGCGCCCGTCGGTTGGGGGTTCGGCTGTCGAACGCGATCGCGAGGTGCCTTCGGCTGGCAAGACGGTTGTGGCCGAGGTGTCACCGAAGTCGGGGATCTTTCTGGTCGGATCGCCAATGGCCAATTCAAGTCCCGGAGTTGCGGAGCTAAAATCCGAAGCGGAGTCCCGGCCTGCAAGGCAAAGTGGCGCAACAGGAGCGTCTTCAGCAGTTGACGATTCGTTGCTATCGGAATCGCAGCGGAGCACTCGGTCGAGTCGTTCGTTGGGAGACAGTGGGGTCACACCGCCGTTGTCTTTTCCTGCCGCCGAAGACTCCAGCAACGACAGTGGCAGTTCGTTCATGTTGGGCAAGCCAAAAATTCGCGTCGAAGCCAATCCGCTGCGGTCAAGACCGGATCATGTCTGGTACGCGCGGCATCGACGGCATGGTGAAAAAGGGCCGCTTCGCTCGCGCGATGTGGAACAGTTGCTGGACGATGGAACATTGCGGGCGGACTGGATTGTCTGGCGGCAGGACTGGAACGACTGGTTGCCCGCGGATGAAGTTTTTCCGCAGTTGCTGGTCAAAGAGAACGTCGAAGGCGGCGATTACGGCATTCCGGAACAGCTGAACCCGCACTCCGATGCAAGCAAGGCGGAACGAAGAAAGAAGGCCATTTTATTGAGTTCGATTGCGGCGGCTTTTCTGTTGGTAATTGTTTTGGTCTACTTGTTGGTTCGGTTGTATTAGCGGCACACCGGTGTGCCCATTTTGAATCAGCAGTAGTCGGGACAATCATGTCGCTCAAATCTCTTTCTCTTTTTGTTCTTTTCGTTGGCTGTGTTGCCGTTGGCTGTGTTGCTTTGTCGGGTTGTGATCAGCCCAAGGCCGCTCCTCAAAAACAGGCTGGGGAAAAAGCTTCTCCTGGCAAAAAAGTCGTCGCCGAGATGACGGACGAAGAAGCAAAAACGGCTGCTAAAGTGACCGGTGAAAAAGCTTCCGCTGAATCGGAACAGTCCAAATCCGGAGACGCCATCGCTGGTGGCACCGAGTGTATGCTTGGCAGCGGCGCTCTCAAGGTGATGGCTCCTAAGGATTGGAAATCGGTGAAACCATCATCATCGATGACTTCGTTTCAGTTTATGATTCCAAAAGTCGACGGCGAAGCAGAAGACGTCTCTGACGGAAAACTGACGGTGATGACTGTTGGAGGCAGCATGGAAGCCAACTTGAACCGGTGGTACGGGCAGTTTACTCAACCCGATGGTTCGACCACCGAAGAGAAAACAAAGATCGAAGACATCACCGTCGCGGGCTGCGATGTGAAGATCGTCAGCCTGCAGGGTACGATGACCGAACGGATGGGCGGCGGACCGTTTGCCGGTGGCAAAATGGTTGAACGGGAAAACTATCGAAAGTTGGTTGCTGTGATTCAGGGCGGTGAACTCGGGCAGCACTTTGTGACTTTGACCGGCCCCGGCAAAACCGTCCAGGCGAATGCCGACAAGTTTCGGCAAATGGTCAACAGCCTTTCCAAAGTGAAATAGTTTTGGTCCTGTCGCAGTTGGTTGTTCTTGAATCGAACCGTGGTAACGCCGATCGGCTTATCAAACCGGATTATTCAGGAGGCGTGGGCGTAACGTTCAGTTTGGCCAATGAACAGCGAACCGATTGGAAAAGAGTCTCTGTCTTGGAGTTCATCAACGAGGTGAACCGAAATCTGGCCGACAATCCAGCTTTGACCTTCGCGTCAGTGAGGTTCAACGCAAATCAACGCCCGTGGCCGTGAATAATTCCGGATCAATGCCCGAACATTCGAAACCCGTTCCCGACATTAAAGCCGTCTGTTTTGACATGGATGGCTTGATGTTCAACACCGAAGACCTTTACGACATCGTCGGCAAGCAATTGCTCGGTCGCCGTGGCAAGACGTACACGCAGGAGTTGAAGCTGGCGATGATGGGGCTGCCGGGTCCACAGGCTTTTTCGGTCATGAAGCAGCGATGCGACCTGACGGATTCCATTGCGGCACTTCAGCGGGAGACGCACGAGATTTTCGGTGGCCTGCTGGAAGACCAAATCGAGATGATGCCGGGGCTTGCGGACCTGTTGGGCTTTCTGGAGAAAAATTCGATTCCCAAAGGCATCGCTACCAGTTCCCACAAAGAATTCGCGGCCCGAGCCCTGAATGTGTTTGACCTGGCGACCCGGTTTCAGTTCGTCCTGACCGCAGAAAGCGTCGAAAACGGCAAACCCAACCCGGACGTGTACCTGATGGCTGCGGGAAAATTTCAGGTCGATCCGCAAGAAATGCTTGTTTTGGAAGATAGCGTGATCGGAACGCGGGCAGCGGTTTCTGCCGGAGCGACTACAATCACCGTTCCGTCCAGGCCTGTGGAGCGGTCCCAGTTTGTTGGGGCGTTTACGATTTGCGAATCCTTGGCCTGCCAAACGATTTTTGACCTTTTGTCCTGATACCCCTCCCACGAAATGACTGATTCATCTCCCGCCATGGCGGTTGTGCTTGCCGCCGGCAAAGGCACCCGCATGAAGTCCGATCTGCCGAAAGTCCTTTGCCAGGCCGCGGGTCGTCCGCTGGTCAGCTACGTCAACGAGGCTCTGCGAAAGGCCGGTGTTGGAAAGCTGGTCGTGGTCGTTGGCTACAAAGCCGAGCTGGTCAAAGAAACACTTGGCGGCGACCCGGACATCGATTTTGCGATCCAAGCCGAGCAGTTGGGGACCGGGCATGCGGTGATGGTTTGCCGCGAGCAGATCAAAGATCACGATGGGCCAGTCGTTGTTGTTGCGGGCGATTCTCCGATGTTGCAAAGCGATTCGATTGCGGCGTTGTTGGCCGAGTACGCTGCGACCAGGCCAGCCTGCGTGCTGGGGACGTTGATCCACGAAAACCCAACCGGTTTGGGGCGGATCGTTCGTGACGCCGACGGGAACTTTACCGGCATCGTGGAAGAAAAAGACGCCACCGATGAGCAAAAAGCGATCGCCGAAGTCAACATGAGTACCTACGTTTTCGACTGTCAGAAAATGCTTGGTGTCCTTGACCGATTGACTGATGACAACAATCAGAATGAGTATTACATTACCGACGTGCCGAGCATTTTGCTTGGCGATGGCGAAGACGTGCGAGCGCTTTCGGTACTCAAACCGATCGAAGCACTCAGCGTGAACACCGTCGAACACCTCAAGGCAGTCGAAGAAGCGTTGGCTTCGTCGTAACCATCAGCTTCAACACAACGGCCAGCATCGACGATGAGAGAACTTCAAGTTTTCAGCGGACGCGCCAATCCTGATCTCGCGGCAGAGATTTGCAAATCGATGAACATCGACCAGGGAGAATGTCGGCTTGTGACGTTTCCCGATGGCGAATTTCACTGCAAAATCGAAGACGTTCGCGGTCGCGACGTGTTCATCGTGCAGCCTACCAGCCCGCCGGTCAACGATAGCCTGATGGAGTTGTTGATCATGATCGACACTTGCCTGCGAGCGAGTGCCGAAAGGATCACCGCGGTGGTTCCGTACTACGGCTACGCGCGGCAGGACCGCAAGGACGAAGGCCGCGTTCCGATCACCGCCAAACTGGTCGCCAACATGATCACCCGCGCTGGTGCCGATCGAGTGTTAACGATGGATCTGCACGCGGCACAGATTCAGGGGTTCTTTGACGTTCCGGTTGATCACCTGTATGCCGGTTCGGTACTGAACGAGCATTTTCTTTCGCTAAAAATTCCTCCTGAAGAGATTGTGATCGTGTCTCCTGATGAAGGGTCCATCAAACGGGCCGTTGGTCACGCCAAGCGACTCGGTGGCGAGCTCGCGATCCTAGACAAACGTCGTTTGTCGGCCGACAAAGTGGTTCAGGAGACGATTATTGGCGGTTCGGTTAAAGGCAAAGTCGCGTTGATGTTTGACGACATGATTAGCACCGCGGGTTCGATCTGCGGGGCGGCCGAATTGGTAAAAAAACAGGGAGCCCGCGAGATCCACGTGGCGGCGTCTCACGGAGTATTTGCCGGCAAAGCGGTTGAGCGGCTGAAGAATTCACCAGTCGATTCGATTGTGGTCACCAACAGTATTCCCGTGCCGCCTGAAAAAGCCAGTCAGTTGCCGAACCTGAAAGTGCTTTCGATCGCACCGATGATGGGCGAAGCGATTCGCCGAATTCACCAGCATCGTTCGATCAGTGAGATATTCGGGGACGAACCGATACAGGAATGATTTTCCGTCCAAAGCTGAAACGATAAACAGGGCAGCGGATCCGACAGATCAAGCTCACATCAAGCCGGATTATTCACGGGGCCTGGGCGTCAGAATCAGTTCTGGCACTGATCCGCGACTCTGATGCGATCAAACGATCGCTGTGGTTCTCATCTACCGGATGATTCGCGATTCTTGTTGAAGTTCAGATTTTCCCTTGCTCCTGTTAGCCAGACGTAGAATCACCGCCCGTCGTCGTGAATAATCCGGGATCAGTGAGGTTCAACGCGAATCAACGCCCGTCGTCGTGAATAATTCCGGATTAGAGTCGGCGAAGCAAGTTGCCCATTAGCAGGCAGCCGAGTGCGGCCAGGTAGAACCAGTGTACGATCGAGCGGCGGTTGCGTTTGGGCTGGAGCTCCTCACGGATTGAATCCGGTTGGATCGATTTCAATTTTTCTACCGCGTCTGGTAGATCGCGCGACAGGCTGTACTCACGCGGCCAAGTCTGTTCAAAATGCAATGTGCGTGAGCGATCGGACGCGGGGTCACGCAGTAGTGCCGTCAGGTTGCCCCGATCCACCAGCGGAATGCTGGCCGTGTATTTGCCTAAACCCGTTTCCGCCACGGCGATCGATGTCGACTTGCCTTGCGAATCGGTGACATTCAACTCCCAATCCACGAACGATTGGAACAGCCCGCGACTGTCCTGGCTGCGGATATCCAAATTCCAAAAATCCGGTTGTGTGGTACCCGCGATCTGGATACCTTCCGAATTGTTTTTCCGAATGGTCGCTCGGAGAATCTGCGCCCAAAACTTGCCGCAGTCCGGCCACGCCAGCCACTCGCCGCCCCAACGCTCGGACACATCGCTGGTGTACGCTAACCCGACACCCAGACCAAAGCGAGAGATCGCCAGCAAGGGATCACCGGTTTCAGTCACCAGTAAAGTTTGGGCACTGGGCTTCTGTTGCGTCATCACGTAGCCCAGTGAAAACGGCAGGTCGGCGTCCCCGTATCCCGACAGGGCAGGGTGGTCATTGGTTTGTACCGACGCGAACAGATCTTCCTTGATCGCCGATTTCGACGCCTGCATGGTTTCTTTGGTAAAAATCTGCGGGACGTTGGCGGGATCGTTGGTCTCATAGTACCGGCCTCGGCCCTGTTCGGCGATCATCGCCAACAGTTGGCGATCGGCTTCCCCCAAGGCCACTGTCGAGACCGTGATGCCACTGTCGTTCATCGCGGCGACCAGTGTTTCGTGATCGGCCGGTTGGGTATGCCCATCACTCAAACAAATCATGTGTTTGATTTTAGCGTTGGCATCGTCGAGCATCTCTTTGCCGACCGCCATCGCTGGGTACATGTTCGTTCCCCCGCCGGCGGTCAGCGAATCGATATTGGCAAAGATCGCATCTTTGGATGCCGCGCCGGTGACTTCATTGACGATCACCGGTTGGCCGTCAAAACCAATCACGCCGACCTGGTCGCGGGCGCTGAGTACTTCCACGGCGGCTTTGGCAGCCTGCCGCGCAAGGGCCATCGGAACACCGTCCATCGATCCGGATTTGTCGATCACCAACACCATCGCCAAAGACGGTTTTTCTTTTTCCTTTTCAAATCTGGAAACCAGCGGCAGGACTTCCTCGACCGGCGTCTTGTGATAGCCCCCCAGCCCAAAACTGTTTTCGGATCCCAGCATCACTAGCCCGCCGCCGAAGTCCTGGACGTAGCTTTTGAGTAATCCCATTTGCCGCGGCGACATCGCGGTGGCGGGAAAGTTCGCCAACACGACGGCGTCGAAGGCCAGCAGGTCCTGAATCGAGTCAGGTAGGCCGAATTTCCCGCGAACGTCCACCGAAAAGTCTTGCTCCGCGAGCGCTCGCTCAAAGGGTCGCATCTCTTTGGCGTCTTCGTGCAAGATCAAAATTCGCGGCTGACCGCGGACCGTAATGGTACAGCTCTGCTGGTTGTTGATCGGGAAATGATCCTTGTCGGGAATCAGTTCCGCTGTCCAGCGACTATTGCCGGGGGTAACCATATCGACATCGACAAAGCAAAGCTGTGGTTCTCCGCCGCTAATTTGCACGTCCTGAGATTGCACCGCTACACCCCGGTGCAAAATACGCAGCTTCCCATCGATGGCGGTATTGGATTGGACTTTGACGGACAGGCGAACGACCTCGCCAACGAACGCTTGGCGAGTGGATGGCTTGAGCGAAACCACGGCCGCTTCGGGGAACTGCAGCGAACGCATTTTTCGGATTCGCACATCGATTTGTTCTTCGGCCAGTTGCTCAAGTACCGACGCAATCTGGTCGCCAGTATCCATTCCGTCGCTGTAGACCACCATCCGTTTAACTTTGCCGCCAGCAAACGAAAGTCGCGAGCGAAGGGCTGACTCGGACAGACGCGTCCGGTTGCGAAACGCATCGTCGGCCCCTGCTTCCTGCCAGGACTTGACCAGTGCGGCGAGCTGCTGGGGGGATTCCATCGGGCGTAGCTCACTGCCAAACGCAAATAGGCTCCACGAGTCACCGGCGTCGAGTGTTTTGATGGCCGTTTCGATTTCTTCCGTCGCGTCGACCACGGCGTCCAAGTCAACCGACTGCGAAACGTCAACCAGAAACACCATGTGCAGTTGGGTCGATTCGAGCGATGCAAACGGACGGCACAGCGCGAGAATCAACAGCAGCACGCTGAGCACACGAAACGAAAACGAAGCGATACGCTTGGCCCGCGGTGCGTCGACGAGGCTGAATTTCCAGCCGACCAGCAAGGCAATGATCGCGGCGAGCCACCATAGTGGCTTGAGTGAGATCAATTCCATCAGCCGACCTTCCTGCGTTGAAACAGAACGGATTCGCAGGTCACAAACAAGATCGCAGCAATCGTTAGCCAGGCCACGGGCGACCAGCCTCGGCGAATCGGTTTGAGGTTGGCTTGGACTTTCTGATTGTCAATCAGTGTCTCGCGAGGCGAAAGCAAACTGCAGGCCGCTTGCCATTGACCGGCGTCGTTTTGGATTTCGTAATGTCCTGTTTGACGCATTGTCGTGTTGCGTGTGTTTTCCAGCGTCGTCGTTTCGCCACCGGGCAGGGTAAGCGTTGAGGTGGAATTGTCTTTGCCCGGCAGAGTCGCCACCTCTCCGGTTCGCCAAGTGGACTTGAGTTCATCGGTTCGTCCGGCCAAGTGCGTGGCCGATGAATAGACCAATACGGGAAACCAAGCACTAAAGTAAAAATTCGAATCCAGCGGGTCGAGGTTGACGACAACGGCGGACTTGCCCGCTTGCGACATCCGCCAGATCAGCGGCGTGTCGTCTTCCGCCCGGACCAAAATTTCCGCCGCCGGAGACAAGGTGACCCGCCGCGCTCCAACAAACGGTATCGAAGTCACGTCGATGTGCCGGATGACCGGATGGTCTTCGTCGGTGGCGCGCGGCAGTTTAACTTCAATCTCGTCACCGACTTCACTCCACCACGGCGATTGGCCGGCAGGGCGAAAGGCCAGAAAATCATCGGGAGCCGATTCGCCCAGTTGGATGCCCAATTCGCCTTGGCCGACTAACATTTGACCGCCGGTTGTGACCAACTGGAGTAGGCCACCTGCGCCGCTAAAAGCAAGAACGCTGTTCTCGTAAAAGAACCTCTCCTCGGCCGCGACGCGAATCGGGATTGGCTTGACCGGATGCAAAACCAGAAAAGCCCGGTTGTCCGATTTTAGCGCATCGGTCGCCGTCACCAGCTTGACCAGCCAGCGTCCCTGCGGCGCGTTTTCAAGTTCGAACACGAGGGCCTTGTTGATCCCTGGCTGGACCGTGGTCGGGATAATTTTGACGACGTTGTCCGGCTCGCCAACCGAAAGCTCAATTTCCACTTCGACGGGCGCATCGAAGCTGGACGCCAACTGGATCAAGGCCGACGCGCGGTCTTTGCCCGGCAACCGCTGGATGTCGCTGGCAACGATGCCGACATTGCCGCCTGCCGAGCCACCCACCTGCAGTAACTCCAACGAATCGGGAATGTCGGCGACCAATCCGTCGCTGATCAAAATCGTTCGCCAGGTTGTTTTCGCCGCTGTTTGCACCCGTGTTTCATCATTTGAGGGAGCGGTGTCCTTCGTTTCCGAAAGCGCAAATTCGTTCAGTGCTCCGTCGCGGAATGGGATTTCGGTCGGTTGAATTTTCGCGATCGCCTCTAACAGGTCGCGAGGGTTATCGGTCAAATTGGAGATGTAACGCACGCGATCGGATACGGTGGCGATGCTACATCGCTGGGTTCCACCGAGCGATTCGACGATTTCGGAAGCGGCCTTTTTGGCCAAGTCCAGCCGTGTGCTCAGCGAGTCGATGGCATTCATCGAGGCCGTATTGTCGATCACCAGAACGAGGTCTTTCTGATCGTCGGCCTGCCAGACCGGTTTGGCCAGCGCGAAGGCAACCGCTAGGAACGCGACCATCATCAGCAGCAAACTGAAAAGATCTCTGAGCTTTTGAAACAGCGAGTTGGAACGTCGTTCCTGAAAAATGTCTTGCCAGAGGAAATACGCCGTGGTCGGTTTGCGATTGGGACGAACTTTCAGCAGGTAGATCGCCGCCAGCGGAATCAGGCTTAGCAGTGACCAGAGAAAAATTGGATTGGCGAATGTCAAGCGACCAGGCCTCCGCGTCGAAGGATATCCTGAATCACCCGGTCAAAAGAAATTTCGGGCGTCGTCGAAGCCAGGCCAATACCGCGTTTGGCACAGGATCGAGCCAACTGTTGGTTCCAATTGGCGACCGCTTGCTCGTACAGCTTGGCCTCCCGTGGCGTGATGGTAACGCGGCGTCGTTGCGACGTTTCAACGCATTCCAATTCGATATCGCCTTTTAGTTCACAGCGAGTGTCGGCTTCGTTTTGAACTTGAAGACAATAGACGTCGTGCTTGTGCCACTGTAGATAGCTGAGCCCATCATCGAACCCCGTTGGGAACAGGAAATCTGAGATGACGATCACGACGCTGCGGCGCTGGTGCCGGGCTTGGAAAAGCCGACTGCAGGTGTTGAACTGGCTGTCACTGCCACCAGTCTGCGCATCCTGCAGGCCTTTCAAAAAAGGCATCACACTGCCGCGTCCACGACATGGCGTTAACAGCGGCGTCAGGTTTTCAGAGATCCCATAAACCGCCAATCGATCCAAACAATTCAGGGCGATGTAACCCAATCCGGCGGCCAGTTGTTTGGCGTAATCGAACTTCCCGGTCATGGACTGACTTTGGTCCAGCAGAATATAGATCGTGGCGTCTTCTTCGACCTCGAAAAGCTTGATCACCAGATTCTCAAATTTGGCAAACACGCGCCAGTCGATCGAACGGTAGTCGGCTCCCATGTAGTATTCGGCGTAATCGGCGAATGTGATCCCGGTGCCTTTTTTCATGCTTTTTCGATCGGCCTGCAACGATCCCGAGAGTACCTTGCGGGCGAGCAGGTACAGCGAATCAAGCCGGCGGATAAAGTTGGGGTCGGTCAGCATAACGGGCACTGGAGAAAAAATCTTGGGAGGACGAAGGGCTGCGATTGGCAAAGTCGGCGAAGTCGGCAAAGTCGACGAAGTCAGCGGCGCGGTTTGCACCTAGCCGCCGAGGGAATCAACGACGCTCTGGACGATCGAGTCGGTGCTTTTGCCATCGGCCTCTCCTTCGAAGCTAAGCATGACCCGGTGGCGCAGCGCCGGCAGAGCCATGCGATCGATATCTTCTTTGGCGACATGAAAACGACCGTCAAGCAAGGCACGCGCGCGGGCCGCCGCGAGAATCGCCTGAGCACCGCGGGGGGACGCCCCGTAGCGAACAAATTGCTTGACTTCATCGGGGGCATTGGGATCGGTTGGGTGGGTCGCTCGTACTACCCGAACCAGATGGTCCTGAATCGGCTGGTCGATCGGAACGTCACGAAGCAGTCTGCCCATTTGCAAAATGTCCTGGCCGGTCGCGACGGAGTTGATTTCAGGCGCCGAGTTGCCGCCGGTACGATTAAGGATCTCTGAAAACTCATCGTGGCTGGGCAGTTCCACGAACAGCTTGAAAAAGAAGCGGTCAAGCTGCGCTTCAGGCAACGGGAACGTACCGTCCTGTTCGATCGGGTTTTGCGTGGCCAGCGTAAAGAACGGCAACTCCAACTGATGAGTTTGCCCAGCCACGGTGACGGATTTTTCCTGCATGGTTTCCAGCAGCGCCGACTGCGTCTTGGGCGTTGCTCGATTGATTTCGTCGGCCAGCAAAATATTGCAGAAGACCGGCCCCGGTTGGAACTGAAGTTCCTTGCGTCCGTCTTTGTCGATCAAAATCTGCGTTCCCACGATATCCGCCGGAAGCAGGTCGGGCGTGAATTGGATGCGTTGGAACTTCAGGTCGAGGGCTTGGGAGATTGTGTTGACCAAAGCGGTCTTTCCCAAACCGGGGACTCCTTCCAACAGCACATGTCCGCCGCAGACGACCGCGATCAGTACGTCTTCGACGATCTTTTCTTGGCCGACAATAAAGCGGGCGACTTCGTTGCGAATTCGGTTAAAGGTCTCGATAAATTCACTGGCAGCCTGTTCACTGTTGGGAGGAGATACGGTTGACACGTGGTTGATTTCCTGAAGTTGCGTAGAGAAAGTAGAAGGCGATCGCTCCGCCAAAAGTCGAATGGTTACTCGGGAGATTCCGTTTCGTGGATATTGGTGAAATACTGTTTGACGCCGTCTTTGAGGTCTTCGGGGATGTCTTCGCGTTCGACGAAAGATTCGAACTGTCGTTTGAACTCCCGCTGGGTCGCGGCGGCGCGTCGCTGGCTGACGCCCGTGCCGTCTTCGGCAGATTCGACTTTGGTCAGTGAGGGACCGTTGCCCTTGAGTCCCTTGAGCGCGGTGTTCTGGCCGTTGTCGACCAGTTCATCCCGTTGGTCGCGCGTGGCATCGCTGGTTCCTTGGCCGGCTTTTTTGCCACCCGGTTGATTCGATTTCGCCAGTCCCAGTACGCCGCTTTGACACTGCGAACACTTTTTGCTGAGCTTTTTCAGTTTGGCTTGGGCGCTACGCTTGCGAGCCATTTTGGCCAGCTTTTTGCCAAGTTTGTCCAGCTTGTCGCGTACGCCTTTTTCGCACTGCTGACACTGCTGACACTGCTGACACTGTTGGCAATTTTCGCACTCTTCAAATTCGTCTTCGAGTTCTTCAAGGTCTTGGCGTTCGAGTTCCTCAAGTTCTTCGTCGAGTGCTTCGACGGACTCTTCCAAGTCCTCGATCAGTTGCCCAAGTTCATTGTTTTCAGAGTTCTGACCATCACCGTCATCAGGGTTGTTGTTGGAGGATTTACCGGCTTGGGAGCCGGTGCCGTCTTTCAGCGATGATTTCTTGTTGCCTTTTTTGGAGTTCGATTGTTTGCCGCGCGATTTGGAGGATACTTTACGAGCGGCTTCGGCCATCCGTTTGGCGATGGCCTTCAGCTTGGCCAACTCTTTGCGTTTTTCGCTTAGCTTCTTGAGGTCTTCGGCGGTCAGTTTTTTGGGTTTAAGGTCTTTGATGTCCGCCGAGACTTGGTCGTACTTTTTCTGTTTGAGTTTTTCTGCCAACGACTTTAGTTCATCCGATTTCCTGAGTTCTTCAGCGGCCTTGTCCAACAGCTTTTCGTCTTTGCGCTGATTGAGAGCCTGGGATGCTTTGTTGAGTTTCATCTCCAAGCGGGCGTACTGCCGCATGGCTTCTTTCACATCTTTCGTTTTGTCCAGTTCGTCCACCCACTTGCGCAGCTTGTCCGGGTCGAGCAACTCTTTTTCCTGTTCGTCGTCGATGCTTTTTTCAAGTTCGTCGATCAGCTCTCGGAGTTCTTCGTTGGCGGTTTCGGTTTGGACAAGCGATGCCTGTTCCAGTTTCATTCGTTCCACGACGGCTTTGCTGGGCCCTTTGAGTCCAAGTGTGACCGCGAGGGTAACGAACACGCCGGCGAGGGCCGCCAGACGCCAAGGAAACGTATAGCGAACCAAATCGGCATCGGATTCTTTGACCAACGCCTCGGTTTGCTGGGCTTGCAGGTCGTAAAAGCCTCCTTCGCGACGGTCCGTGGCGAAGTGGGCACAAGACGAAACGCTGTCTTTGAAGCCAAAAAATCCGTCGGCAAATCCGGCGGCTTGATCGGCCGAACGCCTGCCCAGCCAAGTCGCCACGCCTGCCGCCAAGCTCACGACGCCGGCGACAATCGGCCAAGCTTGCCAAGCAACCGCGTAGCCGGGTATCACATAAAACAATGCGATGACAGTCATGCAAACGCCCAATGCCAGCAACGCCCAGAACAGCACGTTCCAGAGGTGGTGACGGTTGAGTCGGGTCCGGATCGAGTTGATAAACTCGTTGACGGGTTCTTTGGTCATGTCGGGTTTCGGATTGAAATGGTGTGGGGATTGTTTACGTCTATTTGATTGAAAGCTTTTTCTTGAGTTTCGGATAACGACCGACATTCTTGGCAAGAAGTTTGTCCTGGTCGATCGATTCGAGGGCTTTCCTGGCGAGGTCTTCTTTACCAAGTTCGACCAGGACTTCGGCGTATTCGACCAGTCGGTTGAATTTGGCCTGGTCCATCTTTTTGGTGCATGCGTCAACCGCGGCCTTCAGCGAGACTTCGGCCTGCTCGAACTGTTTTAGCTTAATCTGCTCATGAGCGACCTGCCGCCAAATCTCTCCGTTCACGGACTGCGTTTTGGCAAGTGTGGGACCAAAATTGGCAATTTCTTCGCTGGAAATCAGCTTGGCTTCCTTGATTGCGTCGAGCCCCATAATGCCATCGCGACAACCGCTACAGCTTTCCTTGATGCCGCTTTGAAAGTGCCCTGATCCGACGCCGAATCCGGAAATCGATGCCAGCTCCCAAATCTGGTGAATTTGCTGAAGCCGTTTTTCTGCTGACGTCGATTCGTTGAGAAGATCCAGTTTATTGCTGATGATTTCCCATTGATCATCGACGTCTGTGTTGGAAAACGGTTCGAAGGAATCCTCCTCGTCATCGTCGTCGGATTCTTCCTGGTCCCTGTTGGCCAGATGCTCTTTTTCGAGTTCCGCAATCCATTGGCGATACGCCGCCGTTTGGCCGGTTGATACGTGGGCGATCAAATTTAACGAAGGAATCTCTGAACCGTATTCGGCGTAGTCGGGATGTCCGAACTTTCGAAAGATCGGCAGCAGCGTTTCGGCTTCGTCTGTCGATGCGATCTCGAGTTGTTCCTGAAGCGGGCCACCAAGACTGTCAACGATTTCTTTCATCATCCGCTCAAAAGACCAGGCATTGTCTTCCGGTTTGATGCTGTTTAACTCGTCAAGACGTTTGATCACGAGTTCGCTGTTTCCACGGCGAAGATCCTGGGTAAGGTCTGCGGCATAGAGAGCCCGGTTGAACTTGAATTCGCTGTTCCGGTTTTCGTCATACAGGTTTCGGGGTTCCAGTTCACTGGCGATTTTTTTCAACTCTGCGGCGATGAAGTCGGGAGTCGTTTTGCCGCGAGCGAGCAAAACCACGGCAAGCTTCCGCTGCATGTTCGACTTGAATTCGGTGCTGTTGAATGTTTCGGCAAGAGTTTCGAGCCGCTGATCGAGGCTCTGTGAAGGGAGCTTCTTTTTGTTTTTGCTGTCCGGGAGCGAGGCAATGAAGGCCTGGCCAAGAAGTTTGGTTTGCGGGTTGCCGAACTGTTCAACGAACCCCGGGAGGTTCTGTTCAACTTCAGCAGTGAACGATGCCGAAGATTCGTCCAGTTCCAGTTCGTCGGGATTGTTCCACATCTGATTGCAGAGCTTGCGAGCGAGTTCGTGGTGCCCACCGGTGATCAGGGTTGCCACGGTTGTTCGACTTTTCGCGCGGTTAGGGAAGCTTGCGATCACGCGTTCGACAGCGTTTTTGTTGCCAAGGTTCTGGAACAGTTTGACGGCGTGAGCGACGCGATCTTCACGGTCGCTGCTGCTGTAGAAGCTGGAATATTGATTGCGACGTTTCTTGAGATACTTTTTGCTCCACGCATCGGCAAAAGGTTTGGCTTTTTCAGCAAAATCGGCTTGCTCCGAGAGATCGTTGATTCGAGCAAGGACAGGTGTTTCGGAATACTCTTCGATCGTGAACTTGCTGGCGTATGCCTGGGCAATCATGTCCGTGCATTTCCAGACACAGTCTGTCGGCAAAGTTGTGTCCCACATCAGGAAGTAGTAGGCGAGGCCAAACTTGGCACCCAACTGCAAGTCGTCGCCGTCAAGAATCCGGACAAGTTCGCTTTGGTATTCCGTGGGCGTTTCAAGTCGCTCGAACCCGCGAGGTTCGTTTTTGTCGATGCCTTTGGTTTTCTGCGCGTAGTCGTCAGAGGTTTTGGCCAGCATCAGGGCCAGTTCGAGGCTGCGGGCAAGTCGCGGGTGTTTGGCGTTTTTGGTTTCCCCCTGGACCCATTTGATCGCCATGGGGAGTTCTTTGGTGTCCAAAGCGGAGTTGAGGAAGTTGAAAAATGCAGGAATGAAGACATCGGTTTGGGAGCCATCGAACTGGGGTCCAAGTTCGCGATACGTTGCGTCGAGTTTGGCAACCGCTGCGGCAGGACCTTTCCTGTTGTTGTCGCTGGCACTTTCGTAGGTTTTGGCGAGAAAGGACGAGAGTTCGCTGGAGATGCGGGTGTTGACCCAGAGTTCTTCGCCGCCCTCGCGCTGAATCAGTTCGTGTAACAACTTGAACCACGTGATGTCGGCCCGGTTGTTGATCATTCCGGCAATCATCTCCGACTGCCCTGCCGTCTGCGACAGGTAGCTTCGCGCATTGGAGCCTGCTTTGGCCATCAGCGAGTTGCCTTTGTCGAAGGCGGCGATCCATTGTTGAGTGTCACTGCGGTCCATCCGAGAAAGCGTTCGTTTCAGGTACTCCGGGAATTCATAGGCGTCAATTTTGAGATCGGAGAATCGTTTTGCGGCCATCAGTTTGGCAACCTGGTCGCCGGTTGATTTGCCCAACAGGGCAGCGTAATGCTTTTCTACCTTTTTGCCCGCATCGGAGAGTTCGAACTCGTTGCGGCCCTGACTGAAAGAATCGTTGTCGCCAATCTCCGCGATAAAGGCCTGCAGTTTTTGCTGCTGCTCTGCGGGCAGTTGCTGAATCTGGTCAAACTGCAGCGCCACCGTCTCATACAGGCCAGCCATTCCCTTTTTCGAATTGTCGCCGTTGACGACACGGAGGATGATTCTTTCGCCAAAGGTCAGGTCGTCCTTGCGGTCCTTGAATTTTTTCTCAAGGAGATCGGCGATTTCCAATTCTTCCCAGCGCAACGATTCGGCAACCTTTCCCAACATTGAATCGCCGTCGTTGTCGATGATGGGATCAAAGGTCGCGATGTCGTCCACGAAGCTGGAGCAGTTGCGGAGCTGGTCGAGAAATTTGTCTGCATCGGTGGCACTGCGGAACTGGTTTGCGATCTGATATTCCAGATTCAACTGGTTCAGTGGTACTCCTGATTCTGCTGCGACCCGTGCGGCGATCAGGGAAAGGCCACCGCCATTGCCCATCGCCCCCAGCGTGCTCTGAAACTGCTGCGAAGCCATGCGTTTTTTGGTCGGCATCCGGTTTGGGTTTTCAAAAAGTTTCCGTCGCTCTTGGAGGGAACCCAAAGTTTTTTCGGCCCAGCGTTCAAGCAGTGCTTCGGCTCGCTGGTAGTCGCCGGTGTCCGCAAGTGCGGCAAGGTAAGTCGGCAGGCTTCCTCCGGATCCACCAGGCATGCCCATCGGCATCATTCCCGAGGAAAAAGAAGAGGATGGTTTGGCAGAACTTATTTCCAGGATGAAATCATCAAGGTCAATATCGCGTTTTGCTTCCCGCCAGACTTCGATGACTTTGCCGATTCCCACCAGCGGCGCGGCACGCTTTTTCCGGGCGGCAGTGGCTGTCGACTCGAGTGTGGAGCGGGCGACGTCGATAAACTGTTCGTTGCTCGCGGCGTACAACCCGACAATGCTTTTGAGTTGTTCCAGAGACGTGTCGTTGCCGGATTGCGAGAGTTTTTCGTACACCGGTTCCAAACCTTGCTCTCGCTGTGCAGCTTCCATGGTCCCGAAGTGTCGGGCGAGAAATTCAATCGGAGTTCGCGCTGGCGATACGGGTGCTTCGTCGTCGGAGTTGTACTGAAGGCCACTGCTATAAGCGTATTGAACGAACTGACCTCCTGACGCTTGATTGTTTTTCGGAGCTTTGAAACGGGTTGCGGCGTTGACTGCCAGGGTGACAAAGCGATCGTAATCGATTTCTGCTCCTGCTTCGGCTGACCGGAGTAGTGCGGTGAAGGCGGTTGGGCCCAGTTGGGGAATCTCCATCAACTTGAGAAAGGACTCGTCGTGAAGTTGCTTTCGCTGCGGCAGCATCTCGCGAAAAAGTTTCCTTTTTGATTTGGAAATTTCCTTGAGCTTCTCTTCGTTCAGTTTTTGACCGCTGAGAGTGTAAAGATTTGGCAAGTATTCGTTGCCACCGATCGCGACGTTGTCAGCGAGGCTTGAAGCCATCGCGACGGCCCAAGTGTGATCTTCTTTGGAGTCTTTATTGGCAAGGACATGATCAACGGAGGCTTTGATTAGTCCAAACCTCGATTCGAGCGAGGTTTCGTTTTGATCAAGGTTTCCAAGCAGCGCTGGACCGACTTGCGACATGGCTTTGGCGTCGAATTCTGCAAGGCGACCGGTGATGTCGGTTCCCTTTTCCAGCTCAAGCATCAACAGGCGAGCTTTGACCGCGACGTCCTTTTTGCTGTTTTCGGCGACGCGGGCGTAGACTTTGATGGCGTCTTCTTTTTTGGAAAAGGATTCCAGTGCGAAACCGTAAATGGCAAGTTTTGTGTTTGAGTTATCGTTGCCCGGATCCATCTTTGCCAGAAATTCGTCTTCGATGCCCAACGAGCGGACTTTGGAAAGGAACTCCCCGGTCGCGTAGCTGCCGTAACTCATCTGGTCCAGATCCAGTCCTGTTTTGGCGATGCCTTTGAATTCGTTGACCAGCAAACGGACCGCCGCATCATTTTTGCCAGAGTCCACCAGCTTGCGAATCCGATCGACCGGTGCGGGGGCCGATCGGCTGCCGCTGAACATTCGCCCCACCATGCCGCCAAAAGAGTTGGAACCTGTGGCGGCCAGCTTGTTCTCCATTTTTTCGGCTTCCTTGCTCAAGCCAAGGTTTTCGAAAACCTCCACCAGTTGCATTCGCTGCTCCTGGGCCAGGCGTCCTCGCCGCAATCGCAAGGCGGCGGATTTTGCAGACGCCAGAATGTTCCTGTTGTTTTCTGCTTTAAGGTCGTCGGTGATTCCCTGGGTGGCGATGGCGACCAATGCGGAATCGACGGTCCGCCGCAGTTCCCGGGAAAGCGGGAGGTTGCGGAGTTTCTCCAGCAGTTCATTGGCTTTGTTCCACTGCTGCATGTGACAGGCCAGGCCGGCGGCCATCAGATGTATGTCGGCACTGGGTTTTTCCGAATCGAGCATCTGCTGAAGGTACTCATCGAGAGGCTTGATGGCTTGTTCTTCGGGTTTGTCGATGTTGGCCGGATCGAGTTGAATCTTTTTCCACAACAGCAGCCCGCGGAGGATCGGGTTGTTGGCTTTGGCGATATGCGGACCGTATTTTTCAACCCACTCTTCGCCGTCGATTTGCTCGTCAGAAGAAAACGGCATGAATGACTGGTTGTCATTGGTGACATTCAGGATGCTGGTAATGTGTTCGGGAAAATCGGTCAACGTGGGTGGAAAATTGAGAGGCTCAATCAGCCCTGAACTCCCACGTCCAAAGGAAGGGAACATCGATGCGTTCGATTGGGGGTTCTTTTTGGAAAGTTTGATTTCGTCGTCGAGCAGTCGGATCCATGCTTCGCCGCCAGGTTCAGAGCGGACCGCTTGGGCGATCATTTGAAAGGTCCATGGGCTCATGTTGCTCGCGGGGGCTTCGAGGTACCACGTGCGAATTTTTTGGGCCAGCAGGGTTTTCTGGGAATCGGACAACTGGTGCTCGAAAGATGCCTCGCCAAACATGCCACCTTTGGAGAGATAGCTGGCAACCATTGCGATCGAGGCAGAACCGGGTTTGAAATTTTGTTTCTTTTGTTTCTCAAGGGCTTCGTCGAGAAGAGCATGATGGCTTTTGTCGGCGCCGGCGGCCTGAAGGGCGAACATGAACGCCAGTTCGGGGTAGCGTTTTTCAAATGTCCTGTATCCCCGCACGGCCTGATCGGGCTCCATCGTGCCGGTTCGCATTGTTGACAGCGCAGAAAGTGCGAGAAGATTGGTGTCGTCAGGGTATTGAGCCAACAGCGCACCGGGATCCTGCATCACACTCTCGGTGATGTCGCCCTCGAGAGCAAAAATCAGCTTGGCGTTGCTGAAGCCGGCAACACGGCAGCTTTCTTCAATCGCGGCTTTGGTATCTTCGTCCAGAGAATCGGCGATGGTTTTCAGATGGATCAAAGCCATCCGATGACACTCTGCACATGAACTGGGAATCGAAAAACTGATCCCTGAAGGGCCCGGTTGAGAGCTTGCAAAGGGCGAGAATCCGTATCCGCGATTTTCGAGGTAGTCATAGGCGTCGCTCTGTGTCCCGGATAGCAGCATGAACTGATAGGCGTCTGGTGGAAAAGTATTTTCGAGCTCCAGCATTTGTGATTCGAGGTAGCCGGGTGTCTTTTTGAGGCCCGCAATTTCGGTGCTGGATCGCAACAGCTCGACAAAGGAATCGATGGCATCGGAGGTGTACTCCAGTTGCTCGTCGGTAACGGCGGCGAGGTATTTCAGGCGATAGTCGTCGGAGTGTTTGGAGATGTGTTCCTGAATAAACTGCCGGGCCAAATCCCATTCTCCGGCGGAGATAATGGCGGCCGCGATTTTCTCCAGCTCGCGCGGTCCCGAAGTGGATCCGCCGGCGGCTTCGAGAAGCATGTTGAAGCCTTCGTCGGGCTCACCGTACTGAATCATCAGGGCAGCCATGCGCTCTTTGGTGGACGAAGTTTTATCCAGGGCATCGGCGCGGCGGAGGGTTTCGAGGGCCTTGTCCCAGTTGCCTTCGCTTTCTTCGAGCCGCGCGATTTGTTGCAGCAGAGGAAGGTTGTCTTTTTGGATGCGGGTTGCTTCGAGGAGTGCTTTGCGGCGACCCTCGTAGTTGTCGGCCACCCGGTGGGCTTCGGCCAAAGCGAGAACCGGTTCGATGGACTGCGGGTTGCTCTTCTTTCGCTCTTCGAGCTTGCGGATCAGTTCGTCGATTTCTCCCTGCTCTTGGGCGGCAGTGGCGAGTTCTCGCGACCAACGCATGCGGTCGGCAAGCGTTTTGGATTCTTCATACTGCCGCCAGTAAATCCGTTCGGCTTCGCTGTACTGACCTTTTCCCAGGTGCCGATCGGCGAGAGCCATGTGCAGGTCGGTGTCTGCGGGGAACTTGCGGGTTGCCGCCCGAAGGACACGAATCGAATCGTCCGTTCGCCCAAGCCGATCAAGAATGCCCGATTCGTTGAACCAGGGAAGCAACGAACCTGGCGAGATCTTTTTCCACTCGCCAACCCACGTGAGTGCCTGTTCGAGTTCGCCATCGCGAAGCAGGAACTGGATCAACTGCTGCACGTTGTTGCTTTTGCGGCCGCCGGCAAGTCCGATCTGGCGAATCGATGCTTTCGCGGCACTGGTCCAGTCGTTGCGGCGGGCAAAGAGCCGAATCTGTTGGCTGGCCAACATCTGGATCGTTTCCTGCTGCGATTTGGCGTCCGATAGCGGATTGTCCTGTGCGGCTTGCAGAGCTTTATCGATCAGTTGATCGGCCAGTTGGTCGCGTTGGTCAACCTCCAGCAGTTCTGCCAACAGACAGGTTTGGGAGACGGTGCGTTTCTCGTTGGCGGTGAGGCGCCTGGTTGTTTCTTCCAGCTTTTCGGATTTCGTGATGACCTGGATGGCCTGCCCCATGCAGCTGTTGAGGTCCAGCACCGTTTGCGAGTAGCGAACGCGGGAAAGAGCCCAGGGCACGGCTTGCTCGTGCTTTTTCAAAGCGACTGCTGCGGTGCAAAGCTGTCCGAGGTAGACCGGGTTGAGCTTGAAGTCCTCGAATCGGGCGAACATCAGATCAAAGGACGCCTGGTGCTCCTGCCTCGCGGCGAGCAGTCGGGCGACGCGGACGAGTTTGCTTCGCGAGCAGTCGTCGCCGGCGATGGACTTCCAGATTTCGATGGCCTGTTCTTTTTTTCCGCTACGATATAGATGATCGGCGAGGGCTTCGGTGGCTGTTTCGCTTTCGGGAAACGCGGCGATGCAACTTTCGAACATGCGCAATGCGTTGGCGGTGTCTTTGTACTGGTCAAAAAGTCGCGCTGCCCGCAGGTAGGCGTATTCGGTGTTCTCACTGACGGCGACGAATTGATCGATCGCTTTGGTGATCTGCTGGGGCGCGTCGGCGGCCTGGGACTTTTGGTGAAGCCGTGCAAGTTTAAGCTGCAACTCCGGGTCGTCTGCGTTTTGCTGGATCAGCGATTCGGTCTGTCCAACAGCGAGGTCAAACTTTTCTGCTTTGACCAGGGCGTCGATGTAGGCTTCCCGGGTTGATCGCTGGCCGGGCGTGAGGTCGACGATATTTTTGAATTCGGCAACAGCGTCTTCAAACGTTCCCAGTTCGAGCATTAACTTTGCGTTAGCCTGCCGCAGCGACAGGCGTTTGGAATCGGCTTTGACAAGTTTCGAATAATGCTCCTTGAGACCCAGCAGGTTGTCCTCGCGACGGAAGACCTCTTCGATCTGGCCGAGGATTTCTCGTTCCAGCCATGTGCCGTTGCCGACCTGGGCGAGGGATTGCTGGTAGATTTCGAGTGCTTTGTCGCGTCGACCGCTGCGCTGAACGATGTCGCCTTTGCGAAGCTGACGCATGACTTTGCGGTAGGGATCTTTGGTTTTTCCGATCAGGTCGGTGGCCAGTTTTTCGGCTTCGTCGTAAAGCCCTTCTGAAATCTGAAGTTCGATGACTTCTTCGACCAACCAGGTATCCTCCGGATTGTCGGCGATCAGTTTTTGCCAGATCTTGATCGCCTGATCATTTTGGCGGTTGCGGATAAACAGCTTGCCACGCAACTGGGCGATCTTGTTGGACAACTCTTTGGGCGGTTTGGCGTCGAAGGCTTTGGCGAGGTCCGCGAGGGCCGTTTCGAAATCGAGCGTGCGTGATTCGACGACGGCTTTTTCGTACCAGACTTCGGCATTGCCGGGATCGTTTTTCAGCGCCTCGCGAAACTGTTCCAGGGCTCGGGCGTCGTCTCCCTGTCGCGTGTGGAAAAAAGCCAGCAGCAGTCGGTCGTTGGTTGCCGAGGACTTTTCGGCTTGTGTGGTAAGTTTTTCTCGTAGCTGCTCAACAGATGCGTGATCCAGCCAGGTGTTATAGAAACGGTCAAACAGGTAGCCGGCGTTGGGTCGACGGCGCAGCGCCTGGTAGTACTTTTCTGATTTCGCGTCAGTCCCGTCTTTGGAATCCTGAACAACAACAGCGCCCGGCAGAGGCGAGACGATCTGGTGGGTCGAAAAGACAATCGCACAAAAGAGAATTCCGTATCGAATCATCGAAGGCGTCCGGGGGTTGAGTTGTGTCCGTCTTTACGAGCCTATCCGATTGGATATCAGTTTTCAAAGAAATGATTGAAAAAGTTGGACAACATACTTGCCGGCAAAAAGGGGGGTGCCCGGTCGAGCGATAGAATTGCCGCAAATGGCGTGCGATTTGTTGCGGTGCAAGAATTTTGCGGCGCGGCAACGGACTGCCAGGCCGTGAGAAATAATGGGAGCCGATGCGGTAGCGCACGGGGCTTTGTCGCCCTGACAAAAAAGGCGAAATGGGAGATGTGATTTGGCGATGCGATTTACTTCGCCGGTTTCTCTGTCGTCTTCATCGGTTCTTTGGTGTTTGCCCATTCTGCCATCGAGTCGTCGTAAAGCCGGACGTCGTTTCGTTTGACGATTTGGGTCAACACGAACCATGGCGGGGCAGCGTGGAGGCCTTCGTTACAATAGGTGATGACCTCTTTTGACTCGAGAACGCCGTGTTTGGCGTAGAGTGCGCGGAGTTGTTCGGCGGACTTGAAGGTGCCGTCGGCGTTGAAGTTATCTTTCCAGAGGATGTTGACGGCGCCGGGGATGTGTCCGCGTCGCTTGTGTTTGTTGCCGGTGTGAAAAATGGTTCCCGCTTTTTTTCCAGAGAACTGGTCTGCAGGTCGGCCATCGATGAGAGACGTTTCGCGGTCTTTGATTCTCTGTTTTACGTAGTCAAGATCGGCAATCAGGTTGCTGTCTTTGGATTTGATCTGGTAGTTACCACGGGGGAACTGTTTGTTCTTTTTGGTTGGCGTGTTGGTTTTTGACCACAGCGAAAATCCGCCGTCAAGGATCTGGACCTTCTGGTGTTTGAAGATCTTCATCATCCAGAACATGCGCGTGGCAATTCGGCTGTCGAGTCGATCGTAAAGGACGACGTGAGTGTCGTTGCTGATTCCGAGCCGCATGAACAGTTCTTCTTCGCCGGATTTAAGGATGTTGTAGCGGTCGGCTTCCTGTGGGTCGGTGATGTCGTCAACCCAGTGAACAAACTGGGCACCGGGAATGTGGCCGTTGATAAATTCACTATGAATCTGTCCCAGTTCGAGAATGCGAACGTTCTCCTGCCGGGAGAGGATCGAAAGCTCCTTTCCGGAAATGATCGGCGAGAGCGCTTCTGTTGTAAGCGTCGCGGCGGGAGTCTGTTTCTTTTTCCCGTCCTGTGCGTTCGCCTCCACGGTGCAGAGAAAGGCCAGTATCATCGATAGCAGGACTGTTGAAACTTCTCGCATTAGTTGCTCCCGTTTTGCCATAAGTATAACTGGCTCGCCATGCCGCCAGGGGTTGGTTGGATTGTTTTGAGTGGTGTCTTTGTTACGACAGCCCCATGGCTTTGTCGACGTTGGCCGAAATTTCTTCCAGCCGCTGCATGTTGCCGCCGCTGACTTCGGCCGCTGCGTATCCATGGTAGTTGATTTCCAGCAGCGCTTTACGGACATCGGCCCAATCGACATCGCCTTCGCCGATTTTTTTGAACTTTCCGTCGGCTCTTGAAAATCCTTTGAGGTCAAGTTTGACGATTCGTTTGCCCAGGGCGCGGATCCAGCCGCCCATGCTTCCGTATTTCCAGTGGTTGCCGACGTCGAACTGCACCCCCACCAGGGGCGAGTTAAACGCGTCCACAAACTTGATCAGCGAGTCTGCGGTTTGGGTTTCGAGGGGACCGTCATGGTCGTAGTGCATTCTGTTCCAGACGTTTTCAATGGCGATGGTGATGTCGTGTTTGGCAGCGACGGGAAGCGCTTTGCTGATATTCGCGATGGAGCGTTGGTTGATTTCTTCAACAGTGCCGTCTTTGCCGTGACCCGCGACAAGCAGGACGGTTTTGCCACCGATTGCGTTGGTGTGCCGGATGGCATCGATCAAGTCCTGAAGTGCCGTGGCCCGCATGGTTGCATCGGGCGAGGAGTGGGTCTGTTTCCAGTGCGAACCGATGACTGTTCCGTCAACCGGAAGGCCGCTTTCGGCGATCGCCTTTTTGGCTCCGTCGATGTCCGTATTTGTAAACCGAAGGGGGGAATCCAGTTCGATCGCGTCGAAGCCGGCTTTCTTGGCGGCATTAAATTTGTCGCTCAAAGAGCCTTCAACTCCGACCATGCCGATTTTGAGCGTTTTGAATATGCGACCTGCCAGTGAAGCGTCTGCCGGGTTTTCAAGTTCGGATGCCGGTGCGTTGGTTGCGATGATTCCACAAGCGGTCGAAGCAGCAGTTGCGCTGCCGATGAATAGACGTCGATCCATGGCTTAACCTTGACAGTTGTTATCAGACACTTTGGGCATTCTAGTGGAAATTTCGCGCCAAAGTCGTTTTTATGTTGACGTGATTTTGCCAAACGACCTGCTCCCGTTGCAGCGTCTTTGTCGATCGTCTGGGGGTTTGGGTCAATCGTTATTCGCGAGGCGTGAGAGCCATGGCTAACTCAGGCAATGACGACAGAGGTTACCCACACCAAAAGCTTTGGCTTGCTCCGACTTCTGGGAGTCTGCCGGAGTCTGCCAGAGTCGTCGCGGTTAATCCCGGATTATTCACGAGGCGTGGGCGTCAGAATCAGTTGAGACAGTGATCGGTTACTCTAATGCGATGAAACGATCGCTGTGGCTTTCACCTACCGAATGATTCACATTTCTTGTTGAAATTCAGTTTTTCCCTGGCTCCTGTTGGCCGGACGTAGAATCAACGCCCGTCGTCGTGAATAATCCGGGTTAATCAGTGATAGGACGCAGAGCAGAAGATTGCTGCAAGGGTGCGGGTAGAGTGCTGGCGGCCCTGCAAAGAATTCGTTCTGCCGGCGATTTGATGGGTGCGACAGGAATCCCACTATCAAAGAATTGATGTTCGGCTGTGATTGGGAGTGAATTTCGATCAATCGGCTAGTCGTTCAATGGACCGTCGCCCGAGCCGAAATTGGTCCGATGTTGTTCGCGGAGGCCAAAAATCTCCGTTTGCGGGCAAGAATCCTGGAAAATCTCCATTCCCAAGTCCTTTTGGCCTTGGTTGAGACTGCTCTCGCCGATAGCCTCTGAAGCAACATTGAAAAGCAAACAGTTTTTAAGCCATTTGGTATGTTCCCAAATCGATGGGAACATTCAATCAATCGCCCGGGAGTCGGTTCCCGGTAGAAGGACTGATTGGATTTGTCTTCTATCCAAGTTCTGAGAACTTTTCTTCGCAATGATTCGGTAGGTGATAGTCGTGCGTCCTGTTGATGCTGCTACCAAATCACGTTCCAGACTCTGCACAATGGGCATTAGCCATCAAGAAAAACAAGAATACGTTCGCAAAGATGATGCGCGAACGAAAAAAGAAACAGAAGGCTGACGAGAAACGACAGCGGCGTCTGGAGCGGAAGAATGCTCCCGAAGAGACCGGAATGATCGAAGATCCGTCAAACGATGCGAGTGATTCAGAAGATAGCGAAAACGCAGAATCGGGCACCGAAAGCGTCGAAGACCAGATACAATAATTGGAATCAATTTTTGGACACGCGTGATTGCCAGGTGGCGTTCATGGGTGCCAGCATTTTTTTTGAAGTTTGAGTACGAGCAATGCCACAAGGTAAAATTAAAAAAATTATGGACAAGGGTTTCGGGTTCATCGAGCAGCCCGACGGACAGGATCTTTTCTTTCACATGTCAGCTGTAACCGGTGCCGTCCGGTTCAATGAACTCCGTGAAGGACAGGAAGTAACCTACGAAGTAGGTCGCGGACAAAAAGGTCCATGTGCTGAAGACGTTCAGACTGTTTAAGAATTAGTCTCTGTTGTTGAAGTATCGAAGGTCGTCAGGATGACTGCCTTCGGTCGGGACCAGTATGTCACAAAGCGAACCAACTACATCTGGCGGGCCAAAAGGTCCAAAGATATGTCCGGTCTGTGGCAAGGCCAGCTATTCGGCGGCCGGAGTCCATCCTCAATGTTCCGTCAAACGTGCTGACCTTGAGCGCGCCAAAGTGCTCAAGGCCAAACAGGAAAAGGCGGAAAAAGAAAAGAAGAAAGTCGCCAAGTCGAAACAAACGACTCGCTGGCAAAAACAGTGCCCCAAATGCAAGGCTTCACTGCATGTACGCAAGAAGCAATGTGATTGTGGGCATTCTTTTTCAACTTAGATCTTTGCCGCAGCGACGACGTTCAATTTCATTGTTTGATCCAGCTGCATGCGACCAGCTATTCGCTTTCTGTTTTGCAGGCTGGCCCTGATCTACCTCTTATTTGTGCCGGCCTTTCTGTATCAGCCCGGATTATTCACGAGGCGTGGGCGTCAGAATCAGTTCCGGCAGTGATCCGCGTCTCTGATGCGATGAAACGCTCGCTGTCGTTTCATCTATCGGATGATTCGCGATTCTTGTTGAAATTCAGCTTTTCCCTTGCTCCCGTCGGCCCGACGTAGAATCAACGCCCGTCGTCGTGAATAATCCGGGATCAGAGACGCCCGCTGTCTGTCGATGCGTCGACCTGTTCTGCCGAATCTCCGGCAACCCGGCCGCTGCGGTGTCCTTTCGTTTTCGTTGCGGCGCAGTAAAAAGTAAGCCGGACCAATCGCAGCGCTGCAGAGGTAAGGTTGCGCGGAAGAATTGTGTGTGAGGAAAGTTCAAAACGATAGATGGAGGCAATGCGCGGTTGCCGGAGCGGCGCGTCGGCGATAAATCGCCAAACGCTTGATCCGGCCTGCTTTTTGCGACATCATGTTGTCACAAAGCAGTCGGATCTTTGGGGTTGAGTGGCTGAGCAGTGTCTGATTATCGACGATGGTTTGTTCAGGGCGGAACGTTTTTCTTTACCGTGGTGGCGTACGGTCGTCGACCCATTCTCACCTCTGACCAAGGCCGCAAGTTTCTTCGCAAGGCGATCGAATCGGTGCAGGGGCGACATGCATTTTCCCTGATTGCGACGGTCCTCGTTCCGGATCATTGGCACTTGGTCATGCAGTTACCGCCGGGTGACAAACGGTATTCCCTGCGGCTGAAACAAATCAAAGCGGAGTTTTCGGATCAGTGGCTAGCGGCCGGTTTGCCGGAAGCGAATGTCACACCGTCCCAGAAGAAAAGGGGTGAACGCGGCATTTGGCAGCCAAGGTTTTGGGAACATGCCGTTCGCGATGAAGATGATCTTGAACGGTGTGCCGACTATATTCACTGGAATCCGCGCAAGCACGGTTTGGTAAAGAGAGTTCGTGATTGGCGGTGGTCTTCGTTTCATCGATTCGTAAGGCAAGGCCAGTACGATATCGATTGGGGTGGGACGGCGCCTGATGTGGGTGAAAGTGACGATTGGGGAGAGCCAGCGTAAGCCGGACCAATCGCAGCGCCGCTGAGGTAAGGTTGCGCGGAGGATTCGCGTGTGAGGAAAGTTCAAAACGATAGATGGAGGCAATGCGCGGTTGCCGGAGCGGCGCGTCGGCGATAAATCGCCAAGCGCTTGATCCGGCCTACTAATAGCCCAAAACGGGTGCCAGCCAACGCTCGCACTCTTCGATGCTTTGGCCTTTTCGTTGGGCGTAGGCTTCGGCCTGGTCCCTGGTGATTTTGTGCACCGCGAAGTAGCGCGATTCAGGATGCGCGAAGTACAAACCCGATACCGCGGCTCCGGGCCACATGGCGAAGGATGAAGTCAGCGAAATGCCAGTGGAAGCCTCGACGTTCATCAGTTCCCACAGGGTGGCCTTTTCGGTGTGGTCGGGACAGGCAGGGTAGCCCGCGGCCGGACGGATGCCTCGGTACTTTTCCTTGATGAGCTCTTCGTTGGAAAGTGATTCCGCGGCTCCGAAGCCCCATTCGACTCTCGCCCGGTGGTGGAGGAGTTCAGCAAAAGCTTCCGCCAAACGATCGGCGATGGCGCTGACCATGATCGCGTTGTAGTCGTCCAGATCTTCGCGGTAGGAAGCCGCAAGTTCGTCACAGCCATGGCCAGTCGTGACGGCAAAGCCACCGATGTAGTCCGCGCGTCCGCTGTCGATCGGCGCGATGTAATCCGCGAGCGAACGGTAGTGCCTGGTGCCTTTGCGTTCCCACTGCTGACGCAGCATGTGGAATCGAGTTAGTTCTGTGCAACGGGAATCGTCGGCGTAAACGATGACCGAATCGCCGTCACTGTTGGCCGGCCAGAACCCGAACATGCCTCGGGCTTGAAGCAGGTTTTCGGAAATGATCTTTTGGAGAATCTCCTGGCCATCGTCAAACGTCTTGCGAGCCTGTTCACCGACGACTTTGTCATCAAGAATTTTTGGGTACTTTCCGTGCAGTTCCCAAGCCATAAAAAACGGCGTCCAGTCGATGTATTTAGCGATCTCCTGGATCGTGATCGAAGTGTCGCCTGCGGTGCCCGGGGTCCAGTCGGAGTTGGCAATCGAGCCAAGAGTTCGGGTGCCGGTGAAAGATGGCGTGGGAATGTCGACGTTTTCCCAGTCGGTGGCAAATCGATTTTCGAAAGCCTGCTCGTAGGGAACAAGTTTGAGTTGGCGTTCCTCATAGCCGGCAACAAGTTCGGCCTGCTTGACGGCATAGTCGGCCAGATACTTTTCCCGCGTGTCGTCATTGTTAAGCTGCTCGACCACCCCGACGCTCCGTGAGGCATCCAGCACGTGGACGACACCGTGATCGTATTCGGGGGCGATCTTGACGGCGGTGTGTTTGTCGCTGGTGGTCGCGCCGCCGATGAGCAGCGGGATCTTCATCTCCAGTCGCTTCATTTCTTTGGCGACGTAGACCATTTCGTCGAGTGAGGGGGTGATCAAGCCGGAAAGGCCGATCATGTCGACGCCATGTTTGGTGGCTTCTTCGAGGATTTTTTCGCAGGGCACCATCACGCCGATGTCGATGACTTCATAGTTGTTACAGCCCAGCACCACGCCGACGATGTTCTTGCCGATGTCATGCACGTCGCCTTTGACGGTGGCGATGAGGATTTTCCCGCGAGCGCCTTGGTCAGCGACTCCGGCGTCGATCTTTTCCTGCTCCATAAACGGCATCAGGTAAGCGACGGCTTTTTTCATCACGCGTGCGGATTTGACCACCTGCGGCAGGAACATTTTTCCGCTGCCGAACAGATCGCCAACGGTGGCCATGCCGTCCATCATGGGGCCTTCGATGATGGAAAGGCATTTGTCATATTTCTGTCGGGCTTCTTCGGCGTCCTCGACAACGAACTTGTCGATGCCTTTGATCAGAGCGTGGGCCAGGCGTTGTTCGACGGAGCCGCTGCGCCATTCGAGGTTGGCGGTTTTCCCTTTCTTTTTGACGTCTTTGACTGTTTCGGCGAAATCCAGCAGGCGGTCGGTCGCGTCGGGGCGACGATTGAGCAGAACGTCTTCGACGTGTTCGAGCAGGTCTTTGGGGATCTGTTCGTAGATTTCAAGCTGCCCCGCGTTGACGATACCCATGTCCAGGCCGGCCTGAATCGCGTGGTACAGAAAAGCCGCATTGATGGCTTCGCGGACGACGTTGTTGCCGCGGAAGCTGAAGGAAACGTTGGAGACGCCGCCGGAGATTTTTGCGTGCGGGCAAACCTGTTTGATCTGTTTGGTGGCTTCGAAAAAGTTCACCGCGTAGTTGTCGTGCTCACTCATGCCCGTGGCGATGGTGAGAATGTTGGGGTCGAAGATGATGTCTTCGGGGGGAAAGCCGACTTCGTTCACGAGAAGATCGTAAGCTCGCTTGCAGATGCTGACCTTGTCATCGGTTTCGACGGCCTGGCCTTGTTCGTCAAAGGCCATCACGACCGCGGCGGCCCCGTAGCGGCGGACCAAGCGGGCTTTTTCCAGAAAGTCGGCTTCTCCCTCTTTGAGGCTGATCGAATTGACGATGGCTTTGCCCTGGGTGGCCTCCAGTCCCGCGACGATGACTTCCCATCGCGAGCTGTCGATCATCACGGGCACGTCAGAGATGCCGGTTTCGCCCGCGATCAAACGCAGGTACTTGGTCATCGCTTCGACGCCATCGAGAAGTGCATCGTCCATGTTGATGTCGATGACGGCGGCACCGCCTTCGACCTGGTCGCGGGCGACTTCGACGGCTTCTTCGAAGTGGCCTTCGCGGATCAGACGGGCGAACTTGCGACTACCGGTCACGTTGGTGCGCTCGCCGACCATCAGGAAGTTGGCGTCCTCGCGAAGAGTCAGGGGCCGGGAACCCGAGAGCCGCGTCAGCGGTACGGGATTGTTCTTTTTGTGGGGCGTGATGCCGCGAAGCGCAGTGGAAATGGCGGCGATGTGATCCGGTGTGGTGCCGCAGCAGCCACCGACGATGTTCAGCCAGCCGTTTTCGGCCCAATCCTTGATCGTGGCGGCCATCGGTTCGGGCTTGAGGTCGAACTGGCCCATTTCGTTGGGCGTTCCGGCGTTGGGGTGGCAGCTGATGTAGGTGTTGGCGACGCCGGAAAGTTCTTCGATGTGCGAACGCATCACATCGGGGCCAAGGGCGCAGTTCATGCCCACGCTGATCATCGGAAAGTGCGACACGCTGTGCCAGAAGGCTTCTACCAGTTGGCCGGAGACAAAAGTCGCCCCGCCGTCACCGAAGCAGCCCGAGACCATCACCGGAACCCGGTTGCCGGTTTCGTCAAAGTAGCGTCCGATCGCGAACAGGCAGGCTTTGAGGTTCAGCGTATCGATCATCGTTTCGGGAAAGAGGATGTCGACGCCGGCTTCGACCAGTGATTTGACTTGAACGTAGTAAGACTGCTGCATCAGTTCAAACGTGGTGCCACGCCAGGATGCGTCTTCGGTTTTGGTGCTGATCGCCATCTGCTGCGACGTGGGACCGATCGAGCCGGCCACAAAGCGCGGACGGTCGGGGGTCTTTTCGCTAAATTCGTCGGCCGCCCGGCGTGCGTTGGCGACGGCGGCGGCGTTGATCTCGCGAACGATGTCTTCCGGGAAACCAAAATCCGCCAGGCCCACCGGGCTGGCATTGAAGGTATTGGTTTCAATGATGTCCGCACCGGCGTCCAGGTACATCCGGTGGATGTCAACGATGACATCGGGGTTGGTCAAGCCAACGATGTCGGTGCAGTTTTTCAGGTCTTTGTCCCAGTCTGCGAATCGCTCGCCGCGGACCTGTTGTTCGCTCAGGCCGCGAGCGTAGATGAATGAACCCATCGCACCGTCAAGGACGAGGATCTCGTTGTCGAGACGGTCAAGGAGAAGTTGGGAACGCTTTGATTCGATCGCTATGGACACGACTGTGACTTTGCTGGATATGAGAGTGTTTGGTATGAGCCAGAGGCGAGTCTGGGCGTCCACATTTTAGCTGGCATCGCGAAATTGTTCTATGCGAACGGCTTTTGCTGCAAGGTGGGCCTTCACGAGCAGCGTTGGGTGGAAGTTCTCACTGTGGAGGGAATTCTGACAGCGATGGCTTGAGGGAATTCCCGAATTTGTGGCTGAAAAGCACGATTTTGCCTGGTGAGCCCGCTCGCCGCTCAAGACCCTTTTCGCATGGGTCGATGAAAACTTAATACGTACGCACTGTCAAAGGATCGTCTTATGGACGCCGCCACATCTCAAAACACCTTTTACCGGACAGGAAAAAGCTCCCGCGGAGCTGTGGTTCGCCAGGTCACCCGGCGGGACGGAAAGCCGTCATGGATCCGGATTGATGACGCTGAAAATGCTGTCGGCGATCTACATTTTCGAAGTGTCAATCTGGAGGACTACGTCGCGCAGATTCGCAGTCGGCAGCTTTCCGAAAGGACAGAAAGAGCCAGGCCGGATGCCGGTCAAAGTGCGAATGATGTCGCTGAAGTGTCGGCATCGTCTGCGGCAATTGAAGCGATGGAGGTCGTCGCAAAAATTGATTCGGGTTTCGCATGGCTGGAGCAAGCCAACCGGGATGCGGCGGAGCAAGATGCGAGGTCCCTGGTCGAGTTCGAATCAAAGCTAAATGACAAAGTCGATCAGCAGGTTGCTTTTCGCAAGGAGTTGGCTCAGGAAATCGCGGTCGCGATTGCCGAGGTACTTGTTGACAAAACAGCGGCAGCAGAACCGGCAACGGTCAAGGAAGAACCATCGACTGCGACGCCTGATTTGGGGCGCATCCTGATCAGTGCCCGATCTTCGCTGATCGCCGAAGACGATGAAGTTTTCGTTTCCAACACCGATGTTGCCCCCGAGCCGATCCAGGAAATATTTCCCATCGCACCGACTTCGGATCAGGCCGGCGCAGAGGAAGTCGAGCAGGAAGACTTCGACGATGATGACGTTTCGTTGTCGGTCGCGGCATGGGCGGTTCCACGGTTCGCATGTCCCGAGGTGGTGAGTCGTCTGATTGGCCAACCCGCCATGATGCGGGCCGCGGACAACTGTGAGAAGATGTTGACCCCGTTCGGAAAAACGATTGCGGTAACGTCTCCGCGTCGCGGTACCGGTGTGACGACGACGGCGCTGGCGATCGGGCAGGTTCTCGCCCGAAGTGGTCGGCGGACGCTGTTGATCGATGCCAACCTAGAGAACAACGGGCTTTCCCGTCAGGTCGGTTTGAACAAAATCAGCTGGCTTCCGGTTGTTGATCCGATTGGCGAGTCGATTGTGCAGGAGTCAGAAAGCGGATTGTGTGTGATGCCGTTGAATCTTGAATCGACCAACGGATTTCTGCGTGGCATTTCGACACTGGATTTGCTCGAAATGTGCCTTGGTACGGTCTGCAGCGAATTCGATGTCGTGATCATTGATGCGGGAAATGTTGACGGTATGGTCAATGGGCTGTTGGCGACCAATCAGTTGATTGACGCCGTTGTGCTGGTTTCCGACGATGTCCAAGCGGATGATTTTCGCGAGGCCCGCGAGAGCCTGATTCGCCACGGAGTGTACAAGTTTGTTGCGGCCAATAATGCGTTTCGCGGCAAAGCGGCGTAGTTGCTGCACGGTGTCGGGCCTGTTCTGTCCCGGAACCAAGATTGCCTTTTCAACCTGGATTATTCACAAGGCGTGGGCGTAACTTTTGGTTTACGCCAATGAACATCGCACCGGTTGGAAAAGAGTCTCTGGTCTGGACTTTGTCAGAGATGTGAACCGAAATCTGGGTGACAATCCAGCTTTGACGTTAGCGTCGGTATGGTTCAATGCAAATCAACGCCCACGCCTCGTGAATAATTGGGGTTAATTTCTGGCTGTCTCTGTGCACTATATTCTTTTTTATGAAAGATCACTTTGCCGTACTCGTCCTCGTTCTGATCCTGGCTGGCGGGTTGGCGGCGCGATGGTTTTCGATGGCCGAGCCAATTTGGCTGGACGAGTGTCATACGGCGTGGACGGTTGCCGACGGTTCGGACGTGGTTGCTTCCCGGGCAGCCGATGGCAATCAGCCGCCGGTTTTCTTTTGGCTGGTGTGGTACGCTCAAAGTCAATTCGGGGTCAGCGTTTTTTCGCTGCGTCTGGTTTCGCTCGTTAGTGGGCTGCTGCTAATGGCTTGCGGCAGCGGGTGGGTTTGGAAGGAGACGCAAAGTGCCGCCGCGGCGTGTGTGTTTGCGGGCCTGGTGGCCTTTGACGGACAGTTCATTTTCTACGCGACCGAAGCAAGAGCCTATGCCCTAGTGCAGTGGCTTGCGCTTCTTCAGGGCGTTTGCTTCTGGCGGTTGGTGCGGGCCGAAGGTTCCGGCTTGATGTGGGCGGTCTTTGCGGTGCTGTCGCTGAGCATGATGTATTGCCACTATATGAGTGGCTGGTTGTTGGTGGCCGAGTTGATTTTTGTGGGTGTCACCATGGCGGGCGGAAAACAGCAGAGCAGGGGGGCTCTGATTGGACTATTGGTGGTGTGTGCTTTGGTGGCGGTGTGCCTAGTGCCGATGTTTGCAGGGATCGGCGAAGTCGCGTCGCGAAAGGAAAACTGGCAAGCCGTTTCGTCGAACGTTCGATTGTGGGCCGATGTGCGACCATGGTTCCTGTTCTGGATTCTGTTGCCGCTGGCGTTTGTGTTGGGAGAAAGGTTCGGTGATCCGGTGAGTTCCAAGGTGGGGCGGGATGACTGGCTGTTGGGTTGGTTGCTGGTCTGGGCGGTCACGGGGCCGGCGGGAATCGCGTTGTCGGCGGGTGTTGGCGTTGCGCCGCTGGCGCTGGTGAGGTACTCGGTCGTCAGTTGGGTGGCGTGTGCACTTTTTGCGGCCGTTTGTGTTGCCCGGTTTTCGGGAAAGGCGGCCTTGTCCGTTGCGGTAATGGTGGTTGCCAGTTCGTTTTTGGGCAACGACTGGGCTCAGGAGCTTGTTGTTCGCCGTCAGCGACCAGTGTTTCGCAACGAGGATTGGGTGACGCCGGCGCGGCAGTTGGAAGAAAGTTCAGCAGGTCGTCCGATCTTTTTGTTTGCCAATGTGATCGAAGACAGCAAGTCCGATCTTCGCGATGATGAGCGGTTTCAGCGTTACCTGAAATTTCCGCTTCTTGGTGGGCTCCATTTGTCGCCCGATAAGGGGCTGGTGGGGCTGATTGAAGAAGCGGCGATCATACCGATGTCGACGTGGGAGCCGGAGTTTTCGCAGGAACATCTGGACAGGATTCGGGAGCGAAGCGGTTGCTCGATGGTGGTGCGGGGCGAAGTTGAGTTGGCGGATCAGTATCCCGGTCTGTTGGAGGAAGTGATCGGCAGATCGGTGAACTTTCGGTATTTGCTCAACGGTGAGATGCGGTCGAGCAATGTGCGGGTGATAGAAGTGAAGCTGGTGGAGTGAGTGAAGAGCTTTGCGTGCAATTGTGGTGAGGGCTTCTAGCGCTGAAAGCCCTCACCCCGGTGTGCAAAACTTACTTGGCCATTTCGTGCTTTCGCTCGGGGCGGGGTTGGCCCCATTTGACTTTGGCTTGAACCTTTTTGTCGGCGGGCATGATAGGGCTGTCCCAGCCAGCCATTTCCTCAGGCTTGACGTCCAGGCGATAAGCCAGATTGTTGTACGTCACCGGGTTATAGGGGCCGACCAGTGCAACGTTGGCGTCGGCGGTGATCTTGTCTTCCAGGCCCATTGTCCACAGGCAACCGTTGACCAACAGGCGGCGGAAGTCGTCGTCGAGAATGTCTTCGGAGGCACCGGAGGTGGTAGTGAAAACGCGGCCTTCGGTGCCGGATTTGCTGGTGTACGTTCGCACCCATGATCCCGGGCAGGGCTTTTTGCCGTCTGCTTTGGGCGAATCAGAGGTCATCCCCTGAAGTGGTTGTGAATGGGTCAGCACCACGCTGTTGGGCATCGGGTCGGTCCAGTATCCGCCGCACTGAGCCCACGGGTTGGTTACGCCGCGAAGGATGGGATGGTCTTTGGCTGAATCGACAATGATGTGTTTGGTCGACATGACGTGGTTCTTGCCGTAGTGGCCGGCCCATGACTCACCCAGAATCTGTCGACCGAATCCGCCGACGTAGTCTTTGCCTTTGTACTGGCTGTCATATTTGGCGAATTTGGCATCGGCAGGGATCTTGAACGCGTGGGTTGAAGTCCTGAGTCCAACAACCGGTCCGCCTTTGTCCAAGTAGTCCACCAGATGCTGCATCTGTTGGTCGGGAAAGTTTTGAAAGCGGAGAAAGACAAACGCCAGATCCGCCGACGCGAGGGCTTCCATGCCAGGCATGTTGTTGTTGCCGGGAATGATGTAGCCTTCTTTGTCGACGTTAAACAGGACGGTACACTTGAATCCGAAATGTTTGGCCAGCAGTCGAGCCATCGCCGGGCAGGTTTCTTCGCTTCGGTACTCGTGGTCGCCCGCAAGGAAGACAATATGTTTGCCTGCGCCGATTCCGCTGGAGCCTTCGTCGTGATACACCAGCGGTTGCGAGGAATCCTGTGCGTGACTGAATCCGGACAGGAGGCTGGCGAAAAGGGCGACTGCGAGGAACAGGTTCTTCATGGAAAGCTCGAAATGTTGATGTCGATGGCGAAACGTTTGCCGTTTTCATATTCTATCTTTTGCGAATTCGCGAAACCAGCACCTTGGCGAAAATAAGGTCGCTGGATCGTTCGGTTGGCTTTCGGTTGGCTTGAACCCGGATAATTCACGGGGCAGGGGTGTGACTTTCAGTTCAACACAAACCAGCGCCCGTGGTCGTGAATAATTCCGGTTAAATCAGGACGCGTGAGGGATCAAAAGGTGTCATGTCAACTTCCGGCGTTTTCTCTTCGATCAAATCGGCCATGGCAAGCGACGCACCGGCCGATAGTTGAAGACCTGTCTTGAAATGACCGGTGGAGACGAAAATTCTTTCGCAGGCAGGCATTTTTCCCATGTAGGGAAACGCATCCCAGGTTCCAGGCCGCAATCCGGCCCATGATTTGACGATTTTCCCGGGCGTCAATGCGGGGATCAGTTCGTGGGCGTCGCGGGTCAGTTTCTCGAGGGCTTCTTCGGTGGTGGTTTCGTCAAAGCCGACTTTTTCGATCGTGGCCCCCACAAGAACATGACCGGTGTCGCGGGGCACGATGTAGCGGTTGCCCTTGTTGATGATCGGCAAATCCAGTCGTTGGTCTAGGAAGTACAGCAACATCTGGCCGCGAACGGGCACCATGTCGGGTCCTTGTCGCTGCATGCACCGCATGATCGCTTGCTGAGTCCACGCGCCGCAGGCCCAAACGACGGCGTCGAATATGTGCTCGCTGCTGGCGATCGTTACCGCGACGTGGTTGGTTGTCTCGCGGACCTGTTGGACGTCGCAGTTGGGTCGCAGTTGCACGCCAAGGGACTTGCAGGCGGATTCGAGTGCTTCAAGGTGTCGGGGGCTGCATATTTGAGATTCCTGCGGCGTGTAGGCGGCGCGAAAGGCGTTGCCGTGCACCAGTTTGGGGCAAAGGTCCGGGTAGCGCCGGGCGACTGCTTTGGCATCGATAAAGTCAACCGCCACATTGCGTTCGTGCCAGTACCCAACCGAACCGACCAGCGATGCGACTTCGCCAGGCGAGGCGGCCACATAAAGTCCACCGCATTCCCGGTAGCCGTTGTCAATTCCCGTCAGCTTCATGAGCTGATCCGCCCATTGTTTGTGAACGCGGTTGCTGATCGCTTCGAGTTGTTCGATGGGGTGGGTTGCTGTTTCGAAGTTCGCCGGATATAGCACCCCGGCACCGGCCCATGATGCTTTGCGGCCAAACGCCGATTCGTCGATCAGTGTGACGCCGTGCGAACGTCCCGCAAGTTCCCACGCGAGCGACAGCCCGATGGCTCCGCCGCCAATGATTGCGATCTTCACTGGGCTTGCTCCATCAGCCTCGCGACTTCTTCAATGGCCGTCAGGTCGCTGAACAACTGCGAGTTTTCAGCGCAGCGTTTTGAATCGGTTGACTCAAGGGTTTCGGTGTTGACCCATTGGAGCAGGTTGACCAGGTCGGGGCCTTCGTCGATGTCGGTCAGTGGGCGCAGCAGTTTGGCTTGCAAGTCATTTTCACGACATTTTTCCAGCGACTGCTCCAGTACCTGTTCGGTGCTCCACTGGATCTGTTCGAAAACTTCCGGGGCCGGCCGATTCAGTCCCACCAGGTAGTAGCCTCCGTCGGTGCTTGGCCCGAATACGACTTCGGAATCGGCAAGCAATTCGAAGGCTTGGGCGACGTCATCGAGAGTCAACTGCGGAGCGTCGGATCCGATCACGACCACGCGGCGGTCACCGGCGTCGAATCGGTCGGTGAAGAACTGGTTCATCCGCTGGCCCAGGTCTGCATCGACCTGGGGCACGAACTGCCAGTTTGGGCTATCGTTTTGCGACGTGAAGCTTTGGAAACTGTCCAGGGACTGAGCTGTATTTGGGCTGTAGACGATGAAGCTCTGGTGATCCGCGGTACCGAACCTGCGAATGTGATGGCCCAGTAGAATTTGGTAAGCTTTACTTGCTGCGGAGTCGCCGATCGACTTTGCGAGGCGAGTTTTAACTCTACCGGGTTGCCAATATTTTGCGAAAAGTCCCAATGAATTGCCGACTGTCATGCTAGTGTTGAATTCGTTCAATTCGTTCACAATGGTGGATGGGTGAAATGTTCCGGTAACTGATTAGAATAGCAGAGTAAGATCAATCGTCAGGCGAACAAGTCGTGAATGCTTGTGAGTGCCTGGCTCAACAGAGAAACGAACGTTGACACATGGCGGAATCGAGCGCCAAAAACCTGTTGAAACTGCTCGAAAAGAGCAAGCTGGCCGATCCGGACCGGCTCAAGGATTCGCTTTCGTCGTTGTCTGAAAAAGCTGCCGGTCGACGTGTCCGTCAGGATGAACTTGTCGGACATCTGATCGAAAGCGGCATCATCACCCAGTGGCATGCCGATAAACTTACTGCCGGCAAGTACAAAGGTTTCTTTCTGGACAAGTACAAACTGCTGGGGCACCTTGGCACCGGCGGAATGAGCAGCGTTTATCTGGCCGAATCAAAGAGTACCGGTCAGAAGCGAGCCATCAAAGTCCTGCCAAAGAAAAAGGTCTCTGACAAAAGTTACCTTGATCGCTTTTATCGCGAAGGCAAAGCTGCCGCCAGTCTGAGTCACCCCAACGTCGTTCGCATCTACGACATCAGCAATTCGGGTGACACGCATTACATGGTCATGGAGTACGTCAAAGGCTCGGACCTGTACGAGAAAGTCAAAGACGAAGGGGCGCTCGGTTTCGACCAAGCCATTGATGCGATCATTCAGTCGGCGACCGGATTGCAGCACGCTCACGAGCGTGAGATGGTACACCGTGACATCAAACCGGCCAACCTTTTGATGACCGATGAAGGGGTGGTGAAAATTCTTGACCTTGGGCTGGCGCTGTTCAGCGAAGAAGGGGAAGAGTCGCTAACGGTTCTGTACAACGAAAAAGTAATGGGCACTGCGGATTATCTTTCGCCCGAACAGGCGGTCAACTCTCACGAAGTCGACCACCGTGCTGACATCTACAGTCTGGGCTGTACGTTGTATTTCTTGATCGCGGGTCGGCCGCCATTTGACAAGGGGACCCTTGCCCAGCGGATCGCGATGCATCAAACCAAAGAGCCCGACGGCATCGAGACGATTCGTCCTGATACGCCCCGGGGGATCATCGACATTTGCACGCGGATGATGAAGAAGAAGCCCGAAGATCGATTCGCCGATTGCGGCGAGATCATCGCGGCGCTGAAGAACTACAAAAAAACCGGATCGGGTGTGATCGAACACGGGTCTGGCAAATCGGCCGCAGCGTCGGATTCTGGTTCTTCGCTGAATGCCGTGGATGATCCGATCGCCAGTGCGGACAAAGGTTCGATCAAGCAGCAGGTGGCGTCGCTTTCGAACGTTAACTTTGCAGCAGAAGAGCAACAGCCTGTGGTTCACCATAACGAATTCGAAGTGCAGGCTCACCAATCGATCAAGGGCGAGCCGATTCCTGTTGCCAGCAAGCCCAACGCGGCGCCACGGATTCGACGCAGAAAAAAGAAAGCGATTCCCAAGTGGATTATCCCGACGTTGATCGCTTCAATGCTGGCGATTCTGACCGCCTTGTTGGTGGTGGTGTCGAAATTCTCCAGTTGATCGCTGGCGTTGCTGATTTTGACTTGGAGACAACTGGTCCTCAGGCACCATCTGGTGATGTGTTGGGGTGTTGGATTTTCCAGGGAATCGGAAAGCCAAAGTGATTCATCGCCGTGCCGCAAAGTTGTTCGAACTCAGCCCGCTGATCCGCGTTCCAGTTTTGCCAGGCAAGCTTTCGTTTTTCGATTCCGGCGTTTGTTTGCGGTGACACGGTGTCTCTGTTTTGGCTGACGAAGTTGCCTTGGACGAATCGGCAACAGGCAGGCGACAGGTCGAGTTTTAGCCACGCTTGCAGTTTGCTGAAAACTTCCTCGCAGGATTCAGGGGCAAGCAATTGCTCGTGGCGGACTACGAAAAGCCTGTCTTTCATGGTGCCATTTTTTTCTGCCCACAGGACCACGTCGAGACTGTGCGCCCAAGCCACGCAGTGCTCGGCAAAGCTGCGGCCTTTACCGATATGCTCGTGCTTGATTCGCGAATTGACGACTTCGATGCCATTGCGGACGATGTTCACCAACAAAGCATTGGGCAACATTGCGGGAAGCATTTCGAACATGTCCTCACGCAGCGACGAGAACGTGGAAAGGGCCTTGATGTTCGCGTCCAGTGGTTGGGCGATCTCAGGGAACAGGTTTCGGTACGCTGCGCCACGAAAGTGAGCCAGAAAGCGATCTTTGGAGACGGCCAGCTGGTTAACTCTTGAATCGTCAGCGAATGTGTCCTGGACAAAGACTGCCAAATCTCGCAGCCAGTTATTTTCTTTTCCGTTGGACAGCACTTGCGGATGGGCAGCGATGGCTTTGGTGAGGATCGTTGTTCCGCTGCGGGCCTGACCGGAAACAAGAATCAGTGGCAAATCTTTGATCGGATTCATATTTGTAGGGTAAACTTGAGTCGTACGAATTCCAATGCCGGGCGATGTGCCGATGAAGCAACTATTCACACTGTGTCTGTTTTTTGCGGTCCTCTTTGTTGGGGCTGCCGCCGATTCGGCGGTTGCGCAGGTCAAAGCCAAAGACCAGCGAATCGTTGATCAGGTCTCCAAATCGATCACCAAAGCCGGAGAGCTGTTCAAGGATCAAGATTTTGAAAAGAGTGCCAAACTGATTGGTAAATCCGAAAAACGGTTGCTTCGTCTGGCCGAAAAAGCAGAAGACGGTGAGCTGTGGACGTTGCTGAAAAAGCAGCACCAGCGGCTTTCCGCTGCCCGCGATCTGTTGGCATCCAAAGGCGTCGAACTGGACGAGATCGCGCCGCTGCCCGAGCTCAAGCAGAGTCCGCCCGAGGCGGTAGGTGTGAGTTTTGTTTCCCAGGTCGCACCGATCATCAACGCCAAATGCGGGCGTTGCCATGTTGCTGCGGCACGAGGCCAGTTTAGCGCCAGAAGCTTTCAGGCTTTGATGCAGAGCACCACCGTTACGCCGCAGATGGCCGATGAGAGTCGCCTTATTGAAGTCATCGTCAACGGCGAGATGCCCAAGGGAGGCCTGAAAGTCGAACCTGCCGAACTTGAGATTCTCAAAAAATGGATCGCTGAAGGTGCAAAATTTGACGGCCAGGACCGGAGCGATCTGATCAGCGCCGCTCCGGCACCGACAGCGGCAGCGACGGCGATCAGAAAACCGACCGGCAAAGAAACCGTTTCCTTTGCCGAGCACGTTGCGCCTGTCTTGCAGGCGAATTGCGGGCGCTGCCACATGACTCGCAACCCGCGAGGCAATTTCGACATGGCGAACTTTCGGTCATTTAACCGCGGCGGCGACAGTGGGGCTCCGGTTGTGGCCGGAAACAGCGCCGGTAGTAACCTGATCAAGCGGCTTCGGGGTGTTGGCGGCGACGTGATGCCGCCCAGCGGGAAGCTTGACGACAAACTCATCGACAACATCGCCAAATGGATCGACGAGGGCGGATCGTTTGACGCCGCCGACGCGACGCTGTCCATGCAAGCCCTTGCAGCCAAGGGACGCAGCGCCAGCATGAGTCACGATGAACTGGCTGCCAGTCGCCTCAAGGAATCGAAACGCATCTGGAAGCTTGTGATGTCCGATGGTGATCCCGTTTTGGTGAAAAGTGAAAACTTCAACGTGATGGGAGTGATGGAAAAGCCTCGTCTGGATTCGGTGGCAAAGATAGCCCAAAGCCTCGTCGAACCGATTCAGAAAAGTATCGGAACGACCGACAAAGAACACTTCTTACGCGGCAACGCAACGGTTTTCCTGCTTGAGCGTCGCTATGACTTTTCGGAGTTCGGCACGATGATTGTCAAAAGGGAGTTCCCTGCCGGGGTGGGGGCGTGGTGGGATCATAACGTGACTGCGGCCTGGACGTCGGTGTACCTGAAAAAAGGTATCGACCAAGAGAAAGTCCGCGTCCTATTGGCTCGTCAATTGGCGTCGCTGCACGTGGCAGACATCAGCCCATCGGTGCCGCGTTGGTTTGCCGATGGCCTGGGTTATTCGGTGGCGGCAAAGATGTTCAAGAAAGACCCGGTCGTTGTCGCGTGGGAAACTGCCGCGGCGAGTGCGTCGTCGTCGATGCAACGCAAAAGTGATTTTCTGACCGGCAACATGGACCAACACCAGGCAGGGTTGGTCAGTTTTGCTTTCGTGCAACAGCTGCGAAAAAAGAACAGTTCGTTCAAGCGTTTGATGGGCGAGTTGAACGCTGGAGCCAATTTCGATGCGGCATTTACAGCGGTTTACAAGAAGAGCCCGAGCGACATGGTGGGCTGGTAGCTACTCGCCGGCAAGCTCCATCGAGGCTCTGGCAAGTTCGCCTTTGGCCAGGGCCATCCAATCGATTTCCCGATCGGTATGATCGGACTCGTGTTTGACACGTGCCAGAACCGGCACGATACTTCGCCCCGCGATTTCGCCTTCGTTGGATTCACGGCTGGCGTCGCCTTCGAATACCTGCGCGTCGTTGAGCACGATTCCTGCGACGTCCAGGCCGTCACGAAAACAGGATGCCGTGACCGTGGTCGTGAGAGCTTGATTGATTGCTCCGATGCGGTTGTCGACCACCACGACCACGGGATAACCAAAGTCCATCGCGAGGTCGGCGAAGTATTCTTCGTCGCCCAGTGGTGACATGATTCCTCCGGCTCCTTCGACGACCACGATGTCGCACTTGTCAGCCCACGCCGAAATTCCTGTTCGTGCCAATTCAAGGTCCAGCTCTTTGCCTTCTTTGCGGGCGGCAAGATGCGGCGCCAGCGGCGCCTGAAACCTTTGCGGGCAAACGGCATCGACGCTCAGTGGCATGCCGGCGGCTTCCCAGAGCAGAACTGCGTCTTCGGAAACGACCATCCGGCCATCAGAAACGCAGTCGCTGGCTACCGGTTTGTAGACGCCTACGCGATAGCCAGCGGCAATCAGAGCTTTGACAATGATGCAGCTGACGTAGGTCTTGCCGATCTCTGTGTCGGTACCGGTGACGAACAGTCCGAATGGTGGTTTGGTCAACATGGCGTAATATGAATGATGGTGAGGCGTGATTTCGCGGACAAAGAGTATGAACACAAGTCAATCGATCACAGTGGCTGCGATTCAGATGCCTTGTGTGGGTGAAGTCGATGCGAATGTAAGTGCGACCCTCGAAGCGGTCCGCGAGGCGGCAGGGCAGGGTGCCCGTTTGATATGTCTGCAAGAATTGTTCAGCAGCATATACTTCTGTCAATCCGAAGACCACGACCAATTTGAACTTGCCGAGTCCATTCCCGGCCCCCGATCGATCGTGTGGCGGCGCTAGCCGGGGGACTGGGCGTGGTGATCGTGGCAGGGATCTTTGAACGTCGAGCCCCCGGGTTGTTTCATAATTCGGCAGCAGTGATCGAATCGGACGGTTCCCTTGTCGGGGTTTACCGAAAGATGCACATTCCTGACGATCCGTACTTTTATGAGAAATTTTATTTCACACCCGGAGACCTCGGTTTTCGTTCTTTTGACACTTCTGTTGGCAAGATCGGCGTCTGTATTTGCTGGGACCAATGGTTTCCCGGGGCCGCCCGGCTGACGGCTTTGGCAGGGGCGGAAATACTTGTCTATCCGACTGCTATCGGCTGGCAGGAAAGTGAAAAAGACACCTTCGGAGAAAGCCAACCCCGGATTATTCACGAGGCGTGGGCGTCAGAATCAGTTGAGACAGTGGTCCGCGACTCTGATGCGATGGAACGATCGCTGTGGTTTTCATCTACCGGATGATTCACATTTCTTGTTGAAATTCAGCTTTTCCCTCGCTGCTGTTGGCCAGACGTAGAATTAACGCCCGTCGTCGTGAATAATCCGGGATCAAAACAAAGGGAAGACAGTTGGATACAAGTATTTTTTCAGGTTGCATTCCGGCGCTGATGACACCCTGTGGCGCCGATCGTGTGCCCAACGTCGAAGCTCTGGTTCGCAAGGCCCAGCAGTTGGTCGCAGCGGGCATGAATGGCGTGGTCTACTGCGGTTCGATGGGCGACTGGCCACTGCTGACCGACTCGCAGCGAATGGATGGGGTCCAGCAGCTTTGCGACGCGGGTGTTCCGGTCGTTGTCGGGACCGGTGCGACCAACACCAGGGTCGCGGTCGAACACACAAGGCATGCGGCTCGTGTCGGAGCAAGAGGGCTGATGGTGATTCCACGGGTGCTTTCGCGGGGGACTTCGGCGACGGCCCAGAAAGATCACTTTTCGGCGATTCTTTCCGCCGCCCCGAATATTCCGGCGGTGATCTACAACAGTCCCTACTACGGATTCGAAACCCGCGCGGAACTGTTTTTTGAATTGCGAAAGGAGCACGCCAACCTTGTAGGTTTCAAGGAGTTTGGCGGCGGGCCGTCGCTAAGCTACGCAGCAGAACACATCACCGGTGCGGATCCGGATCTGACGCTGATGGTCGGTGTCGACACACAGGTCTTTCACGGATTCGTCAACTGTGGAGCCAAAGGCGCGATCACGGGGATCGGTAACGCGCTTCCCGAGGTTGTGTTGCGGTTGGTTTCGCTGTGTGAAAAAGCAGCTGCCGGCGACGTTCAATCACGGCGGCTGGCGAAAGAACTGGACGATGCATTGATGGTGCTTTCGACTTTCGACCAAGGGCCCGATTTGGTGCTGGTTTACAAGTATCTGCTTTTCCTGAACGGCGAAAGCGAATACGAGTTGCATTTTAATGAATCGGATTGTTTGAGCCCCGCCCAACGCGGGCATGTCGAATCGCAGTACAATTTGTTCAAAAAGTGGTGGACCAGTTGGGAGGGGTAAAATAGCAGGCACACGGAGTGTGCCTACTACCTTGAACCATGAAACGTATCCGGACAATTGACTCTCACACCGGCGGCGAGCCAACTCGCATCGTTATTGATGGCGGTCCGGACCTTGGGAGCGGTTCGCTGTCTGATCGCCGCGATCGATTTTGTTCGGACTTCGATCATCTCCGTCGGGCGATCGTCTGTGAGCCGCGTGGGTGTGACTTTCTGATTGGCGGATTGATTTGTGACGCCACTGAATCCGATTACGCCTGCGGCGTGATCTTCTTCGATACCGCTGGCTTGCTGGGAATGTGCGGACACGGCATGATCGGTTTGGTTGTGACGCTTCAGTATCTTGGCAGAATCTTCCCGGGGCAACACAAAGTCGAAACGCCTGTTGGTATCGTCAACGTAACGCTCGATTTGGACAATCGTGTGGCTATCGAAAACGTAACCAGCTACCGATTCAAAAAAGACGTTACTCTCAGCGTGCCCGATTTCGGTCCGGTGACCGGCGACATTGCCTGGGGTGGCAACTGGTTCTTTTTGGTAAACGATCCGGTGACTGATTTGAGTGCCGCCAATAGCGATGAACTGATTCGCTACACCAAAGCCATCCGCGACGCGCTGGATCAGCAGGGCGTCACCGGAGCCCAGGGCGCGTACATCGATCACGTTGAACTGTTCGCTTCGCCTGTTGATCCGCAAAATCACAGTCGAAATTTTGTGCTTTGCCCCGGCGGCGAGTATGACCGCTCGCCCTGCGGAACCGGAACCAGCGCGAAGTTGGCTTGTCTGGCAGTCGATGGAAAACTGCAGCCCGGCGAATCGTATCGCCAGGAAAGCTTCATCGGCAGCGTGTTCGAATGCAGCTACCGATTGGTCGACGGAGGAATCGTGCCCACGATTTCGGGGCAAGCCTGGATCTCGGGCGAGACAACGCTTTTGCTTGATCCTGACGATCCGTTTTGCGATGGAATTCCCCAATGAGCGATCGCGTTGTCATTGTTGGAGGCGGAGTCATCGGGGCGATGTGTGCTTGGTACCTGAGCGATGCGGGCCTTCGAGTTACCGTCGTGGATCGGGGGAAATTTGGATCCGCCTGCTCGCACGGGAACTGTGGTTACGTCTCGCCCAGCCATGTCCTGCCTTTGACTCGCCCCGGTCAGGTTGCCGCTTCGCTCAGGGAGATGTTCAAAAAGAATTCAAGCTTTGCAGTCAAACCCCGCTTCAACAGGGACTCGCTGGCGTGGTTCTGGAAATTCGGCCGGCGCTGCAACGAAAGGGACATGCTCGACGCGGCGCAGGGCCGACATGCGATGCTGCAATCTTCGAAACGGTTGTATCAGGAACTGGTTGCCCGCGAAGACATCGACTGCGAGTGGAAAGAAGCTGGATTGCTGTTCGTGTTTGATCACGAGAAAGGTTTTGAGGAGTATGGGAAAACCGACAGGCTGTTGCGGGATCGGTTTGGTGTCGGGGCCACTCCGTATGACGGTCAGCAACTGGTTGAACTTGAACCCGCACTCAAACCGGGGCTTGGTGGCGCGTGGCACTACGAAGGTGATTGCCACTTGCGACCGGACAAGCTGATGGATTCGCTGCGAACCAAACTGGAAAGCCGCGGCGTGGACTTTATCGAAGACGCAGCGGTGGAGCGATTCGTAGTTGAGCATGGCAAAGCCAAAGCGGTGGTCGCTGGCGGCGTGCAGATATCTGCGGATCGGTTTGTTGTCGCGACCGGCGCGTGGACGCCTTTTCTGAATGAGCACCTCGGCTGCCGGATTCCGATCGAACCGGGCAAAGGCTATTCGCTGACCATGCCGACGCCCGCTCGCATGCCGCAGATCCCCATCGTCTTCGACGACGCTCATGTTGCCGTGACACCGATGCAAAGGAAGTATCGGATCGGTTCGACGATGGAGTTCGTGGGCTATGACGCGACGCTCAACCGCAAACGGCTTGAGCTTCTCAAGACTTCGGCAAAGAAATACTTGCACGATCCGTATTGCGATCCCGTCGAAGAACAATGGTTTGGCTGGCGACCGATGACTTGGGATGGCAAGCCCATCATTGATGTGTCTCCTGCGATGAGCAACGTGTGGATTGCTGCGGGCCACAATATGTTGGGCATCAGTATGGCGACGGGCACGGGAAAACTGATTCGCGAACTGATGCTGAACCAGCAGCCCCATGTCGATGCAGCTCACTTTTCAATTGCACGCTTGCGATGAACGAGCGGCTTTGTCGGCAGCACACTGCGACGTGATAAACGATGCGATAGTTTGGTCGTGTTGGTCTGAGAGGAGGTTCAGTGGGATTCAAGTTAACCATTTCGCAATGCCTTGCATTGATTCTTGTGATTGCTTCACTGATTACTTTTTTCGTAAACACTTCGAGCGAGCCGGTCGTTTGGGATTTGGAAAACTTGCCGTTTCAGATACCGGACTTGCCGGAACAATTCGAAGACAATGGTCGTCCCCGACCTTGTGTGATCCTTGGGACTTATTCTCCGGCTACAGAATTTGATAACGGCACTCACCTGTTTCAAAGCCAATACCGTTTTGGCTGGGAGCTATGTCGGGCGACATACTATGACAGAGAAGAATTCCTTGACTGGGTTGCCGAGCCGATTGAGAGCCTGAATCCAGGTGCTTGGACACGGGAGCATCTTTCGTACGCGCTTTGCCGTGGGTATCAGCAGTGCAAGCAGCAGATCATCGAACTTGAGAAACAGAAGAATGTTGATTCAGTGCGCGATCTCATTGGCTATCCCAGCTACTATCGTTTGATTGCGCCGCTTGCGACCGGTCTGCTGGGCATTGTCACCCTAGTTTACGTCTCGCGACGAACAAGGGCACGCAAATCTGCGGTAAACCAGGCCGACGCTTGATATCAGCACTACGCCAGCGGCGACTACTTCGTCGCCGGGTTCAGCAGGGCGTTGTCTTTCATCCAGTCACCCAAGCGGTGTTTCCAGGTGCTGATGGTGGCCAGTTTGCTGCGTTGGCCCATGTTGAAGCCGTGGCCACCGGCGTGAAAAAGATGAAGCTCAATGGGGACTTGGGCGGCGCGTAATTTCAGCGCCAGATCAAGGACGACCTTGCTGGCTCCGTCGTCGTTGGAAACAAGCAGAAAAGTCTTCGGCGAGCCAGCAGGGATGGTTTCCGGGATACCCAGGGGACCGGGATAAACGACAACCTGATAGTCGGGACGGCAGTTGGCCTGGTCAACCGGATCGGTAGCTGTTGAATCGCCCGCGTGGTTGCCGTAAGTCACCATCGATGCGACTTCGCCACCGGCGCTGAAACCGAACAGGCCAACTCGCTGCCGATCCAGGCCCATGGCCGTAGCATGATGGCGGACCCATCGCACCGCGCGCTGTCCGTCGGCTTTGGCGTGAACGTCGATCTTGTACGGCGAATTTTCTTCGCGGGCCAGGCGGTATTTCAAGACGAAGGCCGACACGCCGATTTCGTTCAGGTATTTTGCGGCGTCATTGCCTTCGGCACCAGCGACCAGCAAGCGATGGCCTCCTCCCGGACAGATCACCACCGCAGCGCCGTTTCGTTTCTCTGGCGGGGCAAGGAACACGGTGACCGATGGATTGTGAATGTTCTTCACCCACCAGTCTTTGGCGACCTCGGGTTCATCACTGCGGTTTTCAAACCCGGGAGCGCCGCCGGACCAAAGCGGGATCTGTGTGCCCGGCTGAATGTTGGCGTTCGGTGGCGAGTCCTGCGCGAATCCTTGCTGAAAACCAAAAACGATGACGAGTACAGCGATCCAGAACTTCATCTTCTTCTCCTGGGAGACTTTGCGGTGGGCTGATTCTAGTTCGAACGGAATCGAATTGATCAGGGTCGCGGGCCTATTCCCGTTTTTGGACGATGCCTTTTTCGACCATCTTGTCGACAAAGGTTTGCATCGCGGAAAAGCCCTTGTTGAAGCCGTCCAGTGGGATCGAGACTTCGCGGACTTTGTCGACGCTGCTGCCGTCCGAGTCGTACTTCATCAGGTTGATGCGGACGTTGCCGCGATCGAGTTTGATTTCACCAATCCGGTCGGCGCTGAGAATCTGTTTCGCATCTGACGGAGCGGAGGGGACTTTGCGGTGTAGCCCGACGAGCATGAACAGGCCGATGCAGACCGCGATCAGGTTCGCGATCAACAGTGCCATGATTGGGAACAGGTTCACGTTCGGGGTCGTTTCCGATTTTTTCATTGGTTCTGACGGGCCAGAGGCCAGTAAATGGCGGTTTTGGTAACGGTGGAGAAAAGAACATTCTATTGCGTTGTTGAAAAAGCAAAGCCCGGAATTTGGCAAAGCCGGTCTGCAAGGTGCAGAGTTTGTACCGGGAGAGATGGGTCGCGGTGGAACTTCTTGCCTGCCTTGCCCAGTTCAGCCCTGAACGGCTGTTCAATTCGCGTTTCGGCATCTACTTTCCCGGCCCGGTTGGGACTAGACTGAGCACTTCGACTGAATTTGCGGATGACTGAATGAAGCACATAATCTTTCTGCTTGTGGCAGCTCTATTGATATTCCATCAGGACTTTTGGAATTGGGAAAAGTCCGATGCCGTGTTCGGCTTTATTCCGATCGGGCTGTTCTATCACGCCTGCCTTTCGCTTGCCGCGGGATTCGTCTGGTTCCTTGCGTGTACATTTGCATGGCCCGATGAAATTGACATGGCCGAAGAAGAGTCCGTCGCACAGGAGGCCCACTGATGGATCTTCTTGCTGCAATGAATCCGGGTCAGATTCGCCTTCTGATTATCGTTGTTTATTTGTTACTGCTATTGGGGTTGGGCTTTTTCGCCAGCCGTTCGTTTAGCGGAACAAGAAAAGATTATCTGCTGGCGAGTCATTCGATTGGGCCTTTCCTGCTGCTGATGAGCATCTTTGGAACCACGATGACGGCGTTTGCCCTAGTGGGTTCGTCGGGCGAAGCGTTCAAGGAAGGCATCGGCGTGTATGGCATGCTGGCGTCGAGCAGTGGGATCATTCACTCGCTGTGTTTCTTTTTGATCGGCGTCAAGGTTTACACCTTTGGTCGCAAGTACGGCTACACGACGCAGTGTCAGTTTTTCCGCGATCGCCTGGACAGCGATTTTGTTGGCTTGCTGCTGTTTCCGATCCTTGTGATTCTGGTCGTGCCTTACTTGCTGCTGGGCGTGATGGCTGGCGGTGCGGTGATCGAAGCGATGACTGGCGGCGCGTTCCCGGATATCTTTCCCGCCAAAGGGCCCGCCAATGGAGCGGTTCCGAAATGGCTGGGCAGTGGGTTGGTGTGTGTTGTGGTTTTAGTGTACGTGTTCTTTGGCGGGATGCGTGGGACGGCGTGGGCGAATGCGTTTCAGACGATCGTGTTCATGGTCCTTGGCGTGGTGACCTTTTATGTGTTGGCTGACAAGATTGGCGATGGCGAAACGTTTTGGGAAAGCCTGAAAAATGCGACGGGCAAGGTAGCAGACAAGTACACGACCCGGGAGCACATGAGCCCGACCAAGTTCTTTACCTACATGCTGATCCCGTTGTCGGTGGGGATGTTCCCGCACCTGTTCCAGCACTGGCTGACGGCCAAAAGTGCCAAAAGCTTCAAGCTGTCGGTGGTCATGCATCCGATCTTCATCGCGATCGTGTGGGTGCCATGTGTTTTGATCGGAATTTGGGCCACGACGCAGCCGATTCCACCCGCGATTCAATCCAATGCCAACAAGGTGTTGCCGTTTCTGGTCAAGACAATGACCAGGCCCGAGTTGGGCGGTCTTTTAACGGCCGGGATTCTGGCGGCGATCATGTCGTCGCTGGACAGCCAGTTCCTGTGTCTGGGGACGATGTTCACCAACGATATTGTGGTTCACTACGGCGGCAAAGACCGATTCAGTGACAAGCAACAGGTTTGGATCGCGAGGGCTTTCATCATCCTGATCGTCGCAATCACTTACGTGTTGGCTTTGCAAGGCTACCGCAGTGTGTTCACGCTGGGGATCTGGTGCTTTTCCGGATTCGCGGCGCTGTTCCCGATCGTATGGGCGGCGCTTTACTGGAGACGATTGACCGCTGCCGGAGCGGTGTCGGGAATCATTGCCGCTGCTGCCTGCTGGTTTCTGTTGTTCAGGGAATCCGGTTTTGGCAAGACTACCAATTTCTCGCTCAAGATTCCGTTTACCGAATTGCAGATCATGCCGGTGGTCGCGATCCTTGGTTGTGCATTACTGGCGATGGTGTTGACTTCACTTGTTACGCCGCCACCCTCAAAGGCGACCCTTGCGAGGTTCTTCCCCGCAGAGAAGGCCTGATTCCGGGCCAGGCTTGATTTTGGCTTTCAGCTACATCTGACAAAGGACGCAACTTGTCGCGGCGAAGAAGCAAACTTCCCCCGATCGAAGTCGAAAGCCACTTTGTGCGGCTGGTGGAGTGCCTTGCGCTCGAGTCCCAAGCCGAAGTCCAGCGAATGGCGGAGCGGCGGAAACGTCTGGGCTCTGCCAACGCAGAGAAAAGCGGTGAATCGATTATTGATCTGGTGATTCGCGACTCTCGAAACGGATTGGGCGGTCGGCACCTGGTCGAGTTCGCGAAACGAAGTGCCAATCACGTGATGCCATGGCATCGGCTCAAGGTCGGTTCGCCGGTTGTGGTTTGCGAATTTGAATCCGGTTCCGATGCCTCATTGACCGGCGTGGTCAGTGGTCGCCGATCGGATTCGATTGAAGTGGCATTGGATCGTTGGCCCGAAGGCACGGTCTTTCGTGTGGACTTGACGGCGGATGAGGTCACCCGACAGCGTCACCTGGCAGCCATTGACGCGGTGCGTAATTCGCGGGGCAGGGTGGGGCAGCTGCGTGATGTGCTGATGGGCGAAAGGGGGCTTTCGTTTCGCCCGCGAGCTGACGAGGCACCGCCGATCCGCAGTCGCATCGAGCTGAACAGGGTCCAGCAGGAAGCGGTTCGCTTTGCCCGCAGCGCCAACGACATCGCGATCATTCATGGCCCACCTGGCACCGGAAAGACCACGGCGGTTGTGGCATTTATCTGCGACTGCGTGGCTGATGGACAGAAAGTTCTGGCGTGCGCACCTTCGAACACGGCAGTCGACAATCTGCTGGAACGCCTGGTTGGCGAAGGCGTGCGGGCGGTCCGGTTGGGACATCCCGCCCGAGTCAGCGAGTCGCTTCGTCAGCATTCGCTGGACGCGTTGGCGCTGGAGCATGAAAGCGCATCGATTGTTCGTGACATGCGCCGCGAAGCCGAGCAGTTGTTTCAAAAGGCGGGCCGCTGGACGCGATCAAATCCCGGCCGCGATGCCAAACAGGAAATGCGACGCGAAGCTAAACGCTTGATCAGCGACGCGAGACGCCTCGAAAGGATGGCGGTTGAATCGATTCTGGATCGTAGCGAGGTGATTTGCGCGACCACGACCTTTAACGAAGAAATACTGGGCGATCGTTGGTTCGACACGGCGGTTGTGGATGAAGCCTGCCAGACAACCGAACCTGGTAGTTGGGTTCCGGTGCTGCGCAGTGATCGGTTGATCCTTGCCGGCGACCCGTTGCAGTTGCCGCCGACGGTGCTTTCCAGTGAAGCGGTCGAAAAAGGGTTCGCCGTGAGCATGCTTGAGCGGGTGATGGAGCTTTATGGCGAACAGGCGACGCGATTGTTAACGCGGCAATATCGAATGCATCAGGACATCATGGCTTTTTCGTCGGACCGTTTCTATGACGGTTCACTGGTGGCTGACGAACACGTCGCAGCGCATCTGCTTTGCGATTTGCCCGGGGTCGATGCGGGGGCCAACACCGATTCGCCGTTGGCGCTGTATGACACCGCCGGAGCGGGCTGGGAAGAAGCCCTCGAAGAGGACGGCTTGAGCAAGCTGAATCAAAAAGAAGCCGAGTTGGTTGTCTACAAGGCAAAACAGCTTGTCCGCGATGGGGTGGATCCGCAAAACATCGCGGTGATCGCGCCCTACGCGGCCCAGGTGAGGCTGATTCGCGATTTGTTTCGTCGCAGTGAACTGCATGGGCCCGATGCGACCGGTGGACAGATTGAAGTCGATACGGTGGACGGTTTTCAGGGTCGCGAAAAGGAAGCGATCATTATTTCTTTCGTGCGGTCCAATGGCAGTTGTGAAATTGGATTCCTGAAAGACTACCGCCGCACCAATGTGGCACTGACGCGGGCTCGACGCAGGTTGATCGTGATCGGTGATAGCGCGACATTGGGTGCCGATGAGTTCTACGGTAAACTTTTTGAGTACTTTGAATCAAAGGACTCGTACCATTCGGTGTTCGAAGAAATGAACGATATGAATGGTTAGTTCGAAACGGTTGGCCTAGTCCGAAACCGTTGACCTCCAACGATCGCCCTGAAAAGTTCTGCCGGGTGCAAGCCTCGGCGGTTGCCGCTACCTTCCGTCCCACGTTTCGGGATAGATGACCAGTTCGATCCGGCGGTTGGGGCTTACCCCGCCAACGACTCCTTGACGATGACGTGGCCGATTGCTGGCCATTCCCATGGTAAACATTTGTCGGTTGGGGATTCCCAGACGAACAAGTTCTTCAAAGACTGCCAGCGATTGGGTGGCGGTCAGTTGGTGATCGGTGGTTCCGGGTGGGTTCAGCGGTGTGCCATCCCAATGGGCTTCGATGCCGATGATTTGGCGGGGGAACGATTCGCGAATCGTCGATGCGACGTTCTGTAACAGTGGCAACTGGCCCGGTTGAACACGGAAGCTTCCGGATGTGAACAAGCGGTCGGTTGGGAATTCGATGCGGATCACGTCTCCATCCATTCGCGTGTCACCGCCGGGAATCCGGATCGCGTTGAGCTTTTGCATCAGCCCGTTGTTGGCCCGGATTGTTGCTGACCCGCCGGGAACGTTACCGCCTGAAAACCCTGCGTTTTGAAAGGGTCCCGGGTTGTCGAACCGCGAGCCCGAACCGCGCTGCCCCGGGCCGCTGGAAGCGGGCTGAAATGGCCGGTTCTGCAAGGAATCAAGTCTGCTTTGACGTTGAGCCAGCAGGCTGTCCTGTTCCTGAATTCTCTGCGTGAGTTGCTGGACCTGTTGCTGCAAACCGACAAACTGTTGCTGGTTGATACGGTCCTGGCTGCCGGAACGGTTTATCCGCCCGGTCATGTCAGAAAGCTGTTGCTTCAAGGTTTGGTTGTACTGATTGGCCAACTCCAGTTTTTGTTGCAACGTGGCGACTTCGGTGTTGAGCAGTTCGTTGTCCGCGTCGTAAGCTCCGATGCGTTGACTGAGTCGTGAGTGCTCCTGATTGAATTGGAATGGATTCGACCCTGCGGCAGAACCACTAGGGATCTGTCCGCCGCCAAATTGCCCAGCGATTTGCCCAAGGCCGGAATTTGCCGCCTGTGCGACCTGTTGATTGCGAGCGAAAGGGTTACTGAACGATGAACCGCCAAAGCCACCTCCGCCAAAGAGCGAAGAACCCGAACTGCTCACAGGCCGGTTGCCAAATCCGAACAGGCCTCCGGTTCGGTTCTGCGGTTGGCATCCGGAAATGAGAATCACGCAGCAAGCCAAAACGGCAACAGCTCGAACTGAGGCGAAGCGGCAGGCTGAAGATTGGTGGGTTGATTGGAGTGTCATTGAGAGTCATCCGTGACCGACAATACGCGGGCTGCGAGACGGTAACAGGCGGCCTTCGGCTGGTAAACAGCAACACTTGAGCCAAATCACAAAAAAGTATAGACGCTAGCGTGAGCCAAGTTAGCTCGTTGATTCCCAGCGTTGAATGACTTTTGCGTGTCGGTTTAGCAGCAAGAGCAGTGGGCAAACGTCGATTCCGGATTCTGTTTTTCCGTCGCAAAGCTCATTCGAATTGAGCCACTGAAGGTCATCGCGAGACTTCAGTGCCTCGAGAGGCTTTCTGCGGTAGAGGTCGACATTGTAAAACGAGCAGATGATTTGGCTGTCGGCTTCCTCGCCCGGTAGCGGGGCCTGAAAGTCGCTATTCAGCTGAGCCATGTTGGAGACAACGAAGTCTCTTGATCTGTCCATCCCCAGTTCCCAGGCGACCTCGCGGGTGATCGTTTCGCGGAGTGATTCTTTTTCCAGCCGGGCGGCGGTTACGAATTCGAAGTGGACTCGCTGAGGGCAGAACTTGCCCAGCCAGATGTTTGGCTGGTGGGCGCTGCGGATCAAGGCAACCGCGACTTCGACGATTTGCATGTTATGGCGTTGGTAAAATTTCGGGAGTGTATGTAACCGATTTTATCCAGACTGGGCAACAACGCCATTTTGCCGGAAACCGCATGTGCATTCGTTGATACGCAACCACAACACCGAACGCGAGATTCGGGCCTGGCTGGATGCGAACGGCTATTACGGAAACAGCGCCCGGTTCACAAAAGTCGAATTGTTTGCGATTGAGCGACCGGGTTGGAAGCAGGTTTTCGAGTTTGCGGCAGAGGTGAAAGAGCGTGAATCGGACCAGTGGCTTAACTACTGGGGGGCAGTCTACAACGACGAGCGTCTGCCTGCAGAGTCGCGAACTCACATTGAGTTGTTTTCCGAGGAGAGTCAGCGGGCGAAACGGCTGGAAGATCTCGCGGAGGGTCTGCTGACGATTGGTGCCGCGCGAAGCCAGCGAATGGACGCCAGGGTCATCCTCGCCCTGTTTCCTTTGTTGGTGTTGGTGATCCTGGTCGCGGCTTTGATTCGATGGCTGCTGGGATAGAATTGGATCATGAAAGAAAGAAAGTTCCTCTCCCGGCTAATTCGAAAAGCGCTGGTGCTTTTTTGTTTGGCTGTTTTATTCCTTGCGATCATGAGCATGACGGCTTTCAAGCCGGGAAACCTTGGCGTCAAAAATGGCCGCCTGGCGACGCTTCCTGATTCCCCCAACTGCGTTAGCTCGCAGACCGACGTTGCGGAAAAAAGGCTTGATCCATTGAAGATGAATTCCAGTCAACCGCTGGAAAGGCTTCGCGCTGTGATCGAAGAGAGCTTTCCCCGAGCCCAACTGGTGGACTCCGAAGAAGGCTACTTGCGTTTCGAATTCGCCAGCCTGTTGTTTCGCTTTGTTGACGATGTTGAGTTTCTTTTCGACGGCCGGGACGTACACTTTCGCAGCGCATCGCGAGTCGGGTACTCCGATATGGGTGCCAATCGGGCCCGGATCGCGAAAATTCGCAAACTGGTCGCTGCGGATGAATGAATCAGCGTGGTGGTTTGTTTGACGTCGCCTTAAAGCCGGATGATTCACGCCTCGTAGAGGCGTGCTACTTAGTGTGCTACTTGGCGCGTATTTAAGAAAGCAATCCTAAATCCAGACGGAACAGGGCACCAGACTAGAAAAGATCGTCAAGCGTTGTCCAATCGATGTCGCTTCGAGAGCTGATTCGTTTGACAAGTTCGATAGCGTCGGGCCGCTGTGACATCAGGCGAAAGGCAACCGATGCAAAGGAAATGTCTTCGGCCTCAAAACAGACGACCAAGCTTCCTGTAGACCCCTGCATTGTGAGTGATTCAAAGTTCAGGTTTGCCCCAATGACTCGGTTGGTTTCAGGGTTTTCCGAGAAGGCCGGAAATGCGAACAGTAGTCGCATTTCGCCACCGCAGTCCGCGACTCGGGGCCGAGCCTCAATGACCCGACAATTGAGCCATTGGACAAGCTGCTCCGGTGCGACGCCGTTTTCCTCGATGATTTCGTCGATCGAGATTGTCTCGTACATTTTCCGAAGCACGATATGGGCTGCTTCGCGGATTTCGGCTGGCAGTTGATATCGCCAATAAGACATATCCGAGAGTGCGTTGGAAAACGTGCCGGTCGTTTCGATGATGGAACCGAAAACCTGAAGTTCGGATTTTCTGGCCAGTTGTTTGATGGATGCTTCAATTTTATTGATCAACAGTTTTTGGAGATCAAAGGCATCATTTTCGACGCCGAAGTCAAACTCGAGTGCAACCGTCTTACAGAATTCTTCTCGAACGCATTCGAGATTGGTCTTGTAGTTGTCCAACTGGGAGCGAACTGGCTCAAGTCCGTTATTGACGACCCTGAAGAACTCGCTGGTATACCGTTGAACAAATTCTTGTTCGCGAAGTTCAAACAGTTGCCCGCAGAGCGATTCGACGGTGTCCAGTCCGACTTCATCAAATCCATTTTTTGAGCGGTGGATCGCGGACACAACATTGGAAATTTCGTCAAAGAGTTCCTCGCATTTGTTCCTGGCCGAGTCAATTGGTTCCTGTAGTTGCTCACCAATTTTGTCGATAACGTGACGAATCAGGGACAGGCAATTGCCTCGTGAATCTACCAGGCCTGCGACTTTTCGAGCCAACAGGTACTCTCCCGAAACCGGATGGGTCGAGATCCACTGGTCCAGGTCAGCGGCGAGTTCGGGTTCCACATGCGAAGCATCCCGTCGATGTCGGGGTGCCCCGAAATAGCCGTCCAAATGTTCCGTGATCGCCGACTCAATTTCATCGTTTGCTTCGACAACACCGATGAGTTTCTGAATTTGATCGCCTTTTTGCGATTTGGTCTTTTTGAGCGTTTCTTCTGAGACAAGTTTTGAAATGGAATCCGGATCCAGATCAAACTCGCTGACCAATTCGTCAAACTTTTGTTCGATTGTGGCCGGTTCCGGATTGCTGTTGATCCAGCGGGTGACAAGGTTTTGTCCCAGTCGATCGGTAATTCCATCGTGAAGGCTTGGATCGCCAATTCCGCTGACTGAAAGTCCGAGTGAACGCAATCCAAAGTGCTCACGCTGGAACTCATTCGCGCGACAGGCTTCAAAGTACGGTCGGCATCTGGAGGCTGTGGAGAGGGAGACATATTCGGCGATCTGCCCAAGTCGCTTTTCGTGCTCGGATTGGCTCAGGTCGTCGCCCAGTTCGACATAGTAGGTGTTGGCGAAGGGTTGTTCTTCTTCGAATTCGGGAATCCCCAGTGTTTCGTCACCGGGGTAGCCGTACTCGTTGAAGTGACGCATTTCGGTCATGAAGGCAAATGTATTGGCGGTTGCCAGGCCGGGGTCGCGTTGCCGCTGGTAAGACGAATGCAACAGGATGGCGGTCACATTGTCATCGCGCAACCCTTTTTCGGCCAGCAGAAGTTTGATGGTGTAGGCCAGGTCAAGGGCCATGCCGCTGCCGATGCCGCCGCTGATTGATGTGATTAGGTAGATTTGTGGCGCGGTGACTTCTCCGGGAAGCATTTCCAGTGACTCGCAGGTGTCGGCGAGATTTTCCGCTTTGGCGAGTTCGTCGATGGCACGTTCGAGCGTATCGCAGATTGTGTTGAAATGGTCGGCAAATACGAGTCGTCCCAATGGCCGGAGACCTTCGGTTTGGAGTGTGCGCGGGACGTTGTAAATCCATCTTCGGCTAAGCCAGTTAAGATGCACTTCGGCGTTGCTGCGGTAGTCTTCGGGTTTGCGAAGTGGAACGTGGACTGATTCGAGGGTGGAAACAGGATTGGTTCGCAGCATTTCCAAGCGACCAAGTGCTTTTCGGTCCGAGTCGATGTAGACCGACTGAATGGCTGGAATGCAGTCGGGATTTCCGACCCGGGAAACGAGTTTACATTTTGTTTTTTGTCCAATCCGGTTGGCGGTATCGCCAACGGTTACGATTAGCGCCGGGTTGAACGAGTTTCTATTGGGGTCAAAATCGGGAGGGGAGGCGATCTGGATTTGCTCTGCCTGAATTGGCAACATATTGTTGCCCATCATTTCGGTGGCGTCGCGTGAAACGGATGAGTTCGAACTTTGGAAAACAAGTGTTTCCGAGGAAGAATTCTCCTCGTGGCGGTTCGTCGCTGTCTGTCGGCGAAGCGTCTTTTTGATCGATCGCTTTTGCTTTTTCAGATCATCGACAAACGCGACGCAGTTCGGGTGGCGCGCGTTGGGATCTTTGGTCAGCGCACGTGCAATCGCGGCCTGATCGGACTTGGGAAGAGCCCTCAGGTTGGGCTTGCCGTGCATGTGCTGAGCGGCTAACTGGGCAGGGGTAGAACCTGAAAAAGGTCGCACTCCGGTAAGCATCTCTGCGTACACAATCGCGAGGGAGTACTGGTCGCTACTGTTGGCGGGTCTTCCGTCGAAGAGTTCTGGTGGCGCGTAGGCTGGAGTCATGCCCTGCATCAGGGATTGAGTCGCGACCTGGAGGTCTTTCATTAACCCGAAGTCTGCGACTTTCACGTGTCCGCTGACGATCAGCAGGTTCTCGGGTTTGATGTCGAGGTGCTGGAGTGACTTTTCGGCGGCGAGAAAGTCCAAAGCGTCGGCGGCGTTGGAAATGTACTTCAGCAGTTCTTCCCGCGGAATGCCGGATTCGCCCTTGGCGGCGTACTCATTGAACAGGTCCGCCATGCTCGCGTCAGCAAGTTCTGTTACGACGACGAGTTGGTTTTCAAAAATCTCGATTCGTTCCAGCGAAAGCAGAAACGGATGTCGCAGTGATTTGACGCGATCGAGGGCTTTGAGTTCTGACAGCGCACGCTTTTCGTCGTGATATCCGTAGACGATCTTGATGGCTTTTTTCAAGCCACCGGGCGCCTCGGCAGACCAGACCTCTCCGAAACCGCCCGAGCCGATTCGCTTCTCGAGACGATATCCGAGGATTTCGCTGGTCGGTTCTATTGGATTGATTGCCACGATTAAACCTTGTCCTTGTTGAGTTAGCTAATTCCCCGGGCCAGCGTGCGGGGAGCATTCGGGTCAATGACCTCTGTAAAGTAGCTCCCGACCACGCGGTCGAAGTATTCATTGCGGATTTCCAACGGTAAATCGTTGTACACGCAATAGTTTCGGATCTGTCCAAGCAGATCTCGTGGATGACAACGTCGTAGTCGTCGATTGGTTTTGACGTAATGTTCCTGAATCAGATACTCAACGACTGCCTCGTCGTAGTAGCACTTGACTTTTTCGCAGTAGATCTGGAACAGAAGATGGAATTCCCGGTGCGATGGGTCGCCGATTTCGATTTTGTAAGGGATCCGCCGCATGAAGGCTTCGTCGACCAGTTGCGATGGTTCGAGGTTGGTTGAAAAGATAATCAGCTGCTCAAAGGGCACCTGAATTTTCTTGCCGGAGGCCAGTTGGAGAAAGTCGATACGGCTTTCTAGGGGCACGATCCAGCGGTTCAACAACTCCTGTGGCTCAATCCGCTGACGCCCAAAGTCATCGATCAACAGGCAGCCACAGTTGCTTTTCATCTGCAGTGAAGCCTCACTGACGTTGGAGACGGGGTCGTGACGAATCTCCAACGAATCCATTGTCATCTCGCCACCGACAACCACGGTGGGTCGTTGAATCTTGACCCAACGGCGATCAAATGAAGACGCGCTCAAATACGAGTCACTGTCGTCCTGGGCGCGATGATGGTACGCCGAATCAAACAGTTTGATGATCATTCCGTCTTCGTAGATGGCATGGGGAACCCAAATTTCGTGGCCGAAACACTGGGTAATTCGCTGAGCGATGGTGGATTTTCCGTTGCCCGGTTCGCCGTACAGGAACAGACCGGCCCCGGAGTTAATCGCCGGTCCGAGACTTTCAAATAGCTCTTCATTGATCGTGATGTCGCCGAAAGCATCCCGCAGTTGGGTGCGTTTTGGCGATTCGGCGCGAATCGTTTGAGCTTCGGCGCTGAGGACATAGTCCATCAGTGGAACTGGAGCCGGTCCGCCGTAGGAGCAAGCCTGGGTCATCAGGGTAGCGCGATCACGCCCGCTTTCTGTCAATGAGTAGTTATAGTCATTCAGGGGGGCCGATCCGTTGTGAACCAGATACTGCCGAGCCCGGAGTGTCTGGAACAAGTCTTCCAGTACGGTAAACGGAAGGCACAAATCGTTCGCCAGCTGGCGACCGCTGCTGATGCCGACGTTGGACAGGCGTTTGAGAATCAGAGATTCGATCAACGATACAGGCAGGCCAATGTCGGACAAAGACGACGGCTCCGACGGTCGAAACGACTCGTCAGCCATAATCGTTGCCAACAGGCTGTTGCTTAATGAAGCGCTGCTATCGATTGTGTTGGACATGTGAATACCAGTGTGGGAGTTTTGCACAAGCGTGCGTGCGAAACAGTAGGTCACCGTTAACGACACCCAACCAGCAAGTCGCGGAATTTCTTGCATCGGTTCGTTGACGACATGACACCGATTCTTGATGAACAACCGATTCAGCCGCTGATACCCGAACAACCCGAATCGTCACCGTCGAAGCGGCGATTGCCAACAGAAAAAGTCTGCCAACTTCCGGAAATCTCACCACTGAACCAAAGCCGCAAGCTAAATCTTCCTGGCAGTAGATGCGTTCAGCAACTGCGAACGAACAAAAATCAGAGGGCCGTTGGCCCGGTTAACTATGGCAACTTACGAAGAACAAAAATCCGCCCACGGTCGACGAGCTCCGTCAAAGTGGTTCCTATCCGGTCAGATATCGGAAAGTGAGCCGTTGCGCAAGTTCACGATGCACGCGTTTCCGTTCACCATCGGGCGAAAGTCAGATGCTTCACTGTGTCTGCCGACCGGATGTATCTCCAAGGAGCATGCGGAACTGGACCTGGGCGAAGACGGCACACTGGTTATCCGTGACCTTGGAAGTACCAACGGAAGCTATGTCAATGGCGAGCCGGTCGTGGGAGAGCGTGTTGTTTTTGAGGATGATATTATCCAGTTCGCGACCATCGTATTGCGAGTCGGTTCTGATCGTGTTCAGTCCGAAGGCAATACAATCCAGGAAGACGTCTGCGACCACGCCCTAGCGATCATCCAGTTCGAAAAATTGATCAGTGATGGCGGCCTGTATCCGCACTTTCAGCCGATTGTCAAACTTTCGGATCAGTCGCGGCTCGGCTACGAAGTCCTTGGACGCAGTCGGCTGTTCGGCCTTCAGTCACCTCACGAGATGTTTCTGGCGGCTTCTCAATTGAACATGGAAGCCCAACTGAGCGAAGCATTTCGCCACCGCGGTATCGAAATTGGGACCGACTTTGGCAGCGAGATGAACCTGTTCGTCAACACGCACCCCAAAGAACTGGACCGCCCCGAGTTTTATGCGTCACTGCACGCTTTGCGTGAGATGGCTCCCGAGCAATCGGTTACTCTGGAGATTCACGAAGGTGCGTCCACCAATGTGGCGATGATGCGAGAGCTTTGTTCAGTCCTTGCGGATCTGAACATCAAGTTGGCCTTTGACGATTTCGGTGTTGGCCGGGCAAGACTGGTGGAACTGGGCGAAGTCCGTCCTGACTTTCTCAAGTTCGACATGAAGCTGACCAAGAACATTGAAAATGCGCCTCCCCGACGTCAGGAGTTGGTGGCCTTGTTTGCCAATATGGTGAACAACCTTGGAATTCAGACACTCGCAGAAGGTGTCGAGACCCGAGAATGCCATCAGATTCTGGTCGAGATGGGATTCCAGTTGGGGCAGGGCTTTTATTATGGCCGACCCTCGCCATTGTCGAAATTTCAGTCGGAGCGAGGTGACCGCGCTGGTTCGCAAACAGACACCGACTGTCATGACGGCAATGATTCGCGAACGGATACCAATCCACGAACGGATGCCGAAACCAAATAAAAAAGCGAACGGACCGACGCCCATTCGCTGTTGAATTGCTGTTGAATCGGAATTGTGCTGCCTGGCGTTGGAGGACTCCGGGCTACTTTTTCTTTTCGACGTGCAGCGTGCGTCGACGCAGTCTCGGGCTGTACTTCTTCAGTTTGAGCTTTTCGCCACCGGATTTGCGGCGAAGCGTGTAGTTGTAGTCGCCGGTCTCTTCACAGACCAGGTGTACTACTTCCAATTTCTTTTTGCGTCCGCCGGATTTCTTTTTGGCCATTTTAGGTCACCACAAGGTGAGGGGTCTGCTGTTTTCGAGCGTCGGAGTGTAACAGAGCAGGGCAGGGCAGTTAAGCCGATATTTTGCCAAGTTTCCCGATTTCTACGCTGATTTCTACGCCTATTGCTGTCGGTTTGGTGGCTATCGGCATTCAAGCAGCAATTTCTCAAGCAGGTTCCGATATTTTGACTTTTCCCAGCCCGGCGGGACGGCTTTGATGAATCGCAGGAGCTTCTGAGCCTCCTGTTTTCGGCCCAAAGCCACCAGCATCCGGGCGCTCTGGTATTTGGCCTCGAACCACGATTCGGTTCCGTTGCGGGTTCGGCTGGCGATCCATCGCCACTGCCCGAGAGCTTTTTCAGGGTCGCCAGAGGGTTCGCCCAGGGATCGGGCCATCGCTCTGCGCAGTGCGAGACTGTTGGGAGTTTGCGAAATCAGTAGCTGGAAAAGTTCTGCCGCGTCCCCGGTTCGACCCGTCGCGGCGAGGGCGATGGCTTGGGTTTGGCGAAGAAAGGCCTGGTCGGCTGCGGAGTCGAAGCCTTCTTTTTCCAATGCCGTTTTTGCCAACTCGAGTTGTAGTTGGGCCAGTTTCTCATTGGCGGGCACCTGCTGCATCCAGGCGACTGCCCGTCTCAGCTCGGTCATTTTCAAGCCGCCATCGAGACTTCGGCTGACCGCAATCGCAGGCGAGGTGTTGGAGTTGCCGGCAAGTCTTTGGCAAGCGTTCAGAATCAGGGCTCCGAAAGGAAAAGCGTTTTTCTGGCTTTCCTGTTCATCGATTCCCCAGCGGGGCTGCGTCAAGCGTTTGCCGGTCACGGGGTCGCCACAGGAAAAGGCAACCATTGCCATCTCGCAGGCAAGGTTTGCTTTGGGAAGCCCCGATGCATTTTTCTGAACGCGCTCCAATCGCGAAATCAGGTTTCGCGCAGTGCCGCGATCGGAACGTTGCTCGACCATTCTGTCCAGGCAAAAGCGAATCTGGCCAAGGTTCTGCCCGAACGCAGTGGAGGCCGGATCGATTTTGAGCAAGGCATCGAGCGCCTGTTCGATCTTGCTTTCACGGACCAGTTGGCCCGCCAGCCAGCCGCTGGCTTGACCGGAAGTCGACGAACCGGGCCACGTTTGTGTGTGCTCCATCAGGCGCGCGGTAAAGTCCGGACTCATTGGCTGCAACTGGGTCAACGTCCAGCATCCGCGCAGATGCACCGAAGGCGCAATTTTCGAGTCCGGTACGCGTTTCGAGTAGTCCAGATACATTGTGGCTGCGGCCTGAAAGTCCTTTGCCTGTTCGTGGGCTTTGCCACCTTGCACGATGGCCGCCAGGGCCGCGTCGGGATTGCCGTTGTCGATTCTTTCCCGGGCGACCTGTTCGAAAGCTTTTGCGGCGTCGGCGAAGTTGTTTTTGGCCAAAGCTTCATTTGCGATCCGCAGTAAAATTCGTTCGCCTTTGATGACCGGCGCCGAATCATTTGCTGACGCCGGTAGCTGGCCCAGCAGCATCAGGTCGGCTTGCCGCGACCAGTACGGCCCATGTCGGGCGATACGACCGGCCACTTCTGCGGCCCCTTCGGAGCGACCGGCGACCAGTAGCAATTTCAAAAACGCAATCTCCGTTTCGGCACGATCGAGTGTTTTGGCGTTGACGCCCGCGGCCGTTTCCATGATCGACTCGCGCTCGCCTTTGGCGATGGCTAACTCGAAGGCCTGCTCAAGCATCAGCATGTCGGTTGTCTTGGGGCGTTTCTTGCTGTGAAGGCTTTGCAGGACTTCGGCTGCGCGACCAAATTCTTCCATCAGTCTCAGCCCGGCAAGCTGGTCGATTTTTGTCTTCCACCAAAGTTCCCGCGTGTCCGAAACCCGCTTGCGTACTTCTTCCAGACGTTTGAGAGAACTGTTGAGCGAATCAATTTTGTCCAGGTTGTTGCCCTGTTGCTGATACAGAGACGCCAGCACAAGATCGGAAACGGCCAAGCGGTATTGGATGTTGGCATCAAGCGATTTCAGTTGATCATCGTCAAGGCCCGGTTGCGGACGACGACCCTGAAGCTGCTGCGAAACCTCCCAGCCATTTTTCTCAAGGACCGATTTGGCGTCTTTGAGAAAGCGGATGCCGCGGGCAGCTTTGCCCGAACGACTGGCCTGTTTGGCAAAAGTCATCTGGGCCAATGCCTGCTGCATCCAGACCAACGGAAGCCGGGCGTTGGATTTGTGCTGGACCTCGAATCGTTCGACCAGTTTGCTTATCGATTCAACCTGCTGCGGCTGTTGGTCGGGCTCAAGCGAACCCCGTGTTGTGCGGTTGCGAATTTGCTCTACGGCGATCAGGGCATGGTCTTTTTGGGTTAGCTCGGGACGCAGCAGCAACTCCTCGCAGTGGCTTTCTGCAAAGTCGGTCAACCCGCGCTTGCGCAAACCAATGACAACGTTGCGCTCGCGTTGATCGAAAACGTCGGGGCTGCGCGGATCCTGCAGCACAGTCCCGGATCCCGCGCTGGCCCAGAGGCTTAGGCAGAAGCATACGTAGACGCTTAGATTAAAGCTTAAATTAAAGCCCATGCAGCGGCTGAGGCTGACAACACGCACCATCGAAGTCATCTTTGGTTGTCTCCGGAGATTGCGTAGGAAATCTTCGAATAGCCGCTGGATTTGGCGGCGTCAAATGCGGCCACAACATACTCCAGCGGGACGCTTTTTTCTGGCCACAGGATCACCGGAACATCGGTGCTGATTGCTCCGATCGCGGCTAATTGTCTGCTGACCTGTTCGATGTCGGCCATGGCTTGTTCCTGCAAGATCCACGTGGCAGCGGCACCGTCGAATTCGATGCGAATGACCAGATTGTCCAGGTCCGACTGTTCGGGCGGCGGATCGATGTCGATGTTTTGCTGGCCCGATTCGGTGACCAGTTGGCTGGGCAGTACCTGTTCGACGATCTGAAAGCTGGCGGTCCAGACGAAAAACACCAACAGGAGAAACACGACATCGATCATCGGCGTCATGGCCGAATCGATATCGACGTCGGATCCGGATTGAACAAGCTGGCTGGGTCGACGCATGCTATCGCTCGCTTTGGTAGACCGCGAAACCAACATCCCAAAGCCCGGCTTTGGTGCAGGCCAGCATGATTGGTTCGACTTTGGACCAGGGAACTGTTTTGCTGGAGCGAATGCGGACCTGAAGGTCTTTGCCTTTGTCCTGGCAAACGGTTTGCAGCATCGGTTCAAGTTGCTTCGAGAGCAGCAGACGACCGGAGACTTTCATCGTCCCGTCATCAAGAATATTGATCGTCACGCGCGGCGTGGGGCTGGATTCGTCTTTGTCGCTTGCCGCGGCCACCGGCAGATCAAGATCCTGCTGGGCTTCCTGGCGAGCCAAATGGCTGCTGACGAGAAAGAAAATGATCAGCAGAAACACGACGTCGATCATCGGCGTCATGTTGAACCCGAACTTTCGCGATGGCTTGTAGCGTGGGACGCGCATTACTTGGCCCTTTTGGCTTTTCGCCGTAGCGGGCTGAACACATGCTGCACCACGTAAGAGGCTTCGGCGACCATCTGGTCAATCCGGTTGCGAAAAACCGCGAACGCCCCAATCGACGGGATCGCCACCAACAGCCCACCAACCGTTGTCACGAGTGCCTGGTAAATGCCTTCGGCAAGTTCCGGGGCGCTGGCGGTTCCTTGGGTCGATGCGACGCCCTGAAAGGCCATGATCATCCCGATCACCGTGCCCAGCAGCCCGATCATCGGTGCCAGGTTTCCGATCACCGACAGGTATTCGATTTTGCGAAACAGCCGCGCGGACTGTTCGGCCAAAGCATCTTCGACGGATTTCTCGACGCTGTTCCAGCCGAATTCGAGTTCGGAGATACCGTGCATCAAAACAAACGACAGAAAACTGGGATTGGCTTTGCAGGCTTCCTGAGCCTGAGCCACGTTGCCTTCGAGCAGATGCCCGCGGACGGTGTCGCCAAGCCCCTCAGGCATTAGGTCTTTGCGGCGGATCGTCAACAGGTGGTCGATGACCAGGTACGCCGAAATGACCGACAGGACCATCAGCAAAATGATGATCATGATTCCGATGATGCCGCCGGAAAAAATGATTTCGAAGAAGCTTTTGCTACCCGCCGGTTCGGCCTCCTGCAGTATCGGTGTCAAGAGTGCCAACAGGCTATTCGTTTGCCCAGGTGGAATCACCAAACTTCTCCTTGAGTTCCTGCAGCAACCTTGCTGCATCGGTTGTTCGCCCCATTTGTTTCATCGCAACACTCGCCTGGTAAAGCGATGCTGCGGACAGTTCTCGCTGCCACGGATCGTTACTGATGATGCGGATCCAGTTTGCAATCGCCCGTTTGCGTTGGGCTTCATCATTACTGCGCGACTGGTTGCTGGCAATCTGGTACCACGCCCCGGCGCGGCAAAGTTCCGGCATGCCGCTGACTTTTTTGATTCGCTGTTCCATTCGTTTTGGTTTCAAAGCCACCCGGTCAAGCCGCCAAAGTTGGCCCGTGGCCAAAGCCGCGATTCGCGGATCGATGTCGCGGCTGAGCTTTTCGAGGACTTCTTTGGCCGGCTCGCGATCGGAATCCAACAGCCAGCTTGCTCCCAACAGCGCGATCGCCGGTTCGCTCGACGAGATCCATTGCTGTGCCTGGTCGATCGCCGAAGCGGGCGGGCGGTTGGAGGTCCAGGCCAGTGGTGCCATGTGCAAAAATCGTGTTTGTGGGTCGGTGGCAATGATGCTGATAAAGGACGCCCCGGCGGTGGACCACGAGTCGGTGGCGACGGCGCACTCGATTCCTTTGGCGTGAATAATGTTCCGCATCCAGACGCGGTCCTCGCCTTCGAACGCTGCAGCGAAAGATTCACTTGCCGTAACGACGTCGCCAGCAGCAAGGGCTTTGTCACCGGCGGCAAACCCGGGATCCCAGTCGGTCTCAAGCCGAACCAGACGGTCGGAGTCGATTTCTTTGAGACCAACGGCGGTCTGGATCGCGATCGTCGTCCCAGTCCACGAAACGACTTCGCCTTTCTTTTTTGTAACGCCGGTGCCGTCGGTGCGATTGAGCACCAGAACGTCTTCGCCGTGGCACAGGTTCGGTACCAGCAGCAAGGTCATCAGAAGCAGGACGGTTTTGAAAGTTGGTGGCTGCATGCGATCGAAATGAAGAGTTGCCCGTGGACCCAGTTTACCACGCCGAAAAATTCGTGACACATCAGGTCACTGCCTGGAAAATTGCATGCAGTTGACGCCGAAAAACGTGGGGCAGCAAGAATTCTGAGCGACCGCGGACCGGATGTGTCACCCTGCCGCCCAATCATGACTTGTGTAAGGCAATGAAAGGAAAGTCATGATCCAGACCCCACAACAACCTCTTCAAAAACGCGTCGGATTGGTCCACGTTTCGTCCGTCATCGAGCGACTGATCAAGCTGTATGAATTGCAGGCAGACGTGGAAGCGGCCGAAGAGCAAAACGCGGCGGTGCACTTTGAGAGCGAATTCGGAAATCAGGATCAGGGCCTGGTTGCTGCTCCGGTTGCCGTGAACACCCAAGGAACGTTTGGCTGGTTCGAGACGGTCTAGCAAGTTTGGCGACTTGGTTCTCCTAGTGGCGACGCTGGGCCGAGGCGGCTACCAAGTGGCGGCTAACTAACTAAATAAATAAAGCGAATTCGTTTGGCTCGCAATTGCAGAGTTGCTAGCGGTGTGCGGCAAGTCAACCGGGATTATTCACGACGACGGGCGTTGATTCTACGTTTGGCCAACAGGAGCATGGGAAAAGCAGAATTTCAACAAGAAATGTGAATCATCGGGTAGATGAAAACCACAGCGATCGTTTCATCGCATCAGAGTCGCGGATCACGGTCGGAACTGATTCTGACGCCCACGCCTCGTGAATAATCCGGGGTCAAATGTCGCCGCGATTGCGCAGCAGCATTTCGAGGTAGCTGGTGGTTGTGGAGTTCGCTAGCGAAAGGGCGGCTGAGAGCGAATCAAGTTTGGCGGTGGCGTCCTGAACCTGGCGGTCATCGGTGACAACCAACTCAAGCTCGACAAAGCTTCCGACTTCTTCGACCGTGTCCAAGCAGGCGGTGACGGTGGAGCCTTCCCATTGGACGGCAATGGATTCGCGTCGCTTTTGGACAGTCGCCACCGAGTACATGCCGACCCCCTGGAAAACTTTTGTGATGCTCTGAGTTTGAGCATCTGAAAGTTCGACTTCGACTTCTTCGCGGATTTTTGTATCTTCGGCTTGGTTGGGGCCCTTGTAGGTGAGAATCCGCTTGTCGCCGGTGGTTCGAATCCGCAACGCAATGTCCAGTTGGTCAAATTTGAGCTGCTTGTGATTGAAGTACTGATCGGACTGCGTTTGGGTGGCCCATGCTTTATCTGACGCCATTTGTGAAAGCTGCTGACGAAGAGCGTTGGGGTCTGTGACGGGGAATTTCTTTTCGATTTCGATCATGATGGTGGGGTGTGGGTTAGAGCACCACGCGAGAAAGATGGATTTTTTCGTTGAACTTTTGTACCGTAAGTATTCGTATTGCCGCTGCGTCAGATTCCAGTGAACGTTTTGAAGATAACAAGGAAGACAATCATGAAACTATCCGCCACCGTTTTGTTGCTTTCGTTGGTTGCCGTATTCTCGTGGGCCAACATGTCGGCTGCAGATGAGTATGCGGGAACCCAGTGGGCCGCCAAAGATCAGGTTTCGATCGACCAGATCAATCACCAGCCATTCCATGAGCTTTTACAGAAGTTTGTCGATGCAGACGGACAAGTCAACTACGCCGCGTGGCAGGCCGATACCGAGTCACGCACCAAGCTGACGACTTACCTGACGAATCTCAGCAGAGCCAACCCGAACGCCAACGCGGGACGTGAGGCCAAACTGGCGTACTGGATCAACGCCTACAACGCGTTGACCGTCGAAGGTATTCTCCGCGTCTATCCGACGACCAGCATCCGAAACCACACTCCAAAAGTTCTGGGTTACAACATCTGGAAAAAATTGTGGCTGTACAGCGGCAGCGGCAAAATCAACTTGGATCAGATTGAGCATCAGGTGTTGCGAAAGATGAGCGAGCCGCGGATTCACTTTGCAATCGTGTGTGCGTCGATCGGCTGTCCGCGTTTGATGAATGAGGCATACACTGCCGACAAGATCGAGCAGCAGCTTGTTACCAACACGACAGATTTCTTTTCGCGTCAACAAAACCTGCAGCTTGATGTGCAAAACAAGAAACTCAAATTGAGCGCGATCATGGACTGGTTCGGTTCTGACTTTGGAGCCACGACCGCTGAGCAAATCAGAAAGGTCATGCCGTACTTTCCTGAAAATGTGAAAACCGCAGTGGCCCAGGGTGGCTACACCGTCGGACACCTTGACTACGACTGGAATTTGAACGCGCAGAAGTAGTCGTTAGTGACCGCAAAAACCGGGATCGCGAAACCCGGGATCGCAAAAACGAAACGAACGTTTGGGGCCAGGATAGTGTTACTACTTCTGAGCCCCAAATTCTTTGAGTTCGTCCGCGGTCAAGCGGTCGTCTTCGTTGGCATCGAGCGAGTAGAGCAATCTTTTGGCCGCGTCGATCTCCTGAAGTGAAAGCTGTCCATCACTGTTGAGGTCAAAAAACTGGATCAGCTTGTTGGTCGCGAACGGATCGCGTGAGGGGTTTGGCTGGTTTTGCTGTCGTGATGGTCGACGTCCGCCTCGAGAACGACTTTGACCGCGACCGGCGCGCGAGCCACCTGCCTCGGAACCTATACTGGGTCGCCCCGCTGTTGATCTACCCGGTCCACCCGCTCCGGCACCACCCGCTTGAGCGCCGCCGCGACCTCTCCCGCGACCAGCGCCGGCTTGACCGCGTCCGTTGTTTCTCACTGCGATTGATTGGGTTTCATCGGTGCCGTCAAACTTTGCGCCCTGCTCAATCCAGTCTCGCAGGGTTTCGAGTTCCTGTTTGTCGACCTTGGCTCCACCTTTTGGCATTTTGCCATTCTCGATCATCTTGATGAACAGACTGCGATCGGGTTTTTTGGCTTTGACGGAACCGCCATCAATCAGTTCTTTGAAGGTGCTAATGCGATACTGCCCCCTTGCCGAAGCGACGTGACACCTGCCGCATTTGGCGTTGATGATTGGCGCGACGTCGTTGACAAAGCTAACGTCGTCCTGGGCAGACACGAACGCTGGCAATGACAGTGCGACAACAAAACTGCAGATCAACAGGAAACGGGGTACAGACATTTTGGCCTCGGAGATTCAGGAGAAGCAGATCCACAATATAGTTCATGGTTTGCCCGGGCAGGAGGATCTGCCTGCGGCTCAGTGAATTTTCATCCCATTTTTGAGCGATCCGCCGGTACTGAAACGTCCGGCCAGCTAACCGGTTTCTGACGCTGCGACCAGTGGCTGCAAAAATTCCGTGGCCGATTTGCCGGGGGTGTTGCTGCCGGTGATAGCGGAAGCAACAGCAACTCTGCGGCACCCTGCGGCGATGACCTCCCCCAGATTGCCAGCGTTGATTCCACCGATGGCAAAAGCTGGGATGGAAAGTTCAGCGGTGACGGCTTTGACGAAATCCAGCCCCGGAAACTGATCGAAAGCCTTTGTGGTCGAAGGAAATGTCGGCCCGATGCCGATGTAGTCGGCTCCGTCGATGACCGCTTGGCGGGCTTGATCGATGTCGTGAGTTGAAACGCCAATGAACTTGCCGGAGCCTAGGATTTGTCGGGCGCAGTGAACAGAAGCATCCTCCTGGCCCAGATGCACACCGTCGGCGCCGGCAGCCAAGGCCAGGTCGGCGCGGTCGTTCATGATCCAGCGGCAATCCGTTTCATCGATCGCAGCAGCGATGGTTTTGCCGGCCGTGATTCGTTGGCGATCGTTCAGCATTTTGTCCCTGAGCTGAATGAAGCTCACGCCAGCGTCGGCCAGCCCGGAGCAGAGTGCGATCAGTTTTTCGGAGTCGCCGCCGCAACCGTCGACCAACACGTAAAGGTGGGCTTTGGCCAGCCGTGAGCCGTTGAAGGCCGTGTTGACGATGGCTTTTTCGAGCGTGTAGGCGCGATAACGAAGCTGTTCGACATCGGCGGCGATCTGACCGAAGGACGACTTGCAGTATTCTTCGATCGTTCGCAGCGCCTGCTGGACCCTGGCCATATTGCTGCGAATAAGTGCCAGCAGATTCTCGCGGTTGAACTCCTGTTCGGTGGTGATGGTTCGTCCAACATCCCGTTCGCTGTTGCGGGCCTGGATTCTTGCCAGTGAGTCGATTGGGTCGGTGGCCACTGTAAGGTCGTGGCGGAGGTTCTTGAGAAGTGACGTGAGAAAGGGGTCCGAGAGCCCCATTCGTGCGAAATCTTCGACAACCCGCAGGCCTTCGGACGCCCGGTTAATCGAAGCGTCCAGGATCCGGAATTGGAAAATCGGGGAATTTTCGGAATCGTCCATCGATGTCACTTTGGCATGGAATGGGTGAGGTGAAACGATCGCCACCCAAAAAGGCTCGTAGTATCGGGAGTTTTGTGCCGACTGGGAGAGCGTTTATTTTCGCACAAATTGTTTGCGATTGACGTATTTTCGCAACAGCCGGATACTCCGGGTTATTCGGACGGAATAACAGGAAAACGGGAATTGGATTCCCGCCCGGGTCCGTAATCAGGTGATATTTTTTTTAGGTGCGAAACCGGAGTTCGCCATGAGTTTGAGTTCATCGATGCTTTGTTGCTGGCCAGGTCTGCCTGGTTTGTGGTACCAGGGCCGTTGGGCGTCGTTAATCCTCGCAGTGGGATTCGCGGCGTTGTTGAATCTGACTTTGGTGGCGACCTTTATATGGACGGACCTTTTTCAGGATGACAGCTTTGCGGCCATTGCGTGGCCGGTGTTGTTATTGTTCTGGCTGGCGACCACGATGGTGGCGCGACGGAACTTGCCTGACGTGATGTCACTGACACGAGAAGATCGATCAAACGTTGTCCACGACGACACCGCTGACATCGACTCCTTGTTTCTTCACGCTCGTCGGGAATACTTGAAGGGACACTGGCAGGAGGCACAGGGGTTGCTCGAAAGGCAACTCAGGCGTCATCCGCGAGACGTTGAATCGCGGTTGATGTTGGCAACACTGTTTCGTCATACGAGGCAGTTCAACGCCGCAACTTCACAGCTGGATCAGTTACAGAAGTACGATCCGGCGGTGATCTGGAAAAGTGAAATTGAGCGGGAAAGAGAATTGCTGCGATTGGTCGAAGAATTCGAGTCGTCGCAACCCTCTGTTTCCGAATCGGTTTCAACCAACAACGACGGTTTCGTACGTGAAACCCGAGTTCACTACCCCGACTAGTGCAAACGGCGGATCCTGTTTGAGCTTTGAATTGAAATCGGTCATCGTGATCGGGCTTGTTCACGGGAACGTTTTTTTGCGACTTCCATCACTAGAGGAATCATCGAATGTACGAACGCTTTACTGACCGGGCACGCAAGGTTATGCAGCTTGCTAACCAAGAGGCCCAGCGATTCAATCACGAATACATTGGCACCGAGCACATGTTGCTGGGCCTGGTCAAGGAAGGCACTGGCGTGGCGGCCAACGTTCTCAAGAACCTAGACGTCGAGCTGCGCAAGATCCGACTGGAAGTCGAAAAGCTGGTTCAGAGTGGTCCCGAGATGATCACCATGGGCAAGCTCCCGCAAACGCCACGAGCGAAGAAGGTCATCGAGTACTCGATGGAAGAAGCTCGCAACCTGCAGCACAACTTTGTCGGCACCGAACACATCCTCTTGGGTTTGCTTCGCGAGCAGGAAGGTGTGGCCGCTCAGGTGTTGATCAATCTGGGCCTGAAGCTCGAAGACGTCCGCGAAGAGGTGCTGAACCTTCTGGGCAATGGGCTTGAGTCGGGCGAAGGTGCCGAACGTGGTGGCCGCGAAGCCGCAGGCGGAGAGGGTGAATCGCCATCGGGCCGTGGCAGCAAATCGAAAACTCCGGCCCTGGACAGCTTTGGCCGCGACCTGACCGAACTGGCTCGCAAGAACGAACTCGACCCGGTGATCGGGCGTGAAAAGGAAATCGAGCGAGCGATTCAGGTTCTTTGCCGTCGCACCAAAAACAATCCGGTTCTCCTCGGGGAAGCGGGCGTGGGTAAAACTGCGATCGTGGAAGGATTTGCCCAACGCGTCATCTCCGGCGAAGTCCCGGAGATCCTTGCCGACAAACGAATCGTCGTCCTTGACCTTGCGATGATGGTCGCCGGTACCAAGTACCGTGGTCAGTTCGAAGAGCGGATCAAGGCCGTGATGAACGAAGTCAAGCGTGCCCAGAACACGATTCTGTTCATTGACGAGCTTCATACGCTTGTCGGTGCCGGTGGTGCTGAAGGTGCGATCGATGCCGCCAACGTCCTCAAGCCTGCTTTGGCGCGTGGCGAGATCCAGTGTATCGGTGCGACCACGCTCGATGAGTACCGCAAGTACATCGAAAAAGACAGTGCTTTGGCGCGTCGTTTTCAGGAGATTCTGGTCGATCCGACTTCGGTTACCGACACCGTGGAGATCCTCAAGGGGCTTCGTTCACGCTACGAAGAACACCACCGCGTGCAGATTACCGACGATGCCGTCGAAGCCGCTGTGGAGTACAGCAGTCGCTACATCACCGGCCGTTGCCTTCCTGACAAAGCCATCGACGTGATCGACGAAGCGGGTGCCCGTATCCGGCTTCGCACGATGAAGCGTCCGCCGGATCTGAAGGAAATCGACGAGGACATCGAGCGGCTTAATCGCGAAAAGGAAGACGCCGTCGCCAGTCAGGACTTTGAGAAAGCGGCTTCGCTTCGCGATCAGGCGGACAAGTTCCGCAAGAAAAAGGAACAGATCAAAAAGGACTGGCGTGAAAAGTCGGAACAGAACGAAGGCGTCGTCGATGAAGAGGTCGTCGCTGAGGTGATCTCCAAGATGACCGGTGTTCCACTGACGCGTTTGTCGACCGAAGATTCGCTTCGTCTGATGAAGATGGAAGAGGAGCTTCACCGGACCGTCGTCAGCCAGGAAAATGCGGTCAAATCAATCTCCAAAGCGGTTCGTCGTAGCCGCAGTGGTCTGAAAGATCCAAAACGGCCCATCGGTTGCTTTATCTTTGCCGGTCCAACGGGTGTCGGTAAGACGCTCCTGGCCAAGGCCCTTGCTGAATTCATGTTCGGCGACCCGGAAGCCCTGGTCACGATCGACATGTCGGAGTACATGGAAAAGCACAACCTGTCGCGGCTCATTGGTGCCCCTCCGGGATACGTCGGTTACGAAGAAGGCGGTCAGCTGACCGAAAAGATCCGCCGCCGCCCTTACTCGGTTGTCCTTCTGGACGAAATCGAAAAGGCGCATCCGGACATCTTCAACATGTTGCTCCAGGTGATGGAAGAAGGCCGCTTGACGGACAGCTTTGGCCGCAACGTGGACTTCCGCAACGTGATCCTGATCATGACCACCAACGTTGGTGCTCACGCGATCAAGAACGAATCGGCCTTTGGTCTGCCCGGTGCTGGCGACGACCAGAGCTACGAGTCGATGAAAGAACGCGTTTACGACGAGATCCAAAAGGCTTTCCGTCCCGAGTTTCTCAACCGTCTTTCGGAGATGCCGATCATCTTCCGTCACCTCGAACGCAAGGACCTCAAGGTCGTTATCGATTTCGAATTGGCGAAAATCAAGGAGCGTTTGAAAGAACGCGGCTTTGACCTTGAGCTGACCGACGACGCGAAAGAATTCCTCATCGACAAAGGCTCCAACACCGATTACGGTGCTCGCCCGCTGCGTCGTGCGTTGGAGAACTACGTCGAAGATCCGCTTTCCGAGGAACTGCTGCAAGGAAACTTCACCGGCAAGAACAAGCTGGTGGTGGATGCTTTGCGTGGGCCTGACGGCAAGCCCGAGCGAGAAGAACCGCAGTCTGACGAGGAAGTCGGCAAGATCAAGCAGCTCAAATTCGACAGCGAGTTCATTCCACCCGCCGAAGAGGACAAGCCTGCTGAGGAAGCGGTGGGTGTTGGTGCCAGCGAAGCGGGTGACAGCGACGACGATTCTTCGGATGAGTAGAAATCGCTAACAAGCAGGTCCGCCTTGGGGCTCTGAGGCTCTGGGGCTGGCTGTCAGATTCCGAACAAGCCGCAGTTTTTGACTGCGGCTTTTTTCGCGGAGTGATGTGAGCGATCAAAGTAGTAGGCACACTCCGTGTGCCGTCAATCGCACCCATGACTCAAAGTACTTTGGACACTCTGCCAAAACAGACGAAATCCGAAATGTCGGTCTTGCCGGGTTGGCAGACGTTTGCGCTGTGTCTGCTGATCCCATTTGCGCTGGTGTCGGTGGTGCTCAAGGTCTCGCCCAATTTTTCACACGCACCGCATTCAAGCGCCTTCGCTGAGCCGGTTCGTACGGGCTCCTTTGGCGGTGACTTTCTGCAAGAGTTCGTTGGCGGACGAATCTGGAGCCACGGGCGCGAGAAGCTTTACGATTGGGAGTATTCACGGACCGTCCAACACCAAAGCGAAGTCGTCGGATTCAAGTGGAAGCCGGAATCGTTCTTTCCGATGGTCTACCCGCCGTACCATTATCAGTTGGCGAGTTTGGCGACGGGGATGTCATATCCAAAATTCGCAATCGCGTTTTCGTTTTTCAATGCTCTCGCGTTGTCGGTCGCGGCGTTGGCGTTTGTGTACCGCTACAGGTTTCTTTCACGCGAACGTATTGGCTGGCTATGCGCTGCGGTGCTGTTCATGCCGCTGTTGGTAAGTCTGAACATGGGACAGAAGTCCACGATTTTGCTTGCGATCCTGACGGTGACTTTTGTGTTGCTACACCGGGAGAAGCCGCTTGGGGCTGGACTGATTTTTGGGCTGATTGCCTTCAAACCGCACTTTGCGATCCTGATTGGGTTGACGATGCTCTGGAAGCGTCAGTGGTGGTTTGTGGCGGGTTCGCTTTTGACGTTGGCGATGCTGATCGGCATGTCACTGGTGTCGCCCGAGGCGTGGCGGGGCTATCTGGAAACATGCATGGGGATGAATGACTTCGTCCAAAGCGGCGGCTACCAGTTGCACGAATCGCACAGCCTGTGGGGTGCGGCGGAGTTGCTGTTGGGATCGCGTTGGCCGTGGCTGGTCAAGCCATTGGCGGGTTTGCTGGCGGTCGGCGTTTTGGGGCTGGTCGCGTGGGTGATGCGGGGGACGATTGATTGTGCTTCGCCAAGGTTTGGCTTGCAGTTTTCGGTCATGGTCGTGGCGATGATTCTTACCAGTCCGCACTTTTATACGTACGATCTGACGATCCTGTTGTTGCCGCTGGCGATTTGCACCGTGAGCCACGGTTTAAGTCAGGGTGCTGAATCGCATTCGAGCGAATTGACGCTGCTGAGTGCCTTGGTTTTTTTAGGCGTGGTCTTTTCGCGGGCGGTTGCTGTCGCGGTGGGTTTGCAGTTTACGATTCCGTTGTTCGTCGCGTGGATCGCGGTGATGGTGGTGGTGAGCCAAAGCATCAGGCACGCTTCGGTTGCCGTTGAGGTCTAATCGCGCGCGACGGCACACGGAGTGTGCCTACTACTATGCCTACTTTGACTTGTGGCCGGCCATGGTCAGTTGATCGATGATGAACTGGGATGCGGTGTCGCGAATTCCAACAGCGACGTCGACGTTGGGTCTCCATTCGGGTCTTTCGCGTCGGTCCAGCACCAGCACGCCGCGGGTGAGGCTGCCTTCGATTTCGACATCCGCGGCGATGCGCTCAAACTCGAACAGGTCGGGCTCAAGGACCGCCAGAGCGCCAACGGCATCATTGAGAGAGATCTGTTCCATGCCCAGCTGTTGGCGATGGGCGCGGAATGTGAAGGGCAAGATCTGGCGGAGCAGGTCGCCGACGCGTGAGTTGCCGCCGGGAACGTCCGAGAGAATGTCCATCCCGAATTTGACTTGCCGGGTCACGTCCAGGGGCACCAGCAGGTTCGTCGTGCGTGCCGAAAGGACTTCGCGGGCGGCTTGTGGGTCGAAGTAGAAGTTAAATTCTGCGGCGGGGGTGATGTTGCCTTGAGCGGTCAGGCTTCCGCCCATCATGATCACGCGGTCGATCAGCGGTGTGATCTGAGGCTCGCGGCGGATGGCTTGAGCGAGGTTGGTCAGCGGGCCCAGACAGACGATCGTGACGTCGTTGGGGTGGCGGCGGACGGCGTCGATGATCAGCTTTTCCGCTGGCGGAGCGGATTGCTTGACGGAGGCCTCAAAATCGGTGTTTCCCAGCCCGTCGTGACCGTAAAGGAACCGGGTATCCACCGCTGGGCCGTTTTCGCTTGGAGACGCCAATCCGATGCGTGGATAGCGATCGGGATCCAAAAGCGACAAAACCGCCTGTAGATTGCGGTTGGCTTGCTGGGCATCCACACAGCCCGGAGTGGCGGTAATACCGAGGACTTCCAGCCTTTCGTCGAACAAAAGCATGCACAGGGCCACGGTGTCGTCGATGCCCATGTCGCAATCGATGATGATTTTACGAGCCATATGCTGCAGTGGGTTAATGTTGAATTTGACGGTGGATTGTAGGAATCCTGCAAATTCCGAACAAGAGAAAAACGAGTGGCTAGGAATGGAGGTCTCTGTTTTGTTAAGATCCTCTTTTGCCCAGATTCCACCCGGAGCCCATAGTGATTCGCGAAGCCACCCGGCAAGTTGCCGACGGACAGTCCCTCGACCAGGAGCAGATGACTGAAATTGTCGATGGCATCATGCAAGGCAACTGCAAGGCAGGTGAGATTTCTTCCCTGTTGGTTGCTCTGTACGAAAAAGGCGAGTCCGTCGAGGAACTTGCGGGCGCAGCGACGGCGATGCGAAAGCACATGTCGCCCATCAGGACACGTCGCGAGAGCCTTGTCGACACCTGTGGAACCGGCGGCGGAACCTCGGGGATCTTTAATGTCAGCACGGCAGCGGCGATCGTGGCGGCATCGGCGGGAGCGTCGGTCGCCAAGCATGGGAATCGCAAGTCGACTAGCAAGACCGGTTCGGCAGATGTGCTTTCGGCCTTGGGTGTGAACATCGAGTGCCCGATCGAGACGGTGGAAAAATGCCTGGACCAACTGGGGATCTGTTTTTGCTTTGCGCCGCTGTTTCATCCTTCGGTCAAGCACGTGACCAATGTGCGAAAAAAGCTCAAGCATCCGACGATCTTTAATTTGCTAGGCCCGTTGTGCAATCCGGCGGGTGCCAAATTTCAGGTGCTTGGTGCGGGCCGCAGTGAGACGCGGGAAAAGATTGCCAGGGCGTTGGCGCTGTTGGGAACCGAGCGTTCGATTGTGGTTCACTCCCGCGATAGCCTGGGTGAGATCTCGATCGGCGATGTGACCGATGTTTCGGAGATCATTGGTAAACAGGTTCGCACGGCGGAACTTGCTCCCAAAGATTTTGGACTTGAGCCGGGCAGCATTGGCATGCTCAAAGTCAACAACCCAAGCGAAAGCGCTGACATGATCCGTCGGATTTTTGATGGCCACGCGGGACCGCAACGTGACATCGTTGTTATGAACGCCGCGGCGGCGCTTTGGGTGTCAGGAATTTGCGATGCGTTGCCGATGGCGGTTGAGCGATGCAACACGGCGATCAATAACGGCCAGGCCAAGGGGATGCTTGCCGAGCTTGCCGAACTGACGAACAAGGGCTAGCCGGTAGAAGCCGCAGCCACCGCAGCGCCACATCAAAACGGGCGCGCCGTGGGGATTTCGCCAGAATCGATCCGAATAAAGCTACTTGGCGAGGAGACCCTTCAAGCATTAAACGTACATTGCCGATCATTAAAATTGAGCCTCGATAGCGAATGGCAAAGCTGCCTTTTCGTTAAATTTTGCGTAGCTTGACACCCAGAAAGGGCAGTACTAGGATTGCCCAGCGGTGTTGCAGGCAGCCTTTTTGTTGTGCCAGCAAACCCGAAATTGACTTTTGCGATTTTATCGCGATTCAGGAGACTTGAATGACACACGTTGTGACCAAACCTTGTGATGGATGCCGCTACACCGATTGCGTTGTCGTCTGTCCTGTGGAGTGCTTCTACGAGGCCGACCAGATGCTTTACATTCACCCTGATGAGTGTATCGACTGCGAAGCGTGTGTTCCCGAATGTCCTGTCGAAGCCATCTACCACGAAGATGAAGTTCCAGAGGAATGGCAGAGCTATATCCAGCTGAACGCCGACAAGTGCGAAGACGCCGAAAACATTACTGAAAAGAAAGAGCCCTTGAAGAAAGACGATTAGTCAAAAGGGCAATTTGAAACAGCTTCAGAATAGCAGCTTCAGAATGGCAGCATCAGAATGGCAGCATCGAATTGATGTTGCCTTTTTTCGTGGCGTCACAAAGCAAGCGTGTCTGCCCGGATTCGCATTTTTCCAAAGCCAGTTTCTGGGATAGACGGCCTGCTATTTCTCTGCAAGGAAGCACACGATGCCGTCTCCCAAAATTGCTCAACCTGTCGTTCTGAACCGGAATTACTCTCGGCGACGGGCGTTGACTTGCGTTGAACCTGACTGACGCGAAGGTCAAAGCTGGATCGTCGCCCGGGTTTCAGTTCAACTCGCTGCTGAAGTCCAGACCAGAGACTCTTTTTCAGCGGGTGCTGTTCATTGACTAAACTGAAAAATACACCCACGCCTCGTGAATAATCCGGGCTGTGGCGGTCGTGGGAACGGGTTCCAAGGTGTCCAGCCTTGTGCCGTCTGTTCGGCGATGCCCCTGTTTGCGAAAAATTCATTGCCAGAGCTGGCGGTTTATGTGGTTTGATTGCGGTTTTGGGGTTCAGCTAACACTGTTGGTCGATAAATCCAAAGGATGAAAAATTCTGTGCTAGACTCCGGAGCTTACCCAAGTTGGGTGATTCCCGAAGAGCATCCGTTTTCCGGGCGTGGCGATCACGTTCCGGCTCTTTTTGAACGATAGTGTTCGGGTTTTTCACAGATTCCGGTGTTCCTCACTTTGCTTGAATTTTCCAACTATTGATTTGACGACGAGATTAGGAGTTTTAGATGTTCAAAAGATTGTCAGTGGCTTTTCTGATTGCGGCTTGCGCTGTGACCGGTGCCGAGGCACAAGATTCACTCAGCACGACGTTTAGTTCAGCAGAATTCGCGACCGGATCGACCGCAGACGTTACGCTGGTTAGCGACAGTGGAAGTTTTTCGGCATTGTTTTCTGGCGGTATCCAAGAGCAGGCTTTCCATGGCCCGGCTTACAGTGATTCAAACGACGCTTACTTTTTCGTTAACGGGACGTTCACCGGGAGTTTTGGCCGCGATCTGACCGGCACGACAGATGACGAAGGCACCATTACATTTTCTGCCGGTGGTGTGGATAACGTCAGCTTCTTCGCGGGAGATTTTGCCAACGGCGTACCAACGTTGAGCGTATTCGGTGTTGATGGTTCGGCACTGGCTTCAGGGGTTACGATCACGCCAGCATTGTCGCAATTTTCATTCGACAGCGCGACGTTGGGTCAACGAATCGGACAGGTTCAGTTCTTTAACGCGGGCCCTGCTGCCAACGCGCCCTACGTCATCGCGATCGATGGCTTTACCGCATCAGTTGCAGCAGTTCCGGAGCCAGCTTCTGGTGCTGTAGTTGCACTGATTTTCGCAGCAATTGGAATGCGTCGACGAACAAACCGGTCTTAGGCAGGATTCACACTTTCGAAGCCTGTACCTGTCAGGTTGGCTAAAAAGTAATGCGTCGTCCGCTGAACGGACGCGAATTCGACTGGCCCGCAGAATTCTCGACCACACAATCAAGTGTGGCTGGTGTCTGCGGGCTTGCGTCGTATCTGCTTCGAGTGATCGCACGTTGCAAAGATCAGGCTTTGGTCGTCGTGGGGACGGGATCCAGCCAGCGGTGCGCATCCGGCGTTGTGCCGTCGAACAGCCCAAAAAAGGCGGACTGGATCTTTTCGGTGATCGGTCCGCGGCTTCCGCAGCCGACTTCGATGCCATCGACGCTTCGCACGGGTGTGACTTCGGCGGCGGTTCCGGTAAAGAAGATCTCATCAGCGACGTACATCAGTTCACGGGGAAGCTGCTGTTCGACGACTTCGTAGCCCAGCGACTTTGCCAGTTCAATTATCGACGCGCGGGTGATCCCGCCCAAGATCGCTGCGCCCAGAGGCGGTGTGTAGATGATTTGGTCGCGGATCAGGAAAATGTTTTCGGCGGACCCTTCGCTGATGGTGCCTTTGTCGGAGACCGAAATGCCTTCGACGTAACCGTTGCGTCTCGCTTCGCCGCCGATGAGCATTGCGTTGAGGTAATGACCGCCGGCTTTGGCGAGAACCGGAATCGACGAACTGGTGGTGCGGCTCCATGAAGAGACACAGACGTCGATGCCTTGGGTGAGTCCCTCTTCGCCCAGGTAGGCTCCCCATTCGATCGCAATGATGACCGTTTCGACGGGAACGTTCGAGCCTGGAACGACACCCAATGAACCGGCTCCGTAAAAACTTAACGGGCGAATGTAGGCGTTGGTGAGACCGTTGGCGTCGATGGTTTGCCGACATCCTTCCATCAGCTGTTCCTGGGAGTGTTTCAGCGGAATTCGATACATCTTGGCGGACTCGACAAAACGACGCATGTGCGCGTCCAGTCGAAAGATGGCGCGGCCTTCGTTGGTTTTGTAGCAGCGGATGCCTTCAAAAATACTTGTTCCGTAGTGAAGGGCGTGGGACATGACGTGCACGGTGGCGGATTCCCATGGAAGCAACTCGCCGTTTTTCCAGATAAATTTGCTTGGATTCATCGTTTAGGTTCTCAACAAATAATGAACGATCGGTAACTCAGCCTTGTCAGTTGCGCTGAGTTAGTTGACGATTCGTGAGGGCTTATTTTAGGCTATTGAGGTCCAGATCAATATGGCGTTGGAGATGCGTGAGCTGTTGGAGTCGATTCCCCAGACGGGGAAAGTTTGTTGGATTGGCGTTCGGCCTGCCAGAAAAGAATCGGTCGTCGTGCTCGATTCGGTCAAAGTGAGTCTTGAAAAAGGGCTCGATGGCGACCGGTTTGACGGAAAGGCCGGTGGTAAACGGCAGGTGACGTTGATCCAGAAAGAGCACCTCGCAGTGATCGGTTCCATTTTGGGACAGGACGCGGTGGATCCGGTTTTGCTACGGCGAAACATTGTGGTTCAGGGTATCAACCTCGTGTCGCTGAAGCGACAATTATTCGCCATCGGCGATGCCGTTTTGCAAGGAACCGGCGCTTGTGCTCCCTGTAGCCGAATGGAAGAAGCCCTGGGCGCTGGTGGGTACAATGCCATGCGAGGTCATGGTGGCTTGACGGCCACGGTGGTCCAGGCGGGAACCATAAAAGTCGGAGACGAGGTAAAATTTCGGCCTACGGGTCGTTTGTCGCTGCCAACGTGAAGGGTATTACAAACTGCCTGGTGATGCGTTAGTGTTGTTAAATTGTTTTTATTGGCCACCGATTGCCATCCTTGGAGAACCGGGCTTATGAAGTTTGCTTTGCCGTTGATGTTGTTTGTTTTTGTATCGCCTCTGTGGGCTCAGGAAGCGCCCAAGCAGGAAGCGCCCAAGCAGGTTGAGACAGCCGAACCGGCGGCGCAACCGAAGTCGCGGACGTTCCGATTCACCTACGGCGCGACCCTCACCGAGCTCAAGCCCGGTGCCCAGGTGCGCGTTTGGATTCCGCTGGCGACCAACACTGCCGACCAGGAAGCCGCCCTTGTGTCGATGGATTTGCCCGGCAAGCACCAGGAAACGACCGATTCGAGTCATGGCAACAAGCTGATCTATTTCGAAGCCAAAGCCAACAAGGACGGCGAAGTGCCGATGAAAGTGCTTTATCGTGTTACTCGCCGTGAAGTCACCGCCGCCAACTACGAGGCAGTGGAACAGGGCAAGGATTGGACGCAGGCTTCGAAGCTTGTCCCCACCAGCGAAAAGCTCCGCAAGGTAGTCCTTAGCGATGCGGCGACCAAGGGCAGTCGTCTGGACGTTGCCCGGAGATTGTATCTGGGCGTTGGAAAACACATGAAGTACGACAAGCCTGCGGACAAGCCCGGTTGGGGCCAGGGTGATGCGTTGTGGGCTTGCGACAGTCGCTTTGGAAACTGCACAGACTTTCACAGCCTGTTCATTTCTGCGGCTCGATCGTTGAAGATTCCATCGCGATTTGAAATCGGTTTTCCGGTTCCCACTCAACGTGGCAGCGGCGAAGTCGGTGGCTATCATTGCTGGGCCAAATTTCAATCCGCAGGCAAATGGGTTCCGGTTGACATTTCCGAGGCTGACAAAGATCCGACATTGGCCGATTACTATTTTGGCAACCTGACCGAGAACCGTGTCACGTTTTCGATCGGCCGCGATTTGGTGCTACAGCCTGCCGCTGCCTCGCCGAGGGTGAACTATCTGGCGTACCCGTATGCTGAGGTCGACGGCAAGCCCCACAAGAGTTTCCGCAAGGAGTTCCGCTACGAGGACGTGAAATAGTGCCGCGACCATCGTGGTGAAGGCTTCCAGCGTCTTCATTTCCAGCGCAGCGGCTTAGCCTCCACCGCAGCGGCTTAGCCTCCAACGCAGTTTCTGCCGACCTATCGGAGAAACGGATTGCCTGTCCGCTCTTCCCCGATCGACGATAGCGGAGTGTGGCCCGAGAGAAAGGTGTAGTCGTCGTCCAGGGTCATGATTTTGGTGGCGATGCTGTGCAGCAGTTGCTGATGGTTGCCGCCGGGAAGATCAGTCCGTCCAATCGAGCCCTTGAACAGGACATCGCCCATGAGAATGAACTTGTTGGCGTGATTGATAAACACCACGTGCCCGGGAGCATGGCCAGGACAGTGGCGGACTTCGAATTCGTTATCGGCGATTGAAAGTGTGTCGCCGTCGTTTAGCCAGCGGTCGGGCACGGCGTTAAACATGCCGCTCATGCTGTAATCGGCGGCAACGGTTTCGATGTTGTCCAGGAGCATTTTGTCTGCTTCGTGTGGACCGATGATCTGAACTTTGAATTGCTTTTTCGCTGCTTCAGCACCGCCGGCATGATCAAGATGGCCGTGCGTCAACCAGATGGCTTCGACGGTGATGCCAAGTTCCGCGACTTCGGCGGCGATGCGGTCAACGTCGCCCCCGGGATCGACGATGACGCCGACTTTTTTGATTTCGTCGTAGACGATGGAGCAGTTTTGGTGGTAGTCGGTGACCGGGACGATGGTGAATTGCATGGATCGGATGGTTGGTTCCAAAGTAGTAGGCACACTCCGTGTGCCGTGAGAAATGGTAAGCACTCGTGTGCCATTGAGAAAGTTTCAGCCCGGATTATTCACGACGACGGGCGTTAATTCTACGTCTGGCCAACAGGAGCAAGGGAAAAGCTGAATTTCAACAAGAAATTTGAATCATCCGGTGGATGAAAGCCACAGCGATCGTTTCATCGCATCAGAGTCGCGGATCACTGTCTCAACTGATTCTGACGCGCAAGCCTCGAGAATAATCCGGGTTCAGGTAATCGTCGCCACGATCGATGCCTTGTAGTTGATTATTTAAGCAAAGGCCCCCGAGTTCTACGGTCGCCCCGCGCCCGACTAATCAGTATCTTGTCTTCATCTTCCTGCATCATGATCTCACAAGCGTCGAAATTTCGGAAGTAATTCTCCAGGGGTTACAAACGGGTCCACTCATCAATGAGTTTTAGCTCTTTGGCGGCTCTGGGAAGAATGTCGCTTGCTGATTTTGGGGTTCATCGCGATGATGTCTCCAGACCACATGTTGCCAGTTTGCAACACGCGAGGTGCGGATTCTGCCAGAAAAGCCTCGTGAAAAACAAACTCATCGCCCAGTTTCGGATTCGGCAGTTGCCTTGGCACTGCGATTGCTTTGAATGCCTTCCTGGTCCTGCTGGACCACTATTTTCTGTGATGAGTCAAATACTATGCACGCAAGCCAACTGGCACAAATTGGGAGCTGGATCGCGATCCACGCTCCCAACCTGATCTTTGGAGGCGGCGAGCCTCAGGAACTTGTTGCGGTGGACTACTGGGTCCACTCGAAGGCTCGCCTGCAGCGCTGGGTCACTTCGCTCAAGATGTTTCAGGCTGACTTTGATTCACCTTCCGGTGCGCACGATCCCTGGCCGGCGATGGAAGTTGTCATCGAGGAGATTTTTGTTTCCGAGTTTCTGACTCGTATCTGGTCAGCGGCCGTTTTGGCGCACGACAGCTACCGGGAATCCGACGAACTATTCGGCGTGGCCCATTCGGTACACATCAGCCACATTGAAGCCCGCAATCGGGCGATGCGAATCCTGTTGGCGCAGCAAGGCACCAACGAAGTCGCGTTTGAACGACTGAATCGAATTCGCCAGAAGACGGAGCGTTGGACGGACGTTTTCCTCGCGATGGTTCCGGATGAAAAGATCGCCCGAACGTTTGCCTTTGACGCCAATCGCGTTTCGGATTTCCAAGAAGAAAACCAGTTTCATCCCAACGATGGGCTTTTCCGTCGTCAGCAGATTTTGCTGGCTTCGTTTTCGGCAGAACTGCGAAAGCCATGTTCAAGGTGGGCTGCCAACCCCGATCTTAATCGCCAAATCGCCAGTTCGTTGATGAATTGTTTCCCGGCGGACCGATTCGATTCGCTAGGTTTGCCAAAGGCCTTTGGGATGGTGTTGCTGGAAAAGTCCCATGACGACACGCAGGCGTTGGTGTCGACGTTGCTGGAATTGGATCAGATCTCGTAGGCTTCAGAATCAGTTGAGACAGTGATCGGTTACTCTGATGCGATGAAACGATCGCTGTGGTTTTCATCTACCGGATGATTCACATTTCTTGTCGAAATTCAGGTTTTCCCTTGCTCCTGTTGGCAAGACGTAGAAGCAACGCCCGTCGTCGTGAATAATCCGGGTCTAGGTCCGACCTGCTATCGCGTTGCCAGCAGCAAGCCGTACAGGAATGGCTCGCAGGTTAGCCAGGCGAATTGAACCTGGCGGAAGCCTGCTGTCTTCAGCTCTGTCTCAAGCTCCTTGGCGTCGCAGATGGATTTTCCGGTGCGCAAACCAAGCTCCAGCTCAAAGTCTGCCGCACGTTCGATGCCATTTTCCTGCCCCCGGAATACATCGACGATCATCAGCTCGCCTTCTTGATGCAGCAGCGGACGAGCGTGCGAAAACCACTGGGCTCGCTGCTCGGCAGAGAGCCGATGGATCTCGTTGACCATCAACATCAAGTCCGCGCCCGGCAAACCGGCTTCCCACCACTGCTGGCCGGCTTCGATCGTGATGAATTCGGTTCGTTCTTCGACTTCGATACTGGGCACTGTCTTGCGAGCTCGCTCCAGTCCTTCGGCTTGGTCGACCAGAAAGATCCGTGACGTTGGGTCGCGATGCGTCAGGGCTGATGCAAACACCGCTGAACCCGCGTGAACTTCGAGAACAAACAGGCCTTTGCGGCTCACACCGCCGACACCGAGCGCTTGCAGGGCGGTCAGTGCAGCGGGCGTCAATGTCCATTCTCGCGACGCCAGCTCCATGTTCCAGCCGGCTTCGCCGTCGATGGAGGCACCAGACTTCAGATGGCTGACGATGTGTTGCAAATGATCGCTGCCAAAATCCAGCAGCGGTTCGGGCACCAAGCGGCCAAGAGTCGTCAAGGCAAAGTCATCACCGTACTGGTCGACCATTTCGGTTCTGCAAAGAACAACCATGAGTCGCTGTGTCGCTGCGCCGTCGAGAGAAAGTAAATCGGCGAGCTGGGCTGCCGTTTTTTGACCTTTGGCCAGTTCGCGAAAGACCCCCGTTTGCGATGCCGCTTGAAGCGCGTGCCACTCGATGGCTCGACTTTTGAGACGGTAAAGGCTTTCGATTGTTCGTTCCTGGGAATTGCTCATCGGTCTCGGTGCGAAGGGACGCAAACACGTCACAGGCGTTATGACATGCCTCTGTCAGTTGGCAGGGGCCAAAATACGGTGGATGCGATTCCGTGCGGGGATTCGCAAGCTACTTTTTCGTCGAACTGAGCGTTTCTGAAAACCGCAATTTCTCAACAAATCCGGCATCTCGATGAATTCTCCTGCTCACAACGCCCCGACAGAGGTCAAACTTGTGGGGTCCGGTTTCCTTCAGGGTTGACGACGATGCGACAAAAGAACTTTCTGGCTACGCTTTTATTTCTTGTCGCCGCTGCCAGTGATGCAGTTGGCCTTGCCCAAGAAAATGAAGCCGGAGTTCCCCGCAGGCTGAACTTGCCCAAGGGCTTTGAAAGCCAGGTCGTCTACGTCGTCCCCAAAAGCCAAGGCTCATGGGTCTCGATCACGACCGATCCCAAAGGCCGGCTGATCGCATCAAGCCAGTACGGCCGCATGTACCGAATCACACCCGGCGCAGGTGAAACGCCCACAAACGTTGAACCCATTGACGCCCCGATCGGTCGGGCTCAGGGGCTGCTGTGCGCTTTTGACAGTCTCTACGTTGTGGCCCACCGCAGTCACGATCGCAAAACGCCTGCGGGACTCTATCGCTGCAAAGACACCAATGGCGATGACCAGTACGACCAAGTCAAACTGCTGCGCAAGCTCGGCGGTGCCAGCGAGCACGGACCGCACGCGGTGATCCTGAGTCCGGACAAAAAGTCGTTGTACATTTGCGCCGGCAACATGACCAGAATTCCCGACCCCGAATCGTCCCGAGTTCCACGCCACTGGGAGGAAGACCAGTTCGTCCCGAGGCTTCCTGACCCCAACGGCCATGCTGCGGGAAAGATGGCTCCTGGCGGTTGGGTTTGCAAAACCGATCCCGATGGGAAGTCATTTGAACTGGTCTGCAGTGGGTTTCGCAACGAATATGACATTGCGTTTTCGCCCCAGGGAGAGCTGTTTACTTTCGATGCCGACATGGAATGGGACGTGGGGCTGCCGTGGTACCGTCCGACTCGCGTCTGTCACGTGGTCAGTGGCGGCGAGTACGGTTGGCGCAACGGAAGCGGTAAATGGCCCACGCACTACCCGGATTCCTTGCCGCCGGTTGCGGAGATTGGCCCGGCCAGTCCAACCGGTGTGACCTTTGGGACGGGCGCGAAGTTTCCCGCAAACTACCAGAACGCGATGTTCATCGGCGACTGGAGTTATGGTGTGATCTACGCGATGCACATGAAGCAGAATGGGGCCTCGTGGTCGGCGGAAGCAGAACGGTTTTGTCACTCAAATGCCCTTCCGGTGACCGATATCGTTATCAACCCGCATGATGGTGCGATGTACTTTCTGATCGGTGGCCGGAACAGTCAGTCGGCGCTGTTTCGTATCCGCTACATTGGCAGCGAATCGACCGATGCCGTTGCGGCAGAGGAGCTTTCGGGCGAGGTCGCCGATCGGCGGAAGTTGGAACAAAGCCACCAGTCCGATTCGGGATTTCCGCTGGATGAGTTGTGGCAAAACCTCTCCAGCGAAGATCGCTTTATTCGCTTTGCCGCAAGAATTGGTCTGGAGCATCGTGCTGCGGCAGATTGGGAAAGCAAAATCACTGGCGCCGTCAACGCCTGGGCAACCATCGAAGGGGCCGTGGCGATCGGACGCTGTGGGTCTGGTGCCGGCAAGAAGCTCGCCGCCGCGGCCCTGGGTAAGCTCGACTGGCAAACGCTAACGCGGCCACAAAAGTTCGCCTACCTCAGAGCCAATCAACTGCTGTTGCTGCGTGCCGAAGCGGCCACCCGAGATCCGATCAGGAACCTGGAAAAACTTGACGCCGTGTTCCCAAGTGGAGACGTCGAGCTGGATCGGGAGCTGTCCAAAGTCCTCGTCGTTGCGGCTCCCGATACGGCGGTTGCGAAAACATTGCAGCTGCTCAAGAAGGCGCCTTCGCAGCAGCAGCAGGTGGCTTACGCGTGGCACCTCGCGTCTGCCAAATCGGGCTGGACTCAGGAGTTGCACGCGGCTTACTTTCAGTGGTTTCTGGATTCAGCGGGCTTCCTGGGCGGGCATTCTTTTGGTGGTTACGTTAAGAGCATTCGCGACATGGCGGTCGAGAATCTGTCGCGGGATCGCAAGACAGAGTTGGCTGAGCTTCTTGCCAAAACGCCGCAGGTCAAAGATCCGTATGCGGGTTTGAAGGCTCGGGCGACGGTCAGGCAATGGAAAGTCAAAGACCTGATGCCGGTGACCGATGCGGACTTTGCGAACCGCGACCTGGAAAACGGAAAGCAAATGTTTGCTGTTGGCGGTTGCTACAAGTGCCACCGGCTAAGAGGGCAGGGGGGGATGGTGGGTCCGGATCTGACCGCCGCCGGTAATCGCTTCAATACGCGTGATATGCTTGAGACATTGATCGAGCCTGACAAAACGATTTCGGATCAGTATTCGGCAACGATCTTTGCGATGGAAAATGGCACGACGGTAAACGGCCGCGTCGTGAATCTGGCCGGCGACGAGTATTGGGTTCAGCCCGACATGATCAATCCTGACAGCATGGTGAAGATCAAGGTCGCGGAAATCGAACAGATGAAAGAATCGAAAGTCTCGCTGATGCCATCGGGTTTGCTGGACACGATGACGCGGGACGACATTCTCGATCTGATTGCCTGGATGCGGGCTTCGCAGCAGCGATAGGGCACGAACGTCGCGTTGCCTACTCATCGACCAAGAAGTGATCGAATCCGTGCCTCCGGGCGGCTTGCTTGACTTGCTCGTAGTTTTCAATAGCCGAGGGCAAATCAATGGGGGTGGCTTTGCAGATACGCGACGTGAGTGACTGTTCCGGGTCCACTTCCAAAAACTCAAGAACGCGGGTCATTGTTGCATTTGACTGATGGAGCAAATCGGCGTACTCGACGTCCAAAAAGCGGTCAGGATGTTTCTGGAACTGCCGGATGTCGTTTTCAAAGCCAGCTTCCTCGTTGCATAGCCAGTTCATTTTTCCGACCAGGAGGCGGATATCGACCTGAATCTTGCTGTCCAGTAACTGGCCTTTGCTGGTGAGGTCTTGCTGCCACAGGTTGGCCCGACCACGATACTTTTCCTGAATTCGCTGCATGTTCAGATGCGAAATGGCTTTGCGAAACAGATTTCGTCGGCGCAAAATTATGACGCGGAGTTCAGGCCCCATGTGGAGTAGTTCGTCGATGACATCGGCAAAGCATTGGAATTGGCTTTCCTGTTTGATCTTGAAGCCGCAGGCTTTATTGGATCTGCGGGTGAATATGTCATGCAGATGCTGGACCGCCTGCTTTCTGGTCGGCCCTTGGACCTGAGATGCGTACGTTCCCACAACACGAATCATGTCTCGTTCGCGGAACCGAAACGTCGGATGGGGCGAATTGTGCCCCGGTGGAAGTGGCCGCAGCCAGAAGTTTTCCATGCGGCAGTGGACGTCGGGATGGCTTTGCAGTAGCGAGCATAGATGGGTGCTTCCAGATCGTTCGCGAAACAGAATCACGAATGGGACTTCACACCGCCGGACACGGAAGCGGCGAATGGCACGTTCGATGGAAAGTGTTAGCGATTGAATCATCGGGGCTTGGCTGGCATCGCGATCCTTGCAGATTAGCAAGCCTTCCAAGATAGTTGGTGCGTTAGCCAATTGCCGGAATTCAACCCCGAAAGCACCAGCGGACCAGAGAATTATTCCGCTGCACCCGTGAAACGCTAAACCACAAGCCCCGCCATCGCCACGCTTACTCACAGAAGTGAAGCATTTTAACCGTGGCGTTACGCAAAGATTTGGCGTCACGCCATGATTCGGCGTTATCCTGCGATTTTACGCCGGCGCGATGCGACGACCATGGCGATGCCAACGACCAACAATGCCGATGACGGTTCGGGAACGGCAACGACAGTAAACGTCAGATTGTCGTTGTGGTCGAAAAAGATAGGCGCCGTCGGATCAACGACGTTTGAAAAGTCATCGCCCTGATCCAAAATGTCCAATTGATAAACACCCGGAGCGATGCCTGTTGTGTCAATCGATATCGAAAGCCACAGCTCTGGGGTGCTGGTTAACAGCTGTGGGTTATTGAATTCCTGATTTATGCCAAAAATGGTGTTGCCAGAAGGGGTGACGCCTGATGCGTTCAGGTTTCCATCTCCGAAAAAACCACTGCCGCTATCGGTAGGGCCCACTGGGGCCAGTGACACGACCGGAGCCACGGTCAATGGAGCCGAGATTTGAAAAAAGGGCGTGATCGCTGTCAGTTCTGTTGGTGTTCCCGAACTTGGCGCGGTTTCTCGAAGGAACAGGTTGATGGTTTGGTTGGGACCGACTCCCACATTTGCATTGGTTGATGAACTTGTGTCCACAGCGATGCCGATGTCGGCCCTGGCAGTGCTGAGACCTGAAAAGACACATATCAAGATAAGTAGTAGTCGCAGATGCATCGTCAAGTTCCTGTTCATTCAATCTTCCAAACGCATGTCTGGCTTTATCGACTGCAATCGATTTTATCGGCCAGACCACTCAAACTCTTCAAATTATCTTACTGTGCCTGTCTGCCCAGGTTGTCAAAGTCAACAAGGAAATCTGCAAACACGGTGTCGACTTTCTTCAAGTCAACCGGAGCGTCGTCCAAATCGTTCTTGTCTTGCCTCGTTACGCGGTCAAGCACTTTTTCCAGCTTGTCAAACGCACGTTTGCTGTCGGCTTGACGTTCGCTAGCAACTGTAGTCGCCACCTCACCGATTGCAAGTTGTCGCAGCAAAGTTTGATGGAACGGTGAAAGCTCCCGCTCGACTCCAATCGAAAGTCCGTCGGTGCGTAATTGGACTGTAGAAAACAACAAATCATTGAGCACCAAAGGTCGCTCCGGGGTCAGCGATGCAGGCGTTGAGGACTCGACTGGAGCAGTTTCCGCAACCCTCGATTCATTCGCTGCTTCGGTAACGGTCGCTTCAACTTTGACCGTTTCGGTTTTAGTCGCGGTGGCTGCCTCGACGCTGCCAACTGTCGGCGGATCGACCGCCGCTGTTTCAATCGCGGACGATTTTAGCCGATCTGCAATTTCTGCGGTTACCTTGGCTTCGGTCACAACTGCCTCGGGATCAGCGGCTTTCGAATCTGTTTTCGTCGTAGGTTCTTTCACTGCAGCAGGCTCGGCTGGTTTTGCGCTTGCTGTCTCGCGAACCTGATCCTGTTTCGTTGACACTGCTGGAGCACCAAGCCCGGTTTCTTTAGCCTTGTCACCCGCGACGTCGATTTGTTCATTGGAGCGATCGGTCGCCGCAGGCGAGGTGGTGGTCGAATCGGTGGACGGCAGCACCGTGTTTAATGTAAACGAATTTGCAGGCGCACCGGCGGGAACTTCAATCAAAACCAGTCCGCCAAAAAGTACGGCACTCGCACGCACGAAGCTCGTGTCCAACGCGTTGACTTCGCCACTGCGATTGACATCGTAGATGTTGTCAATGCCGACGCTGTCAGGAATGGGGCTTGAATTGGCCCGCACAAAACTTGTGTCGAGGGCATTGACGATCACGTTGCTGCCCACGGGCGTGTTGCCAAAAACGTCACCGACCTGGTTCCCAAAGTAAAACACGTAATCTGAATCCAGATTTGTGTTTTCATTGGCCCGGATGGTTACTTCCAGCCACTCGTTACGGATCAGGTTGTCTGGAAACGTCAACGTAATCTGATCAGACCCGTCTTCACCCGCACCGACATCAAATCCAATAACGGGACTTTCAGATAACGCGGACCATTCTGAAATGTCGGAAGAATTTCCAACCCGGAACGAGAAATCAGATGCGACTGGTGCACGTGCGAAGTTCGTGGCATCGATGATGATGCCATTAAGACCATTGGTGAAGTTGGTGTAATTGGCTCGCGAAGCGCTCTGGCCGGGACGCAGTGCGACTCGGTTGGTGGCGATGGCGTCCCGATCCGATGTGCCGTCGAACCCCGAGTTGTTATAGAAGACGTACTGGCCATTGATGGTGGCAGGCGTTTGGGCTTCAACGTTTACTTCGACCGTCGCGGTATCAAATCCGCCAGCCCCATCGCTGACGATGTAGATAAACGAATCGGTACCAACAAACCCGGGGTCGGGCGTGTAGTTGACACTGCGGCCGTCGCTCGAAATTTCAATTTTGTCGGAGGCGCTTTCGACCGATCGTTCAATGGAGAAGTCAAAGGGGAACGAACCATCGCCTCCATTTGTTTTGCCGGAACCCAGGCCAATGTAGATCGTTTGCCCAGCAGTCAGTTCGCCTAAAGAACCATCAAAGTTTCCGGTCTCTTCGGATCCAATGGTCGCCAGTGTGGTAACCGCGCCGCCGGTAATGTGTACCTTGACGTTGGCACCATCGGAGAATCGATTTCCGTTACTGACAATCGAATCTGTAATAAAATATTCACCGTCAGCGGGGACGGTAAATGCCACAATCGCATGCTGTTCAAAGCCATCGCCCTGGCTGGTGCCCGGGCCAGGGTGAGCCGAAGTTCGGCCCACGTTGGGGAAGTTGCTACTGGGGGCACGAAAACGGTTATTCCTGAATTCCAATGGAATGTAGTTGTCCGGATTTCCAAAATCGGCACCCTGATTAAAAAGGTACTGATAGCCAGCGGGGGCTGTGCCTGTTTGGAAATCGTCCTGGTAGTTTGCGATTTGTACTGTTTCACCAACTGGGCTGTCGGCGCGAAGAATCAGGAAGTCGAATGGGCTTGAGCCATCGCCACCATTGTTCGCTCCGGATCCCAATCCGATATAGATCGTTTCGCCAGCCGTCAAATTCCCTAGGAATCCGTCGAAGCTTCCCGTTGTTTCAGAACTGATCGAAGCCAACGTGGTGACTTCCCCGCCGGTGACATGGACTTTGACATTGGTCCCGTCGGAGAACCGGTTTCCGTTACTGACGACTGAATCCGCGATAAAGTACTCGCCGTCGGCAGGCACGGTGAAGGCGACGATTGCATGCTGTTCAATGCCGTTGCCCTGAGCGGTGCCGGGTCCCGGGTGTGCGAACCCGTTTCCAACGCTGGGCAAGCTACTGTTGGGAGCCCGATACTGGCCGTTTCGGAATTCCAGTTCCGTATAGCTGTCAGGCTCTCCAAATTCTCCGCCGTCGTTGAAAAAGAACTGATAGTTGGTTGGCGGTGTATTGCTTCGGTAATCCGTTGAAAAGCTGGCGACAACGGTTGACCCTGCTGATACGACGGTCAAGCTGTCTCCATCGGGATCGTTGTCGTTTGCGGTGACCGCTATTTCGACGGTACTTCCTTCGACTGTTGTGGCAACGTCGTCGACCGCAATCGGCGAATCATTGACACGCGGCTCGAACAGGATCTGAGATCGGTTGCTGAAAAATTTGACAAGCAGGTCGTCACCATCGACCGTAAAGCTAGTTTCTGATTCGCCGCGCAGCTGATCAACGCTGGCTGACTGGCTTACCCCGCGTGGTCGCAAAACGGCAGCAGCCCCGGAAAATCGCACGACCGTTGAACCGGTGTCAGGACCAACGCGAATGTAATGCAAAATTTCAAATCCCTCGGCGACGGAATCAACGCCATCGAGGAAATCGACGGTGTAATCACCATCATTGGTTTTGACAACGGTCGCAAAATTGCTTCCAGAACGCGTGCCAGTATCGCCGTCAGGTGCCGTCACTTGGAATTCCGCATCGCGATTGACTGGCTGGAAGTTAAGCGTGGAATAAATATCGTCGGTGATGATCGCGTTCCACCCTTCGGGAAGAAAATCGTTGCCGTCGGCGAAAAACGGATGATTGGCAACGACCGTCGAACCGGGTCCACCGCCAACATGTCCGGTAAGCGTGCCATCGACGTCGTACAGTGCCGATGCGGTTGAGGAGATCGGTCGGGAGTGGTTGGCACCGCGACCCTGGTTGGCGATGCTGACGTGTTGGGCTGAACCATCGTCCTCAAAGGAAGTATTGGACAGGAGGTGCGACGTGTGGCGGCGGGCGCTACCGTGAACGCGGAACGTGTGCGCGTTATTGCGGGCGTAACCTGCGAAGTGAATTCCGTCCAACGTGTTGGCGCCATCGTAAATCGAATGCCCGGTCACGGGTCGGCTAAGGTTGGCATTGGTACGGCTGTGCCCGACAAACAGGGAATCGGTTATCCGTTGCGTGAAGGTGATGAAAGTGGAAATCGAATTGTCTGCGAAACGGTTTTCGTGAAAGTTGGCTTCCAATCCGCGATGATAAACACCAACGTTGTGCTTGTAGGCTGTGAAGTTGTTGATCTGCGGTTCATCTGGCGGCAGGTATCGGTCACCCGCGTAAAAAGGTTTCAGGTCCGGTTCGGCGTCGCCAGGCGAGAACGGTTGCTCGATGTCCGAACCGCGGTCAAAGTTCAAGCCGATCGGTGAAGAGTGGGATGAGTTAAAATCGAACTGACGCAGATTGGTCCGGCTTGGATTGACATTACGGAACTTGTAGTTGGGATGTGACGGCGTCGCGTCGGCCGGGACAAAGGATGATCCGATCGCAAATCGCGGCAACGTAAACCAAAACCCGATCCCTTCGGAACCGGCTGAAATGTTCCCGACAAATGTGTTGTCCGGGTTGGTGATCCAGAAAGCAGCAGAGCTGAGAAATCGTTCCGGGTTTTGTCCCACGACATCGTGTGTATCGACGATAAAGGGATCGTTGATATCGGGACCGCGCTGTAACGGGTCGGTGATGCTACGTCCCACCGCGTGGATACCAAACGCAATATTGGAGATAAATTCGTTGTCGGTTTCCACGCCATTGGCGGTAAAGAAACCGTGGCCTTGAATGTCATGCAGAACAACGCCTTCGACTCGCACGCCGTTGGTGATGTAGTGTACCACGCCGCGGTTATTGGAATTGGTGATGCTCGAATTGATCAGCAAGTCACCCGTTCGGTCGCCACCTTTGTACCACTGGATCGGATACCGGGCTTCTCTCGCCGTTTGCCCAAGACCATCGAACTGCACGCTGTCGATCGTGATCCTGCCGGCAGATCCGTAAATCAACGTGTGACCACCAAACCCGTCGCCTTCGCCGGGCGTTGGACTGAACCGGGCTCGATCACCGAAACTGTTGTCCGTGTCGTGGTACGCGAGGCCTTGCACGCGCACGTTGCGACTGAGCACCGCGACTTCGGCTCGCAGGTCGATCGTAAATGATCGCGTGTCGTTGTTGTATGTTTCAATGTTTCCGTTGTGACGATTGGAAAGCGCACTGTCCAGGGTCAATAGCGTTGTCCCGTCGCCCTGATCGGCAATCGCCGTCACGATCCTGACGTCTTCGTCCTGATAGTCTTGCGTGGAACTGGCGATCACAATTTGGTCGCCGACCTGCCAGTTAAAGAATCCGTCATCACCGTTGATCACACCGTCGTAATTTCGATCGACCGCATTATGAATCAGGATTTGATTTTCGCCTGCGTTGGCCGTTGCGGCCAGTCGGGTGTAAGTCGTCCGCTGATCGCCGAAGAACTGAAGGGAGCCGCCTTCAGTGGCAATCAAAAACGAATTGTTGTCCGCGACGGTGACTGATCCGGTTGCTGTTTCGACCTGAAAGACCTCACCCGTGTTTTCACCGGTAAGCGTGATTTCAAATTCGGCTTCGTCGTACCGATTCGATGCGGTACCGATTTGGAGAACTCCACCGCTGTTGACGTGAATCCAGTTGGATGTGATACCACGATCAATCCCTGCGGTTTCAACGGCCTCCAAATTTCCCTGAATCACCAACTCGCGGACAACATGATCGGTGCCATCAAGCAGCACCGTGGTGTTCTGCGGAATGATGGCCCGGTCATTCTCGCTTGGCACGACACCGCCAATCCACGTGGAACTATCGGTCCAATTAAGGGGGCCCGAAAGCGAAGCGTCGGCCACGATCGTGGCCATCATCTTTCGGGGTTCAAACTTTTCGTACTGGAAACCGCCTAATGAAGACCTGGTTTGCCGGGAGGGTGGGGCAATGGGACGTCGGGGCATGATGAGTCACTTAATAGATGGCAAATAAATTGATCACCGGTGAACGACGCGGGAGGGAGCTGGCAAGTCATTGGCCAAAAAGAACAAAATGATCCTCGTGGACAAAGTGAAGCGAAACCAAATCGAACCGGGAGTGTTGGCATAGCGTACCAAGACACTTTCGTAAATCGCCCCGATCTTACTGGAAATTGCAACCAATTTTCAAAAAAGACACCATTGCGAGTGCTCAGAGTGGTGAACCTCGCCTTTAAACTTGCATTTGCATTTGGTTTGAGTCCGGATTATTCACGAGGCGTGTGCGTGACTTTCAGTTCAGCCAATGGACGCCGTGTCAGTCCGGGTAAAACCGTTTTCCTACACGTCGTCGGCGAGGTGAACCGAAATTTCCGAGGCGAACCCGGTGTCACGTTAGCGTTTGCGTGGGTCAACCCGATCTACGTCCGTCGTCGTGAATCATTCCCGTTGAGCGATCAAAAAAACGAAAGTCAGCGTTAGTAGCGGCTGGAACCGATGCAGCCTGACAGATGAAGTGCCTTTATCGATTTCGTAATTATCTTGCCAACAAATCGAAGGCGGCTTCGAGCTAGCTCATGCTTGCAAAGCACCTTGGGGCACATCGGCTTAGGCGCGCGGGTGGTACTGCTGGTGGACTTTCTTGAGCCGCGATTGATCGACGTGCGTATAGATCTGCGTCGTTGAGATGTTGGCGTGGCCAAGCATCTCCTGGACCTGACGGAGGTCCGCGCCGCCGGCAAGCAAATGGGTGGCAAAGCTGTGTCGAAGCGAGTGGGGGCTGATACTGACATCGACGTTCGCGATCAAAGCGTACTTTTTGACCAGTTCCCAGATGGCTTCGCGGCGCAGCTGGCGTCCCGAACGAGTCAGTAGCAGCCAGTCAAGTTCGTCCGGTCGATGGCGGGCAAGGGCAGGGCGTTGCCGCTGAATGTAGTCCCGTGTGGCTTGAACCGCAGCCTCCCCCAGGGGCACCATTCGCTGCTTGTTGCCTTTACCGTGGACCTTGCAGAATTTTTCGTCCAGCTGCATGTCGCGCAATCGCAGACCCGAAAGCTCTGACGCGCGGCAGCCGGTGGCGTAAAGCAACTCCAGCAAAGCCCGATCCCGCCAGTAGTACGTTTCGCGACGTTTCGGAGCGGCAAGAAATCGTTCGACTTCTTTGGGAGAAAGCACGCCGGGAATGCGCTGCCACAACTTTTGGCTTCCCAGAAGCTCAACTTTGTTGTCGACAAGGATACCTTCAAGCTGCAAGTAGCGAAAGAACATCTTGACGCCGATGATGTTGCGGGCGATCGATGCCGGTGCAAGTTCGCGTGAGTGGAGCCAGGCGACGAAATCGGAAAGCTCGCTGATGGTCAGGTCTTTTGGGTTTCGCGGACCGAGCCAATCGTAGAATCGATTGACGTCCCGGTGATAGGCGCCCACGGTGTTTTCGGCGAGGTGGCATTCGCTGCGGAGGTAGTCGATGAAGGCTTCCCTGCGCGGGGCTGATTCCTCGCGCGGTTTGGATTTACCCAACAGCCGGCTTTTGCTTTTCTTCAGCTTTTTCATGGCGAGCTGCCGCTTGTGCGAAACAGGACCGTGTCGGCGACAAGGCTGCCATTTTGAACCGTCCCAACGACCAAGGCGGTGCTTTGGTTGGGGACCAGGTCAGCGATCGAACGATCAAGCAACGTGGCTCCTCTGTGGCCAAGTTGAATGGCGTAAGTCCGACCATCGATCGCCAGTTCGGACTTGACGAGATCGAGCTCTCCGGCGATCAGGAGTGACTTTCCGCTGGGCATTAAAGGGTCGATCGGGTTGGTGGTGAGCAGGTAGGAATTGAGCCGCCAGGGAGATTTTTTCATCAACCGATCGCGTTGCGCAACAGTGCGGAAGCTGGCCAGCAGGTAATGCTGCCTGGCGGGAAGTTGAAACTTAAGCCGTTCGAATCCGCCGTCAGGAAGGGGTTTGCCGTCGACATCGACCGTGTTGTTTGCTCCGTTGAACCACGGCCGCGACATTCGCAGTGCGTACGCGGTCTGCTCGTTGGTGATTACTTCGGTTGTTTTTTTGTCTTCGGACTGAACCTGAAAGCCGTACTTGGTCGTAGCAGTGACAAGCCCCCGGATTTCGAAAGAAGCGGGCTTTGCTTCTTTTGCCTCTGACGCGGGCGCTGCGACCGACTCCTGGGCGGCGGTGAAACTTGCCGTCGCAAAGGTGAATGTCAGCAAGCCAAGGACCATCCAAACTACTGAATTGTTGAATCCCCGATTCATGGATGACAGACCTTCATTCGATAATGACAGCGTAGCGAGCCAAACCCGCTATGAAATTATTCGGCACTTTCAGGCCGCTGGCGGATAAAATGCCTCTTCATCGCGGATTATTCACGAGGCGTGGGCGTCAGAATCAGTTGAGACAGTGATCGGTTTTTCTAATGCGATGAAACGATCGCTGTGGCGTTCACCTACCGAATGATTCACATTTATTGTTCAAATTCAGTTTTTCCCTTGCTCCTGTTGGCCAAACGTAGAATCAACGCCCGTCGTCGTGAATAATCCGGGTTCACGGGAGGAACTCAACCTACACGCCAACCCGAATATCTGGAACAACTGACAATGAACATGGCATCCCAAGTTTCGTTAATTCGACATTTGTGGCTTGGGCAAAAGATTCCACTGCTGGGACCGCTTTGTCTGTCTGCGGCCGTATTTTTCTACGGCGGCTCGAATGATGTTCTCGCCGATCGGCCCAACATCATCCTGATTAACCTTGACGACTGCGACATGGATTTGGTCAGCGAGGAGAACCTTGTTCACTTTCCAAACCTGAAGCAGTTTGCGTCGCAAAGCGTCCGCTTTACCAACTGCCATGTGACCACACCGCTATGTGGTCCATCCCGGGCCTGCCTGCTGCGATGCCAATACGCGCACAACACAGGGTACCGAACGAATCGCGCCAACCTGGACGTTGGAGGAGGCTTTACTGGAGGGACGCAGTTCTTTAACGATCAGGGACTCGACAAAGAGCAACTTCCGGTGTGGATGCAACGTGCCGGCTACCACACCATTCATGTGGGAAAATTCTACCAGGGCAAAACCAGTTTCGTGCCTGTTCCGGCCTGGGATCAGTTTTTCCCATGGCTGGGAAACTTGTACTTTGACAGCCACCGGATCCATTTCGATCCACAAGGCAATCTGATCCGCGGCACCAACAAGGGCTATCGCACCGAAGGCGAAACGGACAACGTGCTGCAATGCCTTGATTCGTGGAAAAAGCAAACCGGCGGTGACAAGCCATTCTTTCTTTCCTTTGCACCGGTTGCGCCGCATGCCGGAATTCACTGGCAGAACCCCATTCCTGAAAAGTGGAAAGGTCGCTTTGCCGACGTCAAGCTTCCGGACCCCGAAAGTCAAAACGAAGAAAACCTCTCTGACAAGCCCAGTGTCTATCGCGTGACGCCGGTGTTGACCGAACACAAAATTCAGTGGCTGCACGAAGAACAGCGCAAACGGAAGATCGCGATGCTGGGGGTCGATCAGATGATGCAACGACTCAGAGCCTACCTGAGCAAAAAAGGCCTGGCCGACAACACCATCGTGATGCTAACTTCGGATCACGGTTATCTGGTGGGGCAGCACCGACAATATGGCAAAGCCCTTCCGCTGGACCGGACGACGAGAGTTCCCCTGTGGGTGTACTGGCCGGCGCGAAAAGCCAAGCCCCGGGACAAGCAGCACCTGCTGGCCCACATCGACATCACGGCGACGATCGCGGAACTGGGAACGGCAACATTGCCAGACTTTGTGGACGGTCGCTCTTTTGCAAAATTGTTACGCGATGACAGGATTAGCGAACTAACCGCGGTGCGGGATACCGTCCTGATCGAAAACTGGGAGTCCCGTCTGAACGCTGTGATGCCGCAAAACCGTGTCTACTCTTCGATCCGAAAACCGACAACGCACTACGTGGAATGGGCAACCGGCGAGAAAGAATTCTACGACTTCAAGCAGGATCCGCATCAGTTGAACAACGGCTACGATGCGTTGAACGACAACAAGAAAGCTTCCCTGGCCGCGGAACTGGCTTCGACGCGAAAGAACGCCACCGGCGACAACAAACCCGAAGTCACGTTTGCGTTCCCAACGATCAATGCAAAATTTATCGGACCCGAAATGGAGATTAGTGGGTACGCTGAATCGACTCAGGGAGTTGACAGTGTCTGGATGTCGCTGATGCGAATATCGACTCGCAAGTATTGGAACGGTTCCTCGTGGCAGGACGCCGAGGAAAAGCTTGCTGTTGAGTTGCCCAATCGCGACAGAGCCCAATCGCAGTGGTGGCTTCGCCCGGGATTGGCGGGCAAACTCCAGCAGGGCGAGGGGCTCAAACTAAGTTTGCACTTTCGCGATGCGGCGTCCAACAGGATCGAATCGATCCGTGAAATGAACGTGGTCTTTGACGGGGAACCGCCGCAGGTAGCCATTCGTAGACCCGCCAATCAGCAATCCTATCGGGAGTTCTCGAACTTTGGTGGCTTGATTGAAGACAACAATCGGGTCGAGCGTGCCTATCTGATCATTTACAACCTCGACACACTCAAATATTTCGACGGAGAATCGTGGTACGACCAACAGGTCGAAGCTCCCGCACACACCAATGTCCTGAAAGGAAATTTTCACGCCCGGTACCAGATTCCTCCCGGGCGATATCGTATTTCTGCGATCGGAAAAGACGCCGCAGGCAACCTCGCAACCGCCGCGGTACCGCATTACATGATTGTCAATCCTAAGCAAACGTCTGACCGAAAAAAACTGGACGCCGACCAATGGATCGTCGAACCCAATTCCAAATGATACGCAGGGTTTTCTTTTCCGTTGCCTCGTTGGCATCGCGGCGAACCGGGCACAAGTCACCAACCCGCCGCAAGGCGTTGCGGTTTACTTTTTGATGTCGATCCAGACCAGGCGGTGGTCTGAAACATTCGCAAGTTCGTTTCCTGCTTCGCCGGGTGCGGGCCAGAAGACTCCCGAACGGGTTACCGTTAAACCGGCCGAAGGCAACACGTAGTCGATCCGCATGTTGCCAACAGTTTTGTCATTGAAGTTCGATGTGTCATGGCCGGGGTCGCCTTTGTGGGTTTTGTTGATCTGTCCTTCGGCGTTTGCGTAGTAAGTTCCGCCGCCACTCGAAGGAACCGGTTGGCTTTGAATTTTTGCGTTTCGCAAAAGCTGATCGATGGCACCGTCGGTACTGTCGCCGTCATGAGGGTCGGCATTGAGATCACCGGCGATGACGAACAGAGAGCCATCGGCAAGACCGCCCCGGGTTCCGTTGTCGTCGTAGAGGTAGTCGCCTTTGCCAGATACGTAGTCAGACCAGATTCGGATTTCGTCGTGGTTGCGTTTTCCGTTGCGGTCTTCTTCTTTGTCAAAGACCGGAGGCGTGGGGTGGCTGGCCAGAAGGTGAATCGTTCCCGAATCGGTTTTGATGGGAATGTCCCAGTGGCTTTTGGATGAAAGGCGAAATACCTCCATCACATCCGGCGAATACCAAAGCTCATCGGTCCCCGGGGTCGTTGGTAGTAGGGCTGCGGGCATGTCCTTCCAAAGGAACTTCTGAAAAGTCCTCACGTCACCGGTTGCGATCGGATGCCGGGAAAGCACCGCCATCCCGTACTGTCCCGGAAAAGAGCCAAAACCAAAGGCATCCTGAGGACCGCCCTGTTGGCCATCGCCGTTGATGTCCTTCTTGGAATCAACTCCCGTGTTGACTGCGGCATGGTATCGAAATTCGTATTCGATGGGCTGCTGCCGGTGTTGGGCTTTGGCAAGGTACATCGACTCCAACGCCGCCAAAGATTTGCCGCGGTCGTAATCAAGTTCATTGATCAACAGAACGTCCGGTCGCACTGTTTGGATGATTGCGGCGATCTTTGCAGCGGCAACTGATGAACCGTCCTTGAGTTCATTGTGCAATTCACCTGCACTGCGGCGGTTGAGCGCTACATTGAACGTGGCAAAGCGAATGCAGTCCGCGTCTTTGGTGTACGGACTCCGGTCCTGACCGAACGCCAAAGAAGCAAACAGCAGGATGCCAAAGATGGCTTGGGGAAAAATCAAAATGTGGTTGCGAGTCATTGAAAACAGTCTCTTGAAAAACAAACCAACGCAATTGTGCCGACGGTGAATGTACGTATTGAACCTTTCAGAGGGTTGCCAGAAGGGATGAAGGTGCACTTTTTGAAAAAAAAATCAATTTTTTTTCCCGTTTGCAAAAGTGATTGAAGCTTGATCCGAAACGTTGGCGCGCAAGACCTTTGGTCGATTGAAAAGAAAAGAAAATTGAATGATCCAATGTTTTCAAAAGTGCACTTTTTTGAAAAAGAGAACTTGAACCAATCCATTGGCCGTTTCGACGCGTTTTGCAATCCAGAGTTTGTTTCATTCTGCGGCGCGCGGCATCGTTGCGACGCGTGATGACGTGCGGTTTCAAAAGTGCATCCTAACCGACGGTAAATTCGTTGTTTACTGTTGAACGACAACGCATCAAACAAGCTGAAACGGATTGCGCGTTGTCTTTTTTTTCTTTGGTTGTCAATGCGCGGATCAAAATGGAACGATGTCCGCTGGCTTGATGTGAATCGGCTGCAATTCAAAAGCGTTTACAACTTGTTGCAGTTGAATTTCTGGCGTTTTATTGAGCGCTCTGGCGGTAACGAAAACAAAAAACGTTTGCTGCTGGCGCGCGAAAAAAGCAAAGTCGTTCAACGCGAGAAAAAAAATGTCTCAAAGAGTTCAAAACAACATTGAAAATGTTTGCGCGTTTTCTAAAACTTTACTCGTTGTCAACTGGGCAGAAACAGGTTGTTCAAGAATGAATCACGAACGCTTGGGACTTTCCGGTTTTTATCTAACCGTAACAGGTTTAACTTTTTTTGATGATCGTTGTCATTCGACGGCGTGAGTCAGGTCAACTATTAGGAGGACGTCCTGTGGCCAAAAAGAAAAAAGCTGCCAAGAAAAAAGCTCGACGCAAGGTAGGCAAGAAAAAAGCTACCAAGAAGAAAGCTACGAAGAAAAAAGCAGCCAAGCGTAAGGTAGCCAAGAAGAAAAAGAAAAAAGTAGCCAAGAAAAAGAAGAAGGCTACCAAAAAGAAAGCTACCAAAAAGAAAGCTGCCAAAAAGAAAAAGGTAACCAAGAAGAAAAAGAAGAAGGCTGCCAAAAAGAAGAAGGCGAAGCGCAAGAAGTAAGCGCGACGTCGGACTCAATTCTGAGTGATACAACGAGAAAGGGCTGCCATTGGCAGCCCTATTTTCATGCGCCAAAGCGTCCGCACGCGATTTCCGTTGATCGCATGGTGGTACGACGGTCAAGCCGGAATTAGTCATGGCCACGGGCGCTGATTGGGGCTGAATCACGCTCAAGCGAGCATCAATAAGCCGCAGAATTGTTCTAGTCAATCAAAAGTTCGACTCGCCCATGGCCGCTGTCATGGGGAAAATCATACGGTACCGCAGCGTTCCACTCGAATTCCAGTATTAGCTTCGTGTCGCAGCACGAAATTTCGCCTTCACCGGAAATAACCGAGTCATCCGAATCGCCGGGAATCGACGCCGCAGCGATAATGGCAGAGATCAGTCTGTCACAGAATTCGCCAGACAGATGTTTTCCGTCGCAAAGCAACTCAACATCTCTGCCGCCCCCAATCCAGTCTGGCCCGATTTCGCAGTGAACAGACCAGAACACGCCGACAGTTGAGGTACGCAGTAGACGCGAAAACTGCTCAAGCGATTCAATTGTAACTGAGTCAGGTTTTTCCATCTGAACCCCTTTATCCCGGTTTATTTCAAGTCGGATAATTACCCGATCACCGGCAACTGCGGCGTGGGAGGATTGGCCGCCGAGTTGGCAGCCAGCGTGTTGACCAATTCTCTGGCCATCGATTCGAGGTACGGACCGACATTGGGGTCGTCAAAATTGTCCATCATTTTGCCCTGGTCGCCTCGTTGTCGCAGGCTGATGTTCAGCGGGATCTCTCCAAGGAACGGGATTCCTGCTTCGCCAGCGTATTCTTTGGCGCCGCCCTTGCCGAAAATGTCGTAGGACTTGTTGCAGTCCGGACAGATAAAGCTGCTCATGTTTTCGATCAGCCCCAGCACCGGGATTTTGACTTTGTGGAACATGCCGACGGCTTTGACAGCATCAATCAGCGCCACTTCCTGAGGGGTGCAGACGATGATCGCGCCGGTCAGTGGAAGCAGTTGCGAAAGGCTCAGCGCGATGTCTCCTGTTCCCGGCGGCATGTCGATGATCAGGTAATCGAGTTCGCCCCAGTCGGTATTGCGAACAAACGTCGTCACCGCCGAGTGCAACATGGGGCCGCGCCAGATAACCGCTTCGCCGGGAGGCACCATAAACCCGATGCTCATCAGCGGAATTCCATTGAAGTCCATCGGAACAATCTTTTCGCCTTCGGTTGCGCGAACCGCCTGCCCGCGCACGCCAGTGAGGTGAGGAATCGATGGGCCGTACACGTCTGCATCGAGCAGTCCAACGGTCGAGCCGGCACGTTTGAGCGCGATCGCAAGGCTCGTTGCCGCAGTGCTTTTGCCAACACCGCCTTTTCCGGCAGCGATCGCGATCACAGCTTTGCAGCGCAGCCCAATTTGGCCGATGGGTTGTGGGCGACGCTGGTAGTCGGAGATTGTGACTTCGACTTCCATGTCACTGTGCTGGGCTTTGATCAATTCGATGGCTTTGTCGCGAAAGTCGTCCCGAATCGGAGCGGCAAAGGAAGTCAGACCGATCTCTGCAGTGATTTTGGAATCCGAGACGTTCACCGAAAGCACCTGCTTTCCCAGCGAGCGTCCGGTTTCAGGGTCAGGGATCTTTTTGAGCAGTTCCGTAACGGCCGCTTCGTTGGCTTCGGGCTGAGTCATTTGTTTTCGCGTTTGGTTGTTTGATTGGGGTCGATATTTGACACTACCAGCCAAATCGATGCCACGGTCAAAGAGGAAACCGTGCTTCAATCAGTTCTTCAACGCTCAGCTTCCCGATTTCGTGCATTCGAAGGTGCCGGATTGCGTTGGCCCACAGGGAATCGAACTCCAGAATGGAAGTCGCGATCGAGGGAATCCCCAGTCGGATGATGCTGTCGCGAATCGATTCGTGGTCCTCGTTGCCCAGCACAAACAGCATCGCACGGTTGGGGGCCGCAGAGAACCGAGCCAGTTTATTGATCAAGTTCTCGCCCCGAAAATTCCCGGGGAGTTCAGCAATAACCGCGCTGCCCTGGTGTTTCATCGCGTTCATAAACGCGTCCTCTACCGACGCAACCCAATCGAGTTGGACTTCCCGTTGACCTGCGGCGGCCTTTTGAACTGCGGCGATCCAGCGCCGGGAGTGTGCCGACACCACGAGGTCAGGCCAAAGTTTATCTTCAAAGTTCACCATCGGGTTCCTCAAGAAAGACAGACGGGTCGAGAAGGTCCGCCGAAGGATCGTCGTGTTGGGTGAGGTTGAATTGTTCCAGGCGGCGCAGCAATTTTGCCCGGCTGATACCAAGCGTGTTGGCTGCGGCGGTTTTGTTGCCTTTGGCCAGTTTGAGGGCTCGCTCCACCAGTCGCCTTTCGATCTCAAGGAGATAGTCGTCCAGCGGGATGTCGGGTTTGGGTTTGCGGACGCTTCGCTGTGCCGCGATCAGATGATGAAACGAATCGGGGAAATCTGAAAGCTGTACAATGTTTCCCGAAGCGCTTTCGACCGCCAGTTCAATCGTGGCTGCCAGTTGATCAAAATTCTTTGGCCATTCGCATTCGCAAATCGATTCCATGGCCTGACGTGAAAATCCTGACATCTGCCTGGACGTACTCAGGTTAATGGACTCCAGGACCGACTGGGCCAGCAGGGGGATGTCGGCTTTGCGATCGGCAATCGCGACAAGGTCGATTCGGATCGTGGCGAGGCGGCGAAGAAGTCCCGCCAAGTCTACAGCTTGGGGCTGCTGTGTTGCGGTGGCCAAAACGCGAGCGTCGAACTTTGGCAAATCGAGAAAACCCGTCAACTCGCGCAGCGATGCGGGGCTTAGCTGGTCCACGTCCAGCAACAGCAAGGCACCGCTTTGCTTGCCAGAATGCGGCGACTGCAAGAGGGACTTCATTGATTGCTGGACCGAAACGGGATCGGCGATGCTTCCGTGGACAACGACCAGATCGGTGACCTTGTTCGGGGAAGAGACATTGATGATGGTGCGGGCGACGTGCTCGCGACCGCTTCCGACCGGACCGGCGACCAGCACATCGCATTGGCTTTCGCTGGCGGCGGTGACCTTGCGGAGCAACTCCCGGGCGACGGAAGATTCACCCACCAGGCTGGCCAGGGAAAATCGCTTTCGCGGATTGGCGACCGCGAGGGCGTGGTGCAAAAGCTCCGGCTGATTGAGCGCGGCTTTTGTGTCAACGTTCGCCGGATCGAAGGCGTTGCCGGGCCAGCAAGCGACCAGGATGGTGGTGGATTTTTTGTCGCCGTTGTCCAGGGGCAGGGCGGTGCCCAGAAGGGACTTTCCTTCGGGAGTGGCGATGGGAAAGTTCCGTGCTGCCTCGGGATTGGCAAACCAATCCGGTGGCAGTGCCAAATGGTGAAAGCCAGCTTCTGTTGCAACGGCTGAGTATTTCAGCTGCTCGGCGGCGAGCTGTTCGATCGTGCAACCGAGCCAATTGAGGCAGCTTTCGTTGGCCCAGGTAATTTTTTGGCCGTCTTTTGAGCCACTGACCGCCCACGCGACAAGGCTGGATTGTTCCAGGGCTCTGACGAGAGAATTGATGTACTTTTTGGATTTGGCCATGTGGAATCAAAAGCCCGGGGTCGTTGAGGCGAGATCTCATGTTCACCTGCCAGCAAAAAGGCTGCTCTGATATATTAACCCGGATTATTCACCGGGCGTGGGCGTGACTTTCAGTTCACCCAATCAGCGCCGTATCAGTTGGAATAATTCCGGATTACCCGTCCACGATTACTTCTTCGGTCCAGTGCATGCCCCGCGACGTCATTTTATCGAACAACCCGGCCCCTGAGGACGATGATCCGCACTTGAGGCCGATGCGCATGGCCGAAATGGTCGGGCAGCGGGACGTGATCAATCGGCTTGAGATCGCGATCGATGCGGCAAAGAAAAGAAACGAAGTCCTTGGGCACGTTCTGTTCGATGGCCCGCCGGGGCTGGGAAAGACAACGTTCGCGACTGTGATTCCGGCCGAGATGGGTGTGTCGGTGGACTTTCTTTCCGGGCCCACCCTCAAAGCCCCCAAGGATCTCGTGCCCAGCTTGACCAACCTCCGGCCCAAGCAGGTTCTGTTCATCGACGAAATCCACAGGATTCCCAAATCGGTCGAAGAGTACCTCTATACCGCGATGGAGGACTTTCGCATCGACATGATTTTGGGCGAAGGCATCAACGCGCGAACTCATACATTCAAGCTCAAACCATTCACGCTCATCGGCGCGACCACGCGAGCGGGGATGCTTACCGGTCCGCTGCGAGATCGATTCCAGATCCGCGAGCATCTGGATTTTTATTCCCTAGACGATCTGACGGAAATCGTGCGGCGCAATGCGGCCAAGTTAAAGATCGAAATCGACGACCAATCGGCAACCGAAATTGCGACTCGTTCACGCAGCACCCCGCGTGTGGCCAACAACCGCTTGCGCTGGGTTCGTGACTATGCCCAAAGCCGCGCCGATGGCGTGATCACACTGGCGGTCGCAAAAGAAGCACTCAAGGTTGCCGAGATCGATGTGCTGGGACTGGATCGGCAGGACCGCAAGTACCTCGACACGCTGATTCGCATTTGCCTTGGCGGGCCGACAGGGATTGAAACGATTGCCGCCACGATGAACACTGCCAGCGATACGCTGTCCGATGAGGTGGAGCCTTTTTTGCTTCGCTGCGAATTGATTCTGCGCACCCCGCGTGGTCGTGTCGCGACACAGAAGGCCTATCAGCACATGGAATTGCCGCAGCCGGATCGCGACGATGGCCAGGAGCCGCTTTTTTAGGAGCAGCGATGTCGGGAAAAAAATTCTCCATTAACCGGAGTTATTCACGACGCGTGGGCGTTAATTGGCGTTGAATCACGCTAACGCGAACATCAAAGCCGAATCGCCTTCAGGGCTTCGGCTCACCTCGCTAATGTAGTCCAAAACAGGGGCTTTTTCGAAACGACACGGAGCTCATTGTCGATGGCCAGATGCCCCATTTTTTGTGGATCCGCAGCGATAAACGGTTCGTTGCGGTAGTCGCTGTCTTCCAATTGCGTCATAATTCGGCCCGATTTTTTGACCAACCAGATGACCCAATAACCATGAGCAAAATTGCCTTTCTGTTTCCCGGCCAGGGAGCCCAAAATGTGGGCATGGGTAAGTCCGCGTGGGAGCAGCACGACGCGGTCAAGGAACTTTTCGCCCGAGCGTCGGACGTTGTTGGCTACTCGCTGACCGACGTTTGCTTTGAAGGACCTGCCGAGAAACTGAACTCGACCGTCATCAGCCAGCCGGCATTGTTCGTCACCAGCATGGCGGCGGTGGAAGTTCTCAAAATCACCAACCCCGAGGCGATCGAAAACTGCCAGGGCGTGGCGGGACTGAGCCTTGGTGAGTACTCGGCCCTCGCGTTTGCCGGTGCGATCTCGTTCGAGGAAGGCCTCAAGCTGGTCAAGCAGCGGGGCGAAGCGATGCAAGCCGCCGCCGACGCCACGCAAAGCTCGATGGCGAGCGTGCTGGGGCTGGACGCTGAAAAAGTGGCCGAGGTTTGCGACCAGGCCAGAATCGATGGCGAAGTCCTTCAGCCGGCCAATTATCTCTGCCCCGGAAACATTGCCGTCTCGGGACACCAGGCTTCTTGCGAGCGTGTTGTCGAAGTCGCGACCGCGGCGGGTGCCATGAAAGTCATCCCGCTGTCGGTTGCCGGTGCCTTTCATACATCGATCATGGATCCGGCAGTGGCTGCTCTAAAAGGGGCTGTCGATCAGACTTCGTTTTCCGATTCGCGATTGCCGGTTTACTGCAACGTGGATGCTGCGGTTCACAGGGACGCTGCGGACTTTGGGCCCTTGTTGATGCGCCAGGTCTGCTCTCCGGTGCGTTGGCATGATACGCTCGATGCGATGCTGGCCGATGGCTTTGATGAATTTTTCGAAGTCGGAACCGGCCGCGTCCTGCGGGGCTTGCTTAAACGGATCAATCGCAAGCTACCCACTCACGGAACACTGGACTAGGCATCGGCCACTGTCCGCACCGACCACTGTCCGCACCGACCACTGTCACAATCGCAGACATCTCAAACAACAGACTTTCGGGTAGCAGTGCCCGACCTACCACGAACTGGAATTCAAAATGACAATCGAAAAGTTCTCCGTCGACCTCACCGGTCAAAACGCAATCGTCACTGGAGCATCACAGGGCCTTGGTCGCTCGATCGCCATCGAGCTTGGTGCTGCCGGTGCGAAAGTCGCCTGCCTGGCTCGCAACGCCGAGAAGCTTGCCGACACCGTCAAAGTCATCACCGACGCCGGCGGACAGGCCGAAGCCATCCCTTGCGACGTCTCCGATGGCGAAAGCGTCGAAGCGGCTGTGGCGAAGGTTACTGACCAGTGGGGCAGCCTGGACATCGTCGTCAACAATGCCGGCATCACTCGCGACACGCTGATGCCGGTCATGAAAGACGATCAGTGGGACGACGTGATCAATATTAACCTGCGGGGTACTTTTCTGTTCTGCCGCGCGGCATCAAAGATCATGATGAAGCAGCGCAGCGGGCGGATCATCAACATTTCCAGTGTTTCGGGATTGATGGGCAATGCTGGCCAGACAAACTATTCGGCTTCCAAAGCCGGAGTGATCGGGATGACCCGCTCGCTGGCCAAAGAGCTTGCCAAACGCGGCGTGACCGTCAATGCGGTTGCCCCGGGGTTCATCGCCAGTGAAATGACCGAAAAGCTCGGTGATGCGATTCTCGGCGAGGTTAAAAAACGGATTCCGGCCAGACGAATCGGGGTTCCAGAGGACGTCGCCGGCTGTGTGCTTTTCCTGGCATCAACAGCGGCAAGTTACATAACGGGCCAGGTTCTGACTGTTGACGGAGGAATGACCGCCTGATTCCGCTCGAAATAGGCAAAAAACGGGCTGATTGGCGTTTGAGCCTTGACCCATTTTAAGGGAATCATCTATCTTGACGCCGTCTGCAATTCAGACAGTTTGGGTGGTTGGGTCGTGAAGATTCAATTGCAAGTCCAAAACGAGATATCTGTTTTAGAAGGAGGCCGATTGATATGGCATCGGTCGAAGAACGCGTTAAAGACATCGTGGCTGAACAGCTTGGTGTTGATAAAGAAAAAATCAAAAAAGAGTCCAACTTCGTGAACGATCTCGGAGCAGATTCTCTGGATACCGTTGAGCTGGTAATGGAGCTCGAAGAAGAGTTCGACATCAGTATCGCGGATGATGCAGCTGAAAAGATTCAGACTGTTGGCGAAGCGATTAACCACATCGAAAAAGGCACAGGCGCTGCCTCGTAGTGGTTTGAGTCAAATTCAATACCGCCTGCTTGAAAACTATTTGGGCAGGCGGTTTTGTTTTGATTGACTTCTCCCATCAATTCTTGTCCCTCGTCCCAGGGCATCTCACGACAGACCAGGACGCAGAGCCTCGCCACGATCTGCCCAATTACCACCGGACCATTCCATGACCAGGCGAATTGTTGTTACAGGAAGCGGGATTATTTCTCCGCTGGGTTGTTCGGTCGAGGAGTGCTGGCAGCGAGTTCTGAAATGCGATAGCGGCATCCATTCGATCAAGCTGTTTGACACCTCGGACATCAAAGTCAAAATTGGCGGCGACGTCCATGATTGGTCTTACGGCGACACACCCGCGGCAGCGAGGCGGATCGACCGTTACACCCAGTTCGCGCTCGTTGCCGCCCGCGAAGCGATCCGAATGTCGGGTTGGAAGCTGGATGAGAATGGCAGGATTGCGTTTGAGAAACCGGGGGCTTCAAGCCGGTTCGGCGTTGTGCTGGGTTCGGGTATCGGCGGGATGGTGACCATCTATGACCAGATGAGCCGCCTGATTCTCAAAGGGCCCGGTCGTGTTTCGCCTTTGACGATTCCCAAACTAATGCTCAACGCCGGCGGCGGGAACCTCGCGATCGAATATGGCTTGCACGGCCCCAACTACAGTGTCGCCACCGCCTGTGCCAGCGCCGGCAATGCGATTGGCAACTCGATTTACCTGATTCGGGACAACGTCTGCGATCAGTTGATCACCGGTGGATCCGAAGCGGCCATGACGCGGATGGCTTTGGCGGCCTTTGCGAATATGAAAGCTCTTTCGACTCGCAATGATGAACCGGAAAAGGCCAGCCGACCTTTCGATGCCAATCGTGACGGGTTTGTGTTTTCCGAAGGTGCCGGAATCGTGGTCTTTGAAGAGATGGAGAAAGCCCAACAACGTGGTGCCGAAATCCTTGCCGAAGTGGTGGGTTTTGGGACGACCTGCGACGCTGGGCACATTACGTCTCCCGACGCCGAAGGCCGCGGTGCTGCCGCGGCGATGCAGGCGGCGCTGGATGATGCCGGAATCGCCCCCGGGCAAATCGACTATATCAACGCTCACGGCACCAGCACCCCTCTGGGGGACAAAGCCGAAACTCGGGCGATTAAAAGTGTCTTTGGCGAGCACGCGAAATCCGTCGCGATCAGCAGCACCAAGAGCCAGTTGGGTCATTCGCTCGGTGCCAGCGGTGGCATTGAGCTGATTCTGTGCATCAAAGCCATCAATGAAAGCGTGGTCCCTCCGACGGCGAACCTCACCGATCCGGACCCTGACTGTGACCTAGACTACACGCCACTCCAGCCCGCCAAGCGCGAGATCGAGTACGCGATGAGCAACAGCTTTGGGTTCGGCGGCCACAATGCATCGGTGATCGTCAAGAAATTTGCTCCATAAGCATCCGCGCAGCCGATTCGCCCAACCAAAAAGTTAGCCGCTGGCCGTGAGGCGCATCAGGCCCCGGGTGGGTATCGCCACGGTCCCACTTTCGGCAAACCTCGAAATGCCGGCTCGAGACCAAACTAAAGCCCATTACCCCGGATTACTCAGCCCATCAGCGTGCCAGCGGAGCGTCACAGCCCTGGCGATTCCCCGCTACAAACAAGTCCACGCGTTTGTTTTGCCGCCGGGCCGCCGCCGGGGCTCTTGCCAACCTCCTCGCCAGTTGCTGCCGAAAACCCCACTGGCGAACCTCGAAGGTGGCTCTTGGACCCAACGGCAACCGTTTGCGGGACGCTCCCGCTCCCTGTCCCGGATTGGCCTGTCGGGAAACGGCAACCCGGACTTTCGGCACAGACGAACAACTTCCACATCCGCTGAATCGACTTGCTTTTTCTCTGTCCTTTTTCGTGCTTCGTGCCTAAGATGCCCCCCGAGGGAACTTTTCCCACAGCGACCAGTCTTCTATCCGCGTCTCGCGGACTTTGCGTGTGCTTGAAGCGGCGTCGCCAGATTTTGCGATGCCGATTTCTGCTTTGTCACAGAGCCATTGTGCGCATCTACCTCTAACTCAAGACTGGAATTACGTATGTCTTCATCAGAAGATCGACCCACTTTTCGTGCCGCTCCCAAAGTGGTCATCATCGATAGCTCGGCCGACGACGCTCAGGAAACCACAACCGAAGTTGAGCAAAAACCACAAGTCGAAACCCGGCCAAAAGTCGAGGCTCAGCCCCGGGTTGAGTCGGAACCTGTGGTCGAACCGACGGCTAAAGCAGAGGTCAAACCCGCCAAACCCGCCAAACCCGCCGCTGAGCCGGTGGCGGTAGCGGAACCGACACCCGTTGTCGAGCCAACCACTGTTGTTGAACCGGTTGCTGCCGTCGAGCCTGTCCCCGCCATTGAGCCCGTCCCGGCGGTCGAACCCGTAGCCGCTGTCAAACCGCAACCGAAAGCCGAACCGCAACCGAAAGCCGAACCGCAACCGGGCGACAAGCCGCATCACCAGATTGGCACTCAGAGCAACGTCGAACCGGCCCCCGCAGATGACGACCTGCCCAACAAAAAGAAACTGATTGCCGAAACGGACCAGGCGGCGCAGCAGCGCGAGCAGGAGAAAACTCGGTTTTCCGATTTGCCTTTGGGCGAAAACGTCCTCAAAGCCATCGAAGCAACCGGCTACCAACACCCGACACCGGTTCAGGAAAAGATCATTCCTTACATGCTCGAAGGCCGCGACGTGCTGGCCCAATCGCAAACCGGTTCCGGCAAGACCGCTGCTTTCGCCCTGCCGATCCTTTCCCAAATCGACACATCGCAAAAACGACCCACGCCAAGCGTCCTTGTCCTCGCCCCGACCCGCGAACTGGCGATTCAGGTCGCCAGAGCATTTGAAACTTATGGTTCAAAGACCCCCAGATTCGAGGTCGCCGCGATCTACGGTGGGCAGGACTACGAAATTCAGTTCCGCAGACTTCGCAAAGGCGTACAGGTCGTCGTCGGAACTCCCGGCCGTGTGATCGACCACGTCAAACGAGGCACACTGGATCTGTCCAAAGTCACCACCCTGGTGCTCGATGAAGCCGACGAGATGCTCAACATGGGCTTCCTCGAAGACGTCCGCTTTGTGCTGGATCAGATTTCAGAAGAGCGTCAGATCACATTGTTCTCCGCGACTTTCAATAACGAGATCCAAAAGATCGCCAAGCGTTACCTGAAAAATCCGATCAAGGTCAAGATTCAGAAGAAGAACGTTACCGCCGATTCGATTCGCCAGCGTGCCATGCTGGTGTCCAATCGTGACAAGATGGACTTGCTGGTGCAGATGCTGGAAGTCGAAACGATCGACGGCGTGCTGATCTTTACCCGGACCCGTGAATCGACCGTCTTTGTTGCCGATGAACTTAACCGGGCCGGTCTGAGCGTGGCGGCGCTTAACGGTGACATGCCGCAGAAAGCTCGCGAGAAAACGATCGCCCGCCTCAAAGCCGGCAGGCTCAACATCGTTGTCGCAACCGATGTTGCCGCCCGTGGGCTGGATGTGGCTCGCATCAGTCACGTGTTCAATTATGACTTTCCCGAAAACAGTGAATCCTACATTCACCGCATCGGCAGAACCGGCAGGGCAGGGTCCAAGGGCGAAGCAATTCTTTTCCTGACTCATTCGCAACGCGGCAAACTGCGGATGGTCGAACGGGCGACCGGAAAGGCCATCGAAGTCGTGGACCGGCCTTCCGCAAAATCGCTCAACAGGATGCGTGTTGAAAAACTTTGTGCCTCGATCTCCAGCACGATCGCCAAAGAAGATTTGGCCCGCTTTCAAAAGCTGATCACCGACCACGCCAACGAATCGGGCGAATCGATGTTGTCGATTGCAGCGGCTTTGGCGCATCTTGGCCAGCGTGGCAACGAATTCTTTTCGGTGGATCGCCCCAAGCGGATTTCCGAACGTGAACGGAACCGTTCTGACCGATCCGATCGTTTCGAACGCGGCGGCAAGCGTGGCCGTGAGCGTCGCGGCAGTGAAGGTCCCGACCAGGGGATGGAACGCTTCCGGATCGAAGTCGGCCGTCGGCACTCGGTCAAGCCCGGCAACATTGTGGGCGCAATCACCAACGAGGCCGGGATCGAAGGCCAGCAAATCGGAGCGATCCAGATCTATGATTCGCACAGCACCGTGGACCTGCCCGAAGGGATGCCTGAGGATGTCAAGGAACTGCTTTCCTCGACCCGTGTTTCAGGACAACCGCTGATGATCCGCAAGGCCACCCAGGCCGATCAGGTCGAAGAGCGAGGCGGCTTCCGCGGACGCGGCGGCCCTAGGTCCGGAGGCGGCTATTCAGGTGATCGCCGTGGAAAAAGGGACTTTCGCAAGGGAAAACCCGGTAAGCGAAAGTTCTCCAAAGACAAGAGTTTTCGCAAGCGGAAATAGGTTCGATCCCGGATTATTCACCAAGCGTGGGAATGGCTGACCGTCAGCCAGTGATCTCCTGTGGCTGATCCGGTTTTGACGTTGGCGGAGCGTGAATCGACACCAATAGACGCCGTTGTCGTGAATAATTCCGGTTTGAGACCAGGAATCTGGCTGGCATGATATGACTTTTCTGGATTTGCTCCAGAATCGACCATGAAAACACCGAAGACTGATTTTGCGGTTGCAATTGGCTTGTTCACTCGCCAGAATATGCGACGCATCAAACGAACCCCCAGCGGGTTTGCTTGTCCAGCAAATAGACTGGCGCAGTAGCTCAATTGGTTAGAGTCCCGGACTGTCGATCCGGAGGTTGCGGGTTCGAGTCCCGTCTGCGTCGCTCAAAAGCCGCAGGGAACAGTACGTTCTCTGCGGTTTCTCTTTTTGGCTCTTTTGGGAATAGACGCCCGACAGAGTGACCATTGGGTCGCTGAATTAAGCCGGCAGCCAAACACCGCTGGCCGATTACTGAACCCGATTGGTATTGGGATGACCTTGACTATGGCAGCGGTGAACTTGTCGATCTGCACGATCAGTTCATTGAATTTGCCAGTTCTGGAAACAGCGCGCATTGGCAGCGGCTTCACAGTCAGTGGATGGATACCCTGATTCGCGTGGCGAAGCGATTGACGGCTCAACTCAAAAAAGAGAACCCGGCCACCAAAGGTTTTGGCTTTTTTCTGTTCGATGAAGAATCAGGTGAAATGGCTGATGCCCTTCGACGCTGTATGTCCGCCGCCAAATTCAAACCTGGATTATTCACGAGGCGTGGGCGTCAGAGTAAGTTCCGACAGTGATCCGCGACTCTGATGCGATGAAACGATCACTGTGGTTTTCATCTACCGGATGATTCACATTTCTTGTTGAAGTTCAGCGTTTCCCTTGCTTCTGTTGCCAGATGTAGAATCAACGCCCGTCGTCGTGAATAATCCGGGATCCGGTTCCCGATGTGCGGGAAACTGCTCGAAACACAATTAGGGAACTGGGACGCAGGTAAGTTACCGACTTGCGGATTTATTTTTGTGCTGCTCGGAAAAAAGAGAATTGCCTGATGGAACGTGGCACGACAATCCGCATGAGAAAGTAAGTCAGACTACTCGTTGTTGGTCCAGTCCACCACATATCTACCTTCTTCATGAAAGCACGAAATACCATGAAAACCAAATACCTCCCGTTGATCATCGCTGCCATCGTTGTTCTCGGATCCGCTGCTTCTGCTCAAGACTCCAAAGGTCTGCTCGAAGTGCTGCAAAAAGCACAAGGGGATGCCTTGAACGGCAAGGCAAAGATCTCGGAAAAGAAACCTGAATCCGCGAAAGGAGGGATGGGAGTCCAAGTGAAAATCGACGTCATGGGTGGCTCCGGTTTGGAATCTGTATTTTTTACGGGTGAAGTCGATGTGCATTCCAGCGGCGGCGCGATCGCTGCTGTGTCCAGTGGTGGCCTTCCGCAGATTCAGCTTTACCGAGGGGGTTCCAAGGATCTTGTCCGACAGACTTATTCGGATTCACCAGTAGACGCTGAAGACATGATGGACATCCTTGCCAAATCGATAGACCTCAAGTTGCTGGCTGATGAAGTCAAACGAGCAAAACGAGTCCGTAACAAACAGGTAAACGGCGAAAATCAATACCGAGTAACCCTCAGCGACAAATACTTCAAGAAAAAAATTGGTGGAAATGACCAAATGGGTGGCATGGCTGCACAGGCCGCGATGCTTTCAGAAGCCGTTTTGGAGGGTGTTTTAGTTGTAAATGCAAACGCTGATGGTAATCTGAAATCGCTGACCTTGGAGATTCAGTACAATGATCCTATGGCTGGACTTTTCGACAGCGCGATGATGGGTGCTGGTGGCGGTGGTGCATTTCAATTCCAACCCAGTGACATGAAAAAAAGTGACAAGCCCGGTCGCAAAGTTGTCGTCGAATTCACAGTCGGCGACGAAAGTAAAGCTGCCAAGGCGTTTGCCGAAGAAGCGAAAAAGTTGCTTAAGTGAAAAGACACTGTTGTTTTCCGCCACGGTACGTAAACACTCGCCCTACACTAAACTTGGAACTCAGACCCACACCCGGAGTATCAACGAATGTCGACCGAAGCTACCGCGACGCAAGATTTGAGCAATGACGATGTCGAGATTGTTCAGGAATTGCAAAAATCCTACGCCCGACTGAAAACCGAACTGGCCAAAGTTATCGTCGGCCAGAACGAAGTCATTGAGCGAATTGCCATTTGTCTGTTCGCGCGGGGGCATGCATTGCTGGAGGGCGTTCCCGGGTTGGCGAAAACGCTGTTGATTAGCCGTTTGGCCGAGACGCTGAATCTGGACTTCAGCCGGATTCAGTTTACGCCGGATCTGATGCCGATGGATATCACCGGCACCGAAATTATTCAGCAAACCGATGACGGTCGCCGCGAGTTCCAGTTCGTCAAAGGGCCAGTGTTTGCCAACGTCGTTCTGGCGGACGAGATCAATCGTGCTCCGGCAAAGACCCAAGCAGCAATGCTCGAAGCGATGCAGGAACAACGAGTCACCGTCGTCGGCAAGTCGCTCGATTTGCCCGCTCCGTTCTTTGTGCTGGCCACGCAAAACCCGGTCGAACAAGAGGGGACGTACCCACTACCCGAGGCTCAACTGGATCGGTTTATGTTTTTGATCGACGTTGGCTACCCGTCGCGTGACGAAGAAGTCGATATCGCCCTGCGAACCACGACCGAAGAACAACCGACTCTGTCATCGGTCATTACGGTCGAAGAAGTGATCAAGTTTCAAAGTCTCGTGCGACGCATGCCGGTGCCTCGGCATCTGGTCGAACTGGCTGTTGATTTGACGCGGAAGACTCGTTCAAAAGAACCCGGCAGTGGTGCGCCCGATTGGTTGCAACCGCTTGTTTCGTGGGGAGCCGGGCCGCGAGCGGCTCAGTATCTGATACTCGGTGCGAAATCGCGAGCCGCTTTGCATGGTAGCTATATGGTTCGCATGGAGGACATTGTGGAAGTCGCGGTTCCGGTTCTATCGCATCGGATTATGACAACGTTCAACGCGCAAAGCGAAGGCGTTTCCAGCCACGACATCATCCGCCGGTTGATCGAGGAAATTCAAGCTTAGACGAATCCCGGTTCTTCCGACTCCACATTCTCCGAAACTCCAACATGTCAAAAATTCTCGATCCCGATATCATGAGCCGCCTAGCACCGCTGGCGTTGAACTCCCGCCAGCCGATGCTGGGCGATGTCAGCGGTCGGCATCGCAGCCCGGTGCGCGGGTCGAGCCTCGAATTTTCCGAGTATCGAAACTATGTCCCCGGCGATGATACGCGGCGGTTGGACTGGCGGGCGTGGGCTCGAAGCGATCGTTATTTCATCAAAGAATTCGAAGCCGACACGAACCTGCGAATGTCGATCGTTTTGGACGCCAGTGGATCGATGAACTACGGACTGCGCAACCCACAAGGCTCGGTCGCTACACGGTTGGATTTTTCAAAACGCATCGCCGCCGCGCTGGCGTGGCTGGCCAGCGAGCAAGGTGAATCGGTTGGCCTATCGACGATCCACAAAAACCAGCCGGTCGACGTTCCGCCTCGGCGCGGTGCCCGACACCTTGGTCATATCCTTGAACAACTGGAACAAGTCAACGCCGACGAGGACGCGGATCTGTCGACGGCACTGCATCATGTCGCCGATCGGCTGCCAAGGCGAAGTATGGTGGTTGTTTTGTCCGATCTGTTTATGGATCTACGGGAACTGAAACCGGCGATTGAACATTTGCGGTGGCGGCGTCACGACGTGGCGGTCTTTCATCTACTTGAGCCGTCGGAATTGGAATTCGATTTCGACAGCCCGGTCAAACTGCTGGACCTTGAAGGGGGTTCGCCGCTGTTGGCCGATCCGGCGATGATGTCCGAAAGTTACCGGCAAGTGGTGCTCGAATATCTGGACAGCATTACCGAACTGGCCAACCGTTCCAATATTGATTACCACCGAATTCGGATGGATCGGACTTACGAAGAAGTTTTAGCGCAGTTTCTGTTGAGGCGATCCTGAAATGTCGTTTTTACAACCGTTGCTGTTGTTGGCAATGCCGTTGATCGGATTGCCGATTCTGATCCATCTGCTCAATCAGCGACGTCACAAAACCGCACCATGGGCGGCGCGCCAGTTCGTTTTGCAGGCGACCAATATGGGTCGCGGCATGGCCAACGTTCGGCACTGGGTCGTACTGGCACTGAGGTCGCTGGCCATCGCGGCATTGATTTTCGCCATCGCCCGACCGCTGGCCAGTCGCATTCCGGGGTTGGGATTCCTTGGCTCGCAACGGACACAAATGATCGTGATGGATCGCTCGCCCAGCATGGCGATTCGAAATTCCTCCAGCGGTTTGACTTGGCGAGAATCCGCGCTCAACCAATTACAGGATCACCTGCAAAACGTCGGTGGCCAGCAAATACTGTTTCACTCGCTGACCGACGAACCGGTTGTCGTCGGGCGAACGAACTTGCTGGAAATGTTAGAAACCGTAACCACCGATACACAGTCAAACATTCCTGAATTGATCGAACGGACGCTCAAGCATGTTTCGCAGCAGGCGGTGGGGCCGGCCGACATCTGGGTTTGCACCGACCATCAAGCCAGCGATTGGCGGTTGGACAGTGGTCGTTGGAGTCGTATTCGCGAGCAGTTGCAGCAGTCACCCGAAGTGAAATTGCACATTCTCACGCCCGAGGCTCTCGACGAATTCAACCTTGCGATCTCCACGTCCAACGTCAAACTGACTCGCAGCGGCGATCGACATTTTGTCAGTCTCGATTTTTCGGTGCAACAAACCAGCGGCCCGATTGAACAACGCACCGTGCCGGTTCAAATCGAATTGGCGGGGACTTCACACGACGTCGAAATCGAAATGGTCGCCGGTGACTACCGCTATCAACAGTTGAAAATCGAATTGCCGCCGCAGCAAGCCAGTGAGGCGTTTGTTGGTGGCGGCGTGGTCCGGTTGCCGCACGACAGCAACGAACGAGACAATCAGTACTTTTTTTCTTTTGCTCCGCAGCCAGCTCGCAGCACGGTGGTTGTTTCGGATGATCCGGAAATCTCCGAGCTGATGAATCTGGTTTGTTCGACGCCTTTTGATTCCCAGCAGAAATTTAGTTGCACCGTCTTGCCAGCCGATGGGTACGCGGAAATCGACTGGGAGAAAACGGCACTGCTGGTGTGGCATGCCCCACTGCCAAGCGGTGACGTCGCCGATCGACTGCAGACGTTTATTGCCGCTGGTGGCAACGTTGTTTTCTTGCCCGTCGAAGCGGCAGGGGCGCAGCCCGAGCTGCTGGGCGTGCGGTGGGGAGAGTGGGAAGCCAAATCGGTTGCTATCGGTGCTGAAAACAAACCCAACGATCGGACGACCCCTATATTAAATGCCCGTTTGAACAACAGCGAAGGCAGAGGCCAAAACAGCGCCGAAAGCACCGCGTTTCAGGTTGCCCAGTGGCGGACCGAAGACGATTTGCTGGCGACCGACGAATCGGGCCGCGTTTTGCCGCTGGGTTCCATCGCCTGCGACCGTCGCTGCGACATTCGATCCGACTCGGCCGCGACGCTGGCGACTTTTGCCGACGGTCAGCCGCTGCTGGTTCGCGCGATCACGGAATCGGGCGGAGCGTATTTTCTGGCCACGACACCCGACGAAGCAACCTCGACTTTCACCGACGATGGGATCGTGTTGTACGTGATGATGCACCGAGCGATCGAACAAGGTGCCGCGTCGCTGGCTGCCAACAAGCAACTAGAAACTGGCGACGTTTCGCTGGCCGACACCGAACGGTGGCAACCGCTGGGCCTCAACGTCAATCTGGTCGCCGAAGACCAACGTGCTTTTTTTGCGGGTGCGTACCAATCCGACAATCAAGTGATCGCGATCAATCGCCCGGTCAGCGAAGACACCACGAATTCGATCGACGAAACCGCCGTCGCGGAAGTCCTCGGCAATGATGCTTTTAATTTGATTCAAACTTCCGCCGACTCGTTGTCCGGACTGACCAATGAACTCTGGAAGCTGTTCGTGATCGGGATGATCATGGCTTTGATCGCCGAAGGTTGGTTCTCATTGCCGGCCAAAAAGAAACCATCGGTACTGGAATCGAGGGCCATCGTATGACTTTTGATTTTAGTGTTACCAATGTACTGTTGCTGGTGATCGCCATTGTGACGACCGCTTGCATTTGTTGGCAGTCGTGTCGACGATCGGGTTTCCGGCGTAAGACTTTGTTGCTGGAATCGTTTCGTTTTTTGCTGGTGGGTTTGGCGGCGTTGACGCTGTTCCAACCGACCTTTGTCAGGCAAATCGAACCGGAGGGTGATTCGGTCGTCCGGGTATTGATCGACCAATCCAGTAGCATGACCACCGAAGACGTCGGCACTGCCGGCTCATTGGAAAGCCGCGAAGCAGCAATCGAACCGTTGACGGTCGCCGAAAATTGGCTGGCGGTCGGCCCCAACCACTCCGTCGAAATGGAATCGTTTGCCGCCGGTAAAGCCACAGTCGATGACGAATCGGTCGCCGCCGAAACGGGTTCTGAAAACGAAGAAGGCGGAGAAAAAGAAAACCAGCCGCAGAATCGTTCGGCCACCAACATTCACGACGCGCTCTACGACGTGGCAGCCAACCCGGGTGACGTCCGGGCGGTGGTGCTCGTGTCCGACGGCGATTGGAACATCGGCAAGCCACCTTCGCGAGCGGCGCGAAAGCTGCGTCAACTGGGCATCCCGGTCCACACCATTGGAGCCGGAAGCCCGACGGCGCTGCCTGACCTTGCACTGACCAATTTTGATTTGCCGACCTTTGCTGTCGTGGGCAAACCGCTTCGCGTCCCCTTCAGCGTCACCAGCACGCTCAACACCGCGGCGGATGTCGATGTCAAAGTTAACTTGCCCGGCGGAGATACTCGAACGGTTTCCCTGCAAGTCCCGGCGGGTGGTTCGGTCGACTCGGTTGTTTCATGGCGACCGTCAAAAATCGGTTCGTATCAAATCTCGATCGAAATCCCCCAGCATCCCGACGAACAGGTCTTTACCAACAACGCGCAAACGTTGCCGATCAGTGTCCGCTACGAATCGCTGCGAGTTCTGATGGTCGATTCGTATCCGCGTTGGGAATACCGCTACACCCGTAACGCGTTGATGCGTGACCCGGGCGTGCAAGTCAACACGTTGCTGTTGCATCCGGACGTTGCGGAAACTGGCGACGGACCGGGTTATCTCGATGCGTTTCCAACAACCGAAGAACTCAGCAAATACGACGTTGTCTTTATCGGCGACGTCGGAATCGGCGACGGCCAGTTGACTGAAGAAAATTGCGATCAGTTGACGGCGCTGGTGCGAAACCAAGCGGCGGGTTTGATTTTCTTGCCCGGTTTTCGCGGGTTGCAGTCGTCGCTGCAAACAACAAAGCTGGACGAGCTGTTGCCCGTTGAAATGGATGACCAACAGGCTCGCGGCATCCGGTCGGCCACCGCCGCTGGGTTTCGTTTGACCGAATCGGGAAGTGAAAGTCTGCTGACGCGACTGGAAACCGATACCGAAACCAACGGAAAAGTCTGGAGTGCGCTGCCCGGGTTCTTTTGGCATGCGGCGGTCGTGCGAGCCAAACCGAACACGAATGTGCTGGCCGTTCATGCGTCCAAAACCAATCGCTTTGGTCGGCTGCCGATGATTGTGACTCGCTCGTATGGGACAGGGAAAGTTTTGTTCGTCGGTTCCGACTCGGCTTGGCGATGGCGAAAGGGAGTCGAAGACTTGTATCACTATCGATTCTGGTCTCAGATGGTTCGCTGGATGGCGTATCAACGAACGATGGCTGCCGGCGATACGATGCGTTTGATCTTCACGCCCGACCGGCCAAGGACGGGCGACACGGTTAATGTGCTGGTCAATGCGATGGGCAACGATGGTGAACCACTGCAACAGGGTACGATCACGACACAGGTCGCGATGCCGTCGGGCAAAGTCAAAACGTTGAACCTGACCAGCGACTCGGAAGCTTCGTGGGGCTTGTTCAGGAGTTCGTTCGTTGCCGAAGAAGGCGGAGTGCTGAAGCTGGTCACACGCTGCCGCGAAACAGCCGCTCAACTAGAAACCGAATTGAACGTTCGTGGTGTGCCTCGCGAAAAAATCGGCAAAGCGGCTCGACTGGACGTGATGCAGGAGGTGGCGTCGATCACCGGCGGGTATGCGATCAACGTCAAAGATGACAACCTCGATTCGGTAATCGACGCGATTGCCAAAATGCCTCCGCCGGAAGCGATCAAACAACATTACCAAATCTGGAGTCATCCGCTGTGGGGGTTGCTCTTGATCGCGTTGCTCGGTTGTTTTTGGACGATTCGAAAATCCCAAGGGCTGATTTAATGCACAACTTAATGACGAACAGGATTGGTAACGTGGGACGCGATCGTGTGCGCCGTTTCGTGCAGGTGTTGTTAATGTCCTGTTTAATTGGCTACGCGGCTTCGGCCCACGTTTTGGCTCAATCGGACGATCCGGCTCCATCGGCGCCCGACTCACAATCGGCGGTCAAGGATTTGCTGGAGCGACAAAAAACCATCAAGTCGCTGCTGCCCAAGTTCGAAGCCGTTACCGTTTGCCTAGAAGGTGGCGGCGGAAGCGGTTCGGGTGTGATCGTCAATAAAGAAGGTTTGATTTTGACCGCCGCTCATGTTGTCGATAAAGCACCGCCGGAGGGGATGAAGGTTCGCTTCATCGACGGACGGACTCGCACTTGCAAAATTCTTGGGATCTACAATCCGGCGGACGCTGCGATGGCACAAATTATCGAAGACGGACCCTACGAATTCGTGGACGTCGCTGCGGCGGGTTCATTGAAACTTGGTCAAACGGTTTTGGCGACTGGGCATCCCGGTGGGTTCGATGAACAACGTGGTATTCCACTGCGAATTGGTCACATTTGTTCTTTCAACGATGACTTGTACGCTTGCGATGCACCGCTGATTGGTGGCGACTCGGGCGGGCCAAGTTTCAATATGGCTGGCGAAGTGATCGGGATTCACTCCAACATATCGGGTGATTTGTCGGTCAATAATGACGTTGGGATCGACATATTTTTGGCGACTTGGGATTCTCTGTTGGCAGGCGAAAGACGCGGAAAAACGCTCTTTGCGCCAGAAAATGCGCCGGACGCGGTGGTCTTTGGTGCGTCTTTGATCGAGTCAAGCGGCGATGAATCAATCCGCGTCCAAAGCGTCGTTCCCAATTCACCAGCCGATTGGTCGGGGCTGCAGGCGGGCGACAGAATCGTTTCCGTTAACAAAGCAAACCCGGGTACGGCATCGGAATTACTCGATTCGATTCTCGATAGAAAATTTGGTTTGGCATTTCAACTGACGGTGCAGCGTGGCGAAAAGGAAACGGTTCTGGATGTCACGTTAATGACTCGACCGGAGATGAAGAAGGAGCGGCAGCGGCGAGCTGAAAATTCACACAGCGGCAAGCAGAAAGAAGAAGAACAAAAACAGGATTCGGCGTTGGAGAAAACACAGTCGTCCCTGCAAACAACCAGCGACGCCGAAACGCGTTTGGTCCACTACCGACAACAGGACGACGACCCCGACGACAAACCAAAATCGGAACTGCAAAATTTATTGGATCGTTATCGGCAAAACAGTGGTCGGCTGAAAATCGACAGAGACGAACTTCGCAGGCTTCGCGACCAACTTGGCAAACGCGTTGACAAACTTGGTGTCGTGGGAGGACGCAAGATAGATGAATGGGGCATGCAATTCAAAACTGCTTTTGCCCAACCGATAGCAAAGTTCAGCCGCGCCACGTTCCCGATCTTTGTCAGCGGTCGGCATTCAGCGATGGCCGTCTGCGTCCATGCCGACGGATACTTTGTGAGTAAGGCCAGTGAAATCGAAGGGCGTAACGCCGTGATTCAACTTGGCCCTGAGAACCGACAAACCGCCGAAATCATCGCCATTGAGCAAGATCTTGATCTCGTGCTGCTGCGAGCCAAAATTGATTCACTTGTCGAACCTCTGATCCCGATCGAATTTTCCGTCGGCGATCGTGACCCGCAGGAATCGACGATCGACGGGCCCGGCAAAGGCACGATATGCTGTGCGATTGGCGATCACAACCAGACGCCGGTCGGGTTCGGCGTCGTCAGCGTCCCGGCTCGACCGCTCAATGGTAACACTTCGGCCTACCTCGGCGCGGATCCTGAAACCGTGGAAGGTAACGTCGGAGCCCGCCTGAAAGCGGTTCAACCCAAAGGGCCCGCTGAACGCGCCGGCTTGAAAGTGGGAGACATCGTCGAATCGGTAGAAAACGACCTTATCGAAACAGCCGAAGACCTGATCCAAGCCATCGAGTCCCGTTTGCCGGACGAGAAAGTGAAGCTGAATATTCGCCGTGGTGACAATTGGTTGACACTGCCGACGCCGCTGGGCGACAAATCCAAAGTCGTTGCGATGCCGGGTTCCAGAGAGCAAGGCACCGACAGCATGTCGACGTCGATGAACCGGCGACGATGGGACTTTGCCAGTGGCATCCAGCATGACTGTGCGATCAGTCCCAAACATTGCGGTAGCGTTCTGGTTGATTTGCAGGGTCGCGTGCTAGGCGTCAACATCGCCCGCGCCGGTCGCATCCGAAGTTACGCCATTCCGGCACCACTGGTCGCTGATTTTGTCACCAGCAATATCCAACAACATCGCGAAACGGTTTCGAATCCGCCCAGCGAAAAAGTTTCCAACGGAGACGAAAAATGAAAGACCCGCTCAACCAATCGCTGAACGACCAATTGCAAAACAAACAACTGCCGCCGTCGCTCGACGGACAGCTACGTGCCTTCCGTCATCGCTTGCGGATCGTCAAACTGATCGAGGTTGCCTTTGCGGCTCTGACCGGTTTTCTGATCGCTTATTTTCTGGTCTTTACCATCGAACGTTTCACCGCGCTTTCGCCTTGGGTGCGGGCCGCGATCCTGCTGGTCGGTACGGTCGGTTTTTCGGTCCTGCTGCCGATCGCACTACGGAGATGGTTTTGGAATACCCGCCAGTTAAAGCAAGTCGCGAAGTATTTGCGAAAAACGTTTCCGGTGCTGGGTGACGAAATTTTGAGCGTGATCGAAATGAACAGCCATCAGACCGGATATGGTGCCAGCCCGCGTCTGGTCGCTGCGGCCACCGAACAAACTTGTGATCGCGTCGACAAACACGATCTCGATCAAGCCGCTCCAGCAGGCAAAGCGAAAAAACGAGTCATCTTGGCGGGCGCCGCTGCGGGGGTGATGGCGGCGCTGATGTTGGTGGTGCCGTCTGCCGCTGGAAATTCGTGGCTGCGGTTCCTGAATCCTTGGACCAGCACTCCTCGATTCACGTTTGCGAAACTGACACCGCTGTCCGGCGAACAAATCGTGCCTTACGGCGAGTCATTTCCGTTGGTGGTGGGTTTGGATCAGACCAGCCAATGGAAACCAACAACAGGTATCGCAAAAATTGGTCCGGCAACGATCGTGGCCGACAATGAAAACGATGCGTACCATTTTTCGTTACCAGCTCAAACCGATTCCTCGACAGTCGGGGTCACCGTCGGCGATGATAGTTGTAGTGTCAAACTGAAACCGATGACGCGTCCCGAACTGTCGACGATCACGGCCCGGACAACGTTACCCGAATATCTGCAATATTCTCAGCCGCTCGAACAGACATCGTCGACTCGTCGATTTCGATCCGTGGTTGGTAGTTCGATGACGTTTGTGCTAAACGCCAATCGCGAATTAAAATCTGCGACACTCGACGATCAACCGCTCGACATCGACGGCCAATACGTTTCGACCGGCCCGATCCGGGTCGATGCCGATGCGGAGCATTCCGTCAACTGGCGCGACATTTACAGCCTCCAACCTCGCCGACCGATCGAACTGGAAATCAACGCCGTCAAGGACCAGGCTCCGTCGATCGTGTTCGAGCAATTTGATGATCGCGTTTTGTTGTTGGACAAGTCGATACGATTTAACTTCACTGGCCGCGACGATTTTGGCATTCTTAAAATTGGCATCGAGTGGGTCGGGCAACCCAAAAATGCGGCCCAACCGATTCGCGGTGAAAAACTGTTGTTCGCCGGAAACCCACAGCAGCGATCCGTCGGCGAAAAAGGGATTTTCACACCTGCTTTGGAAAACGTGGTGCCGCAAGTTTTGAACATGCGGCTATTCGTGGAGGATTATCTACCCGGTCGCGGTCGAGTTTATTCGCGACCGCAAACGCTGCAAATCATGTCTCACGAAGATCATGTGGCGTGGATCAACGAAAAAATGCAGGCGTGGAAATCAAAAGCCGATGCGATTTACGAACGTGAGGTCGCCTTGGCCGAAGAGAACCTTGAACTGCGGCGGTTGACGCCCGAGGCTTTGCAGAAACCGGAAAACATTCGCCGAATGGAAAATCAGGCGGCGGCTGAAAAAGATAACTCGCAGCGTTTGGACCGAGCGGTCGATCAAGGCGAAGACTTGATTGAACAGGCGCTGGCCAATGATAACTTGCGCGCCGAACAGGTGGCTAAATGGGCGGCGTCGTTGGAACAGCTTCGCAAAATCGCTCGTCAAGACATCCCCGGTATTGCTGATCAGTTGGACCGAGTCAACGAAGCAAACAAGGCGGCATCGGCGTCGGAATCGCCACAACAGAGTTCTGAAAACTCGAAGCAGACCACCAACGATAAGCAATCTGGCGATAGTGAATCTGAAAAAAACAATCCGAGCGAAGAAAAGTCGGGCGATAAAAAATCGGGCGAAAACGAATCCAACAAACAAGACGACGACGATCACGATGATCCCGACAGCGAGACCGAACCCGACAGCAGTTCGCCCAAAACCGTTGGCGAAGATCGACTTGACATAGAACCGCAGCAGCAGCCTGATAGCGGCGACGGGGAATCGTCTGAATCCAAACCGCAGCTTCGGGATGTCGAAAGCTCCATGCTGCCGCAAGATTCAGAAGACTCTGATTCAGATACGAATGCTGGATCTGAAAACAGTGCCGACGGATCTGATAACGATGGCGGCAACCTCGACTTGCCCACCACCGATTTGCTCAACCCACAATTAGATCCAGAGCAGCAAGAAGAACAACTGGCGAACGAACAACCTGATGAAGCGCCGCCGGAACCGAGTCTTGACGGGGTCGTTGAAGACCAACAAAAATTGCTCGAGGAGTTTGAGAAAGTTCGCGAGGCGATGGACGAAGTAATGGGCGAATTTGAAAACAGCACTTTCGTCAAACGCTTCAAATCCGCTGCCAGAACACAATTGGAACTCGCCGGTCGGTTGAACCGTCTGGTTGGCGATCGCTTTGGGGCCTTCAAATCGGCAACCGAAATTGCAGATGATTTGGCTAGCCTTTCTGATGCTCATCAAAACGTTTCCAGCGACATGCGAAAACTCAAAACCGACCTCGAAGCATATCAGTCCCGCGAACCCGAAGATTCGCGGCAGTCGATCATTGACGAAATGAACTCGTTGAAAATGTTGGTCAAGCTAGAGGAACTGCCGCTGCGATTGCAGAAAAACCGGCTGGGCGACACCTTGCATCGCAGTGAGTTTTGGGCGGATGCGTTTGATCGCTGGGCCGAAGAACTTGTACCCCCGGCCCGGCCCGGGGGTGGCGATGGCGATGGAGAAGGTGGCCAACAAAAGAGTTTGCCACCGGCGATCGTGCTGGAAGTGCTACGGCAGACCGAAGACGAAATGAATCTGCGAGACGAAACTCGCAGTTTCAATCTTTCTCGCAAGGCGATGTCCAGCGACGAACAGCAGCAGCGAAACGATGGTTTGACGGTTTATCAAATGGCAGTCCTCGAACGATCGCTGGACACGATTGACGATGTCAAGCAACTGCCCGGCGGCGAACAGGATTTTGGGGAAACGATCGACAAGCTTCGCAAAGCGGCTGAGTCGATGGATGAGGCTTCGGGTATGTTGTTCGATTCGACAACCGATGCCCCCGTGGTGGCGGCCGAATCGGCGGCGATCGAAGCACTGTTGGCGTCGCGAAGAGTCTCCCCGCGACCTTCAAATTCGAATCCGGATGAAGACAATTCTGGGTTGGACGGCTCTGAAAGCCTTGCCGACAGCGTTTCGCCAATGAGCCGGTTGAAGCCGGGCGGGCTGGCGCCGCAAATTCAGCCGCGTGATGTCGGGGCGGGTACTTCTGCCAGTGTGGCCGAAGTGCCTGAACGTTATCGCGATGGCATCGACAGTTTTACACATCGACTTGGGTTATTACGTAAGAACATCAGTAGGAACGGGGAGTCAAAATGATAAATTTTAAGACGCTTTACTTTGCAATCGCAATTGGCTTGGTTTCATGTTTACTGTTGGCCAGCGATTTGCTGGCGCAGCAATTTCAAATGCAGGGACAGTTTCAGGTGCAACGTGCTGGTATGGGCGGCCTGTTTGGTGGAGACGCCGAGACAGCCAGTTCCCCGGACCAAATGAAAAATTTTTTACTGCTCCGTATTGAAGAAATGCAAGGTGTTCTGAGTCTCGACGAAAAACAAACTCGTCAATTTGGACTGGCGGCGAAAGTGGTATCCAAAAAGGTATTCGAAGAGCGCAACAATCCGCTGCTGGCTCCCTTTGGCAAAGCAAAGGCTTTGCGGACCAAAGAATCGTTGTCTGATGAGGATACCGAGTCCGCTGAAAATCAGCGAAATTCCATGGAAAAGAAACTAAAAGAACTCGTTTTGCCCGTCGCAGTTTCCACCGCCTTAAACCACAAGACATGGAAAAAATCGCGACAGTCCATCCTGACTAAACAACAACAATCGGATTTGGAGCAACACGATCAACTGCGAGCAAAACAGGTTCGCGACGTCGCGGTCAAGTATCGGGTGTGGCAACTGGTCGAAAAGCTGCGGCTCAGGCAAAATCAGATCGAAGCCATTTCGGCGCTCGTCGATCGTATCGAAGGTGACCGGTTGGTAAGTCGATTGCGCCAGAGTGGCGGCGATGGCATGGTTATCGTTGCGGGCGGCGACCAACCAAAATCAATCACGGCTGAGGATCTCGAAGATATTTTAACACCGCAGCAAATGGAGTTGTTCAAAGATCGAGGTAAAGGTTCTGGTCGGTTTCAAGGCTTGCGGGGTGCATTCGGGCTGGGCAAACCAGGGGATGCTTCGGATTCCAATTCCAGTTTAGGGGTCCAGCTTGAGACGGGGCTACTGGTTGTCAAAAACGTCAATGAGCATTCCAAAGCGGACCGGATGGGGATTAGGGCTGGTGACAGGATCGACGAAGTCAACGACAAACCTGTCGATACGTTGTTCCAAATCAGGAACGCTCTAAAAAGTAAGTCTGACGGTCGTGTCAGTGTCACCGTCATTCGCGATGGCGAATCCATTCGGTTGGAGGCCAAGTAATGCGAGTTTGTAATTCACGGTCGCGAATGCGGATCGCCAATTGTTTGTTTTGGGTAGTGTCGGTGTGCGGGTTTTCGAACTCGATCGCCGTAGCGCAAAACGTGGTTCCCGACTCGCTTCAGTTTGGAGTGGGCGTGCCGGCTGATGTGGAACAGATCACTGGCAAGGCGCTGAAATATCTGGCAGATTCTCAAAACGAAAAAGGGACTTGGGATGGCGGCTATGATTCGCACGGCAAAGGTCGCGCCAATTGCGGAGTGGCCGGGCTGGCGATGATGGCGATGCTGTCGACCGGCGAAGACCCTAACGCTGGACCCTACGCGGCCAATATCAGAGCCGCGCTTCGCTATATCATTACCACGCAGAATCCCGAAACAGGCTTTTTGCCAAACACGATGTACAACCACGGGTTCGCGATGTTGGCGCTCTCGGAAGCCTACGGCGCAGTCGACGATTCGCTGCTTTGGGAAGGCGTCGAGGGTGTCGATGCCAGCCGAAAACGGACCGTTTGCGAGGCGTTGAAATTAGCGGTCAGCCTTGCCGTCAAATCGCAGAACCAAAACCCGGCAAAAGCATGGCGATACGGGCCGACGTCGAAAGACTCTGACACGTCGGTCAGCGGTGCGATGCTGGTTGGGCTGTTGGCGGCCCGTAACGCGGGAATCGCCGTGCCCGATGCGAGCATCGACAATGCGATTCTTTTCATCAAACAAATGACCAGCCGCAGAAGTGGATCGACGGCGTATTCGACTGCGGTTAATTCGATTTCTGGTGGTTCCAGTTTGTCAGCGATCGCTGCTCTGACGATGGCTATATCACAAAACCGAAAATGGGAGGTCTTCGAATCTGCCAGCAAACGAATCAAACAGCACGTCGATTTAACCGACCGATCGTTTCCGTATTACAACATGTACTATATGGCTCAGGCGTTATTTCAAACGGACTACGAAGCGTGGGAGCGTTGGAACCGAATCACCATTCGTCGCCTTCGCCGCCAACAAAAATCTGACGGTAGTTTCGACAGCCAACACGGCATCGTCTACGGCACATCCATGGCATGCCTGTCATTGGCATTGAATTACCGTTTCCTGCCGATTTACGAACGGTAAAGGTAGTTCGCGAAACGGACAGCCGTAAATACTGACTCGATGATCGAACAAACGGACTGGCATCAATCAACCTTCGAATAGAATTTTCAACGATGAAAACGATGCGATACAAAATCTTAAACTGTGTGGTGGCGATTTGGCAGCTGTGTCACGGTGACACTGCCGCCCAACAACGAAACACCGGCCATGTCACTCTGGCTAACGGCGATTGGATTCCAGCCAACATTCAGGCGTTCGATCAAGACGGATTGCAATTCGGGTCTTCTTTGTTTGCAGAACAGGTTCAGTTAAAACCGCAGTTCGTCAGCTCTTTCGGTTTTCATTCGGAAGTCAAAAACGAAAACGAAAACGATACCGGTGATGCCAACGCCAACGAATACCTGTTTCGGCTCAAAGGTGACCTGCACCTCGTTGGTGAACTGGTTTCTTTGGACAGCTCTCAATGCAAAATCAACAGTTCGACGATCGGAAGGGTCGTCGTGCCAGCGAGCGAGCTATTGGAAATGTCGAAACGGTATTCGGGCCAAACCAAAACAATCTACTCAGCACTCAACTGGCAATCACTTGGCAACGAATTTCGTCCGAATTCGAACGGACGTATTTTATTGGGAGCCAAAGAAAACAATCGACTGACGCTGCCCAACAACTTCGATGGCAAGCTAAATTGCAGTATAGGTTTTCGGGTGAACCGAAAAACCGCCTTTCAAATCGTGCTCTCCGACAAAAACGACAAAGCCGTTGCCTCGGTCGGTGTCAGCAACGGCGATTTGGTCGTCGAAGCGGGTGACGACATCCTATTTGGTGAATTCAAACCCACCAGCGGTTTCGCCCGACTTACGCTCGCATGGGCCGACGATCAATGCGAAATGCTAAACGAACTAGGCCAATCGGTTGTCAAATTCAGGCTGAAGCAGAACAAGTCGTTGGGACTTTCGTTCCAAAACGAAGGCAGCCCGCTGCATATCAATCAAATCGTTATCGATTCTGAACCGCCACAAGTCGTTTCCAGCGAACTGGCTGACGCCAACAATTTGGTCTGGAATTCGACTGACAAACCGTTGGTGGCAAACGCGATCGAACTCAAAGACGGAAAATTGACTTACCAAAATGCTGACGACGAAAAGGAATCTGTTCCGGTAGCGAAACTCGATCGCGTCTGGTTTGGCGGCAATCGAGGTTCCAACCAAAGCACTCCCCATTCCGCCGCAAAGTTCACTTGCCTCTGGGGAAACGGTCAAAAAATCGCTTGTAGCAAACTCAGCGCAAACGTCGATGAACTTAGTTTTACAACAAACCAATTTGAATCCAGTGGCGTGTTGGCTGGCCAGCGACCGCGAGAGGTTTTTGTGAACTCGGACATCGACCGCGCCGCTGACGCAAGCGCCGCTCAAACGACCGATCGCGGCGACGGACAGTTTCGATTGGCCATCAGCGGGATACCCTTTTCCGGTTCGTATTATTGGGGCGAACCCGAAAATCCAGTTCGCTGGAAATTTCTCGGCTTCATCGAACCGGTGACGCTGAACATCGACAAAAAAATTAAAATTAAACGAGTCGGTTCTGGTTCTCGCAGTGCCAAATCCGAATCACCCGATCGTCTGGTTTTGAAAGATGGGTCGATCATTCCCTGTTCAGTTGGTTCAGCTAGTGAAACGGCAATTCGATTTCAATCCGAAAAAGTATCCGCGACCAGTATACCGCTGGTGGAATTTCGCTGCATCTTCTTTAACGCTAACAGTCTTCGCTGGAGAAGAAATCTGACCAACGAAACAATTCAACGCGCCCTAACGCTACCCCGTTTTTCAAGGGACGTCGGTTTTGCTCATGTTCTCGTCGGCAAAAACGGCGATCTGCTTCGCGGCAACCTGATTGCCATCGACGCCAAAGAAATCGAATTTGAATCGCGGCTTGAACCGCTGCGAATACCAAAAACAGACATCGTCGGAGTGATCGCGATTGACACCAGCATCACCGACACCAAAGATACAACCCAAAATCAAACCGAATCGACGGATCCTGATCCTGCCAAACAATCCCAAATCATAGCGCGCGTCGATTGTGGGAACGACTTTATCGCGGTGGGGAAATACATATCGCTGGACAAAGAAAAAGCGGTTTTGGATTCACCGGTATTGGGCAAATTGAATCTCGATGCGGCGACGATCGAGCAAATTGCGTTTAACAGTCGATTCCAAAACGTCAGTACCTTGCAACAGTTCATCGACTGGCGAGTGAACACCGCCATCGAACCTCGCTGGTCCAAAGAAGAGGAATACGCGGCCGACGCCAACGAGTTACTCAATCAAGCCGCGCCTAATTTCGAAGCGCCGATGCTTGCCGACTCGCGGAGTTTTCGTTTGTCCGATCATACTGGAAAAATCGTTATCGTTAATTTCTGGGAATCGACATCCAAGCCCAGCATTCTTGGCATTCCAAAATATTTGAATGTAATTCAGCAATTTTCACCGCGCGACGTCACCTTCGTAGCCGTGAATCAAGGCGAGACGGCTTCGACGATCACCAAATTCATCGAATCAAACGACTGGAGTTCATTGAACATCGCCATGGACTACAAAAGAGAAGTATCCGAACTATACAAAGTCACCGGCATCCCCCACCTGGCGATCATCGACCGCGAAGGCACGATCCGTTTCATCAACGTCGGCTACTCCTCAACCAGCGACCAAACCTTACAGCGAATAATCCTGAAACTGCTCGGATCGTAACGGCGAAATCGTTTAGACCGAAGACCGAGGAAGTCGTCCTCGTCGCGGAGAATATCTGCAACAAAGTTGGTTGCTGGTCGAGTTCAAGGTTTTAGGCGTTCGTGGAGTCACTGGATTCGGTAGAGTGGCAGTGGCTCGTACCCGTAACTGGCGGCCAGTCGGCTCATCGGTGCGATTCGGGTGAGCGTTGCCATATTTGAGTCGCGGATCACCGTCGGAACTGATTTTGACGCCCACGCCTGGTGAATAATCCGGGCTTAAATGTCCTTTTGAGACCACCATGAAAAACACCTTCCTGTCCGTTCTGATATTGCTTGGCTGGACCAACGTCGGTGCTGCGGAAAACTTGCCGAACATTGTCATCATTTACGCGGATGACATGGGGTTCGGCGATTTGGCAGTTCAGAATTCGGATGCAAAAATCCCTACGCCCAACCTCGATCAGTTGGCCCGCGAAGGGCTCCGTTGCACCGACGCGCACAGTTCTTCAGGTATCTGTACTCCATCGCGATACGCACTGCTGACCGGCAGGTACCATTGGCGAAAGTTTCACAACATTGTGAACTCTTGGGAGCCTTCGGTGATCGACGATCCGCGCCTGACGCTGCCAGAGATGCTCAAGACAAAAGGCTACCACACTGCCTGTATCGGCAAGTGGCACCTCGGTTGGGACTGGCCAGCCATTCGCATTCACGATGCAAAAATGATCTCCGTCGGGAAAAAAAAGACATGGCCAGCGGATGCGTTTGACTGGTCAAAGCCGATTCCCGCGGGACCGCTTGCGCACGGATTCGATCACTATTTTGGCGATGACGTTCCCAACTTTCCTCCTTACACGTGGATTGAAAATGACCGCGTGCTCGAAGCCCCAACGGTACCCTACGAGCCCGATCCGCGCCCGGTCGAAGGTGCCGCCGAAGGCCGTCCCGGCCCGATGGTCAAAGGCTGGAAGCAGGACGCCGTGATGCCAACGCTCACTCGGCGAACCGTCGAATGGATCGGACAGCAAAAGGGAAAGAAGCAACCGTTTTTCCTGTTCTGGTCATGGACGTCGCCTCACGCGCCGATCGTGCCTGCCGCGGACTGGAAAGGCCACACAGACGTCGGCGGCTATGGAGACTTTCTCGCACAAAGCGATCACCATGCCGGCGAAGTGCTACGGGCCATCGAAGCCAACGGGTTCAAGGAAAACACGATCGTGATTTTCACTTCTGACAATGGTCCGGAGCGGTACGCTTTTGATCGCTTTCAAAAATTTGACCACAACAGTAGCGGGCATTTGCGTGGGCTAAAACGTGACCTCTGGGAAGGCGGTCACCGCGTCCCGTTTGTTGTCCGTTGGCCCGGAAAAGTCACCGCCGGCTCGGTTTCTGATGGGCTTGTTAGTCAGATCGACATCATGGCTACCCTCGCGGCGGTTGTTGATTTTGAGCTACCCGAAACAGCGGCGGAAGACAGCCACAGTCAAACGGAACTTTTCACCGGCGGCAGATCGGCTCGTGAGTCGACGGTCCACAATACCTGGGAAGGCAAATACGCGATCCGTCATCAGAAGTGGTTGATGATCGACGCGCCTTCGGGGCAGCATTCGAAGATGCCCGACTGGTTCGGCAAAGAGCATGGATTCAAAAAGTTCACAACGGATCGATTGCTGTTTGACCTGGAAAACGATCCAGGGCAACGGAACAACATCGCAGCCAGCAACCCCAAACAACTCAAGAAAATGCAGGCTCTGCTAGAGCAAACGCGTGCCCGCGGTGAGGTCCGCAATCCGGTCAGCCAGCAGGCCGGCGACGTCATTTTCTTCGATGACTTTAACCGCTCTGAGGCCGACGATTCCAAAGAGCAACCCGGCAATGACTGGTCCACCAACAGTGAAACTCGGGCCAAGGGTGACAAGCAGGTTGATCTGGCTAACGGCGCGATGCACGTGACGTGCTCACCCCGCGCCGATCATGCCGTATCGGTAACCCATGAAGTCGCTTTTCGGGATGCCACGATCGAACTGCGCTTCAAATTGAGCAAAGGCGACAGCCTTGGCGTGAACATTGCCGACATGAAAGAAAAGTCCGTTCATGCAGGTCATATTTGCATGGCGCAGATCAAAGCAAAGAAGCTGGCAATGACGGATTTGAAGACCGGTCGCATGGATCGTGCTCGGCGAAAACGACGACAAAATGGCAACGCCACCGATGAAGACAAACGGGTTGTCAAACAAAAGTCAAAATGGTTTGATTTCGACGTCGGCCTCGATCAGTGGCATGACCTTTCGGTGACGATCCGCGGCAACACGATGACCGTTGCAATCGATGGCCAGGCTGTCGGGGACTTTCGCTCCGAAGGAATTGGGCACCCCACCAAAAGCCGCTTGCGACTGTCGGTACCAAAATCGGCGTGGGTGGACGACGTGAAAGTTACACGGCACAACTGAACCCATGAATGATTCACCTGAAGTCTCCGGACAACTTCGCGAACAGCACATTGCCCGCATGGTGGCAGCGTTCTATCGCCGCGTCAAAGTCGACGATTTGATCGGCCCAATGTATCCGCCGGACGACTGGCAAGGCGCCGAAAAAAGGCTCCGCGATTTCCTGATCTATCGCTTTGGCGGGTCGGATCGCTACATCCAACAGCGAGGCCACCCAAGGTTGCAGATGCGACATGGGCCTTTCACGATTGGGCCAGCGGAACGCGATCGATGGGTGGAACTCATGGGCGCGGCGATGGAAGAAGCCGAAATACCGGCGGACCATCGGCTGAACATGAAAGTCTTCTTTGACCAGGTTGCCGAATTCCTGAGAAACACCGATTGATTTTTCAAATGACGCGGGGTGACGCGGCGAGGCAGTTTTCTCGATCACTCTCCCACCGGGAGGGTCGGCGGTTCACCGCCGGGGAGGGTTGCGCGACTGACATTTGCCAACGGGAAAGCACTGACATTGCGGTGAACAAAATCGCGGCCTCTTGATCACCCTCCCACCGGGAGGGTCGGCGGTTGACCGCCGGGGAGGGTTGCGCGACTGACATTTGCCAACGGGGAAGCACTGACATTGCGGTGAACAAAATCGCGGCCTCTCCGCATCTAGTCCAGTCTAGTTTTCAGAGCCTCGGAGAAGCGTGCTACTTAGCGGTAAAGTCTGCCGTTAGAAATCCAACTGCGCCCTGACGGCGAAGGTGTTGGCGTTGCTTCGTCCAAGAGAAACGTCATCCAGACGTGAGTGGATGTAGTTGAACTGGATTTTCATGTAGCGATTCAAGTACCAGTTGCAGCCCGCGGTCAAATCAGTCAGCCGCCGCCCGGTGATACCCTCGTCGTTGAGATCGATATGTGAGACGCGGCCGACCAATTCCCATGCGCCGTTACCGTCACCGTTGGCAGACCACGGGTTGTCGGGCACGATGCGTCCGAACACGCCGTTCTTTTTGTTGTACGGAATCGTTTCGCCGGTCAGCATGTAGCGGACCTGCGCGTAGGCTCCGGGAAAAACCGCAGACGGCCCGTTGGTCAAATCGACTTTGACAAATCGGGCTTCTCCCTGAAGAGCCAAACGTCCGAGGCTGGCAGCCAGTTCGAAATTCAGAAACTGAACATTGTTGGCAGAAAGCTCTCCGGTATTCACAAACGGAGTCACGCCTTCGATCGGCAGTACGCTCAAACCAGCCGGACCAAGGTTCGGATTTTGTGCGACGAAAACTTCGTTGGTGCTGACGAGTTGTACCACACCGCGACCCGGATCGTTGTAGCTGTAGCCAGCCCCTAGGTGCAAAAGCCGGTCGTCTCTGGAGCCCGATACGATGCGAGTCAATCGCGTTGCCATGCCGTAGCCACCGCTGTCGGCGAATACGTTGCCAAAGTTATCACTGAGAAAGCGGTAGCCTGACACCGCCCACGTTCCGGTTTCGTCCGCGTTGGTGTCGAACAGCATCACACCGGTCTGGCGAAACGGGCTTTGCGTGAAAGTCAACGGCCGCTCCAAAAAAGGCAGCTCGCGAACGCTGGTGAGCTCTGACAATCCAAACGGCTGACGGAATCGACCGATACGAACATTACCAAAGCGGGTTTTGTTGGCTTGAACCCAAACGTCAACGAACCTTGCCTGGCTTTGCGCGAAATCAAATTCAAGAACGAACTGGATGTCTTGGGAGACGTTGCCCACGGCGGCCAGACGGGCGCGGCGGAATCCCAGCCCGTCGTTGATGTCGCCTAGAGTTGCCCGGTTGAGCGAGTCCTGGTCAAACCATGCTGAATCGAGATGGAAGAATCCAGTGATCGAGGCGGTCGGGTAGCTTTGGCCGCTAGCGCCCCGAAACAGATTCAGTGCGGGGCTCTCTGTGAGAGTTTCACATTTGCAGTCGTCGTCACAGTCACAAGGAACTTCTTGCGAAACGATGTCCGCTGGAAAAACGGTCGCCGGATCGGGATCGGTCAGTGGGATGTCAGTGGCCGGAGCAAAGATGGGTTGGAGGTCGTCCGGAAGGACAGGCGGCGCGGTGCTTTTTTTGGATGAGCCATCGGTGGCGTCGCGAAGCGGCGAGATATTCGGCGGCGCGGGTCCAACATGGATCGGCATCGGGATATTGTTGGTTGGAAGTCCGATCGGTGCATCGCCTGCGTCAACTGCTTCGGAATACGACAGCGGTGCGCTCGGAAGATGAACCGGCGGTGGCGAGCCCGATGGCTCGTCGCCGAGACTCCAAACTCGTTGACCTGTTGGTTCGGGAAGGATCTCGGTCTCGATGACCTGCCCCTGTAACGTCAGAGGCGCGAGAACCAGCAGCAGTGCTGCACGGATTGTTATGTGAAATGCCATGAAAACTGAGGGGGATTTCAGAATCTTGCTGCTTTGGAATTAGCAAATTTTTGAAATGTGATAAATGGCACACCTGCGTAAGGCTGAAAAGTGCTTGCATGCTGCTTTTCCTGTCGCGATAACCCTGCTTTTTTTGGGTCCATCTGGTCCTGTTACGGGAAGCATTGCGATCGACAATGAATGGAGTGGCATTCCCCGGAATTCCTTTTTGTCCCGGGTTATTCACGAGGCGTGGGCGTCAGAATCAGTTCCGACAGTCATCCGCGTCTCTGATGCGATGAAACGATCGCTGTGGTTTTCAACTATCGGATGATTCGCGATTCTTGTTGAAATTCAGCTTTTCCCTTACTCCCGTTGGCCAGGCGTAGAATCAACGCCCGTCGTCGTGAATAATCCGGGCTTATTTTCACGCCCCCAAGGGACGTGCTGCTCAAGAAGGCAATCCGATTGCAGGACGCAGCAGGACTCTAGCCCAGCAGTTCTTTGATGACCCGGGCTTCTTCGACGCCGGTGAGGCGTTGGTCGAGCCCCTGGTGCTTGTAGGTAAACCGCTGGTGGTCAAAACCCAACATGTCCAAGACCGTGGCGTGGAAGTCGCGGATGTGCAGGGGGTCTTTGACGATGTTGTAGGAAAAGTCATCGGTTTCGCCGTAGATCTTTCCCGGTGCAGAACCGCCGCCGGCCATCCACATCGTAAAGCAACGCGGGTGATGGTCGCGGCCGTAGTTGTCCTTGGTGAGCTTTCCCTGGGTGTAGATCGTGCGGCCAAACTCACCGCCCCAAATGACGAGCGTGTCATCGAGCATGCCGCGTTGTTTCAGGTCAGTCAGCAGCGCGTGACAGGGTTGGTCGATGTCACGACAATTGTGGGGCAGGCGTTTGGCGCAGTTGTTGTGATGGTCCCAGTTGTTGTGATAGATTTGCACAAAGCGGACGCCGCGCTGGCAAAGCCGACGGGCCATCAGAGCACTGTGAGCAAAGGATCCGGATTTGTTCACGTCCGGTCCGTACATCTCCATGGTGGCCTGAGTTTCTGTAGAAAGATCAGTCAGTTCCGGGACGCTGGTCTGCATTCCGAATGCCATTTCATACTGCCGGATGCGAGTGTTGGTTTCGGGATCGCCAACTGCTTCAAAGTTAAGGCGGTTGAGAGCATTGATTCCGTCGATGGTTTCGCGGCGGATCTTTGAGGGCATTCCCTTGGGGTTGTTGATGTACAGGATGGGGTCGCCGCCGCTGCGGAAAGAGACACCCGCATGTTGTCCAGGCAGGTACCCGGAACTCCAGAGTCGCGACGAAATCGCCTGCCCCTGTTTGTTAAAGCTTGGAATCGCAATCAGCACGACAAAGGCCGGCAGGTTGTCATTGAGCGAACCAAGACCGTAGGACGCCCACGAGCCCAGGCAAGGTCGGCCGGTGACCTGGTTGCCGGTTTGCATCGCGGCGATGGCCGGTTCGTGATTGATGGCTTCGGTATGCAGGCCTTTCATCCAGCAGATTTCGTCCGCGTGGGTGGCCAGCCAGGGAAGCAGGTCTTTGGCGATCCACATTCCGCAATCGCCAAACTGCTTCTTTTCGAAAATCGATGGCGCGACAGGGAATCGCTTCTGGCCGCTGGTCATCGTTGTCAGGCGTTGGCCGTCCCGAATGGATTCCGGAAGTTCTTTGTCGAACATGTCCTTCATCGCCGGTTTTTCTTCGAACATGTCGATCTGCGAAGGACCGCCGACCATGTGCAGGGAGATGACACGTTTTGCTTTGGGGGCAAAATGGGGCGCGACGAAACGCTCGGGAGCCACGCCGGGCCGCGCGAAAGCCGGAGCCGCGGTGGCGTTCTGTCCCAGCAGTGACGCCAGGGCCGCACCGCCCAGAAGGTGGCTTCCTTTGGCAAGGAAGTGCCGCCGGTTCTGAAGCCGGAGGGCTTCTTCGACAATCGCACGGTGATCGTTGTAAGGCATTTCGATTTATTTGTTGAGGACTTCGTCGAGGTTCAGCAGTTGGTTGCAAGTTGCAGTCCATGCCGCAAGTTCGACGCTGGGGATTTTTGGATCGGGCTTCGAATCGCCGACCGAAATCAGGGCCGTGGCGTCTTTTTCGTGATCCCGATAGTAGCGGTGGAGCCTCTCATGCGAGGTCAAAATGATTTTGGCTTCGGCGGCGGTGAACTCGCGGCTGATCAGGCGTTTGGCGATAAAGTTAATTGTTTCCAAATCCGATTCGAGTTGTTGCACGATGGCGAGTTCAGCCAGCTTGCGGGCGGATTCGACGAACTGGGGATCGTTGAGCGTCACCAAGGCGGCCAGGGGCGTGTTGGTTCTTTCGCGGCGGACGGTGCAGACTTCGCGGCTTGGTGCGTTGAGCGTATCCATGTTCGGCGAGTGCGCCATTCGCTTCCAGAAGTTGTACAGCGTGCGGCGATAAAGGTCGTCGCCTTGACTCTGCACATATTTTCGCGTGTCGCCGCTGGGCAATCCCACCACGTCCCAGATATTTGTCGGCTGGTAGGGCTTTACCCCGGGACCGTACATCTTTTCCGACAGCAAACCACTGGCGGCGAGGGCATTGTCGCGAATCATTTCGGCGTCCATGCGGAATCGCGGGCCGCGCGACAGGAGTCGGTTATCGGGATCGCGCTGACGGTTTTCGGCGGTAAAGACACTGGCCTGACGATAGGTCGCGCTGGTAAAGATCTGTCGGAACAGGCGTTTGACGTTCCAACCGTTTTCCTGAAAGTCCACCGCAAGCCAGTCGAGCAGTTCGGGATGGCTGGGAGGCGAACCCATGACGCCGAAGTCCTCGCTGGTCACGACAAGCCCCTGGCCGAAGACTTCCTGCCAGAAACGATTGACGGTCACGCGCGCGGTAAGCGGGTTGGCCGGATCGACGACCCACTGTGCCAGACCAAGCCGATTCGGCGGCGCGCCTTGGGGTAGCGGATGAAGCGCTTGCGGTGGTGCTGCGGCGACCTCTGCGCCGGGCTGGTCGTACTGACCTCGCATAAGAATGTGGGTTTTGGCTGGCGATGGTTTCTCTTTTTGAATGTGAGTCATCGGCGAACGAAGCTCAATCACGTCACGTTCGATTTTTAATGAAGCGAGTTTGTTTTTGGTGTTATTGAACTGAGGGCTGTTCGCCGCCAGCACGTAGTGGTCCACGGTTTCGTTTTGCTCTCGGGTTCGGTTGGCGGGTTCTGTTTCAAGAATGCTCATTAGCAGGTCGCTGTCGTGGAGCGATACGATTTCCGCGCTGTCAAGTTTTCGCTCGTAAATGCGAACGCCTTGAATCATCCCCCGGTAGCCGCCACCGGTGCTGCGTCTGCCGATTCGCAGCGGCGTTTTGGTGCGAATCGAAGACTCAGGTTGGAAGTTGTTTCTTGATATTTTGTGCGGATGGTGCTTACCATCGACGTATAGACGAATACCTTCGGGCTTGCCTGTTCGGTCCCATGTCAGGCAAACGTGCTGCCACTTTTTAGAGACGAAAACTTCGTCTCGGGTGACGACCTTGATGCAGTTGTCAGGCCATTTGTGGATGATGTGCATGCCAAGGCGGCGGCCTTCGGCCCACATGTCCCAGCCACGGTGCCCGGCCGATTCGTCCATCCTGGCAACAATGGACGCGTTTTGCGCCGGGGATTCGGTGTTGACCCATGCCGAACAAGAAAACGCCTGGTCGTGTGCAAAGTCGCCCGCTGCTCCCAGATTCACGTTGGTCTTGTTGGCGAATTTCAGAGCCGGACCGTTGAGGCCAGCGTCCTTTTTCCACTTGGGTTTGTTTTCAGTTTTGAATGGCCCCTGGCCCGGGATCGCGGATGCGACTTCTTCACTTTTGGCTTCATTGGCATCATCATCTTTGCCATCATTGAGCGGGACGTGGACGACAAGGCCGTTGCGGGGCAGGGGGTCGCTGAGTTGTTGGCTTTCCAAATCGGCGATCCACTTGTCGATCGTTTTCCGGTTGGATTCAACTTGAGCGTCGATGGCTTGTCTGGCCGCATTGATTTCAACCGAGAGCGCTTTGTAGCGGGGCATGTCGCGCTGGTGAGGAACGCGAACGATGGCTCCACGGCCGTCCTTTACGTTTCCATCCAGGCCTGGCTGCGTCGTGTTGCGGAAGTAAGCCGCTAGCGAGTAGTAGTCCTTGATCGTGACCGGATCAAATTTGTGGTCGTGACACTGGCAGCAGTTGGTTGTCAGTCCAAGGTAAACCCAACCAAAAGTCTGCACGCGGTCGGCCGCGTAAAGGGCGAGGTTTTCCTTTTCAATGGTGCCGCCTTCGTTGGTGGTGATGCCGCAGCGTTGAAAACCGGTCGCGACCAACTGGTCGATGTCGGGGCTGTCCAGAAGGTCGCCGGCAAGTTGTTCGATCGTAAATTGATCGTAGGGCTGGTTTATGTTGAAGGACCGAATGACCCAGTCACGGTAGGGCCATATTTCGCGATAGTTGTCATAGTGCAAGCCATGGGTGTCGCCGTAGCGGGCCGCGTCCAACCAGTAGCGGGCACGGTGCTCGCCCCACGCCGGTGATTCCATCAGTCGGTCAACCCATTTCGCGACCGCGCGATCCGGATCGTTTTTGTGATCGACAATGAAGTCATCGACTTGGCCGGGGGTGGGAGGGAGTCCCGTGATGTCAAAGCTCAGACGCCGGATAAGCTGGTTGGGCGTCGCTGCTGCGGAAGGCTTCAGGCGGTTGTCGTTGAGTTTTTCCAAAACGAAGCGGTCGATGTCGTTCCGGGCCCAATGCTTGTGTGCCGGGTCGTCGATTTCGGGAGCAGGTTTCTTTTCCGGTTTGATGAACGCCCAGTGAGGTTCGTAAGGGGCGCCTGCGGCGATCCAGCGTCGCAGCAGGTTTTTCTGCGACTGCGTCAATGGTTTGTTTGTCGATCGCGGCGGCATGACGGTCGCTTCGTCAGCGGATTCGACGCGGGCGATTATTTCACTGGCTTCGGGGTCGCCATCGGAGATCGCGCCCGAGTCGATGGCGGACTCCCGTTGGTCCAGACGCAAGTCGGCTTTGCGCGAGCCGCTGTCGGTGCCGTGGCAGGCAAAGCAGTGTTCGGCCAGAATCGGACGGATGTCACGATTGTAATTGACTTGGTTGTCGTTGCCGAATTCGTCCCGGGCATGGACAGAGCAGGCGGCCAACAATAAGACAGTCAATGCGGTCAGCAGGGTGCGAACAGGCATGTGTCTGCAAGAAAGAAGGCCGAGCATGAGTCACTGCGAGGTTCGGGTCAAATCGTCAGTTTCAAGTGAGCCCATCGGGGCAGACAAGTGCTGTTGATGGTGTTCCGCTGAACGTGTAGCACGAGGCTAACTCCAACAAAAACGGGTGTCAACGCAAATGGCGTGCGAAGCTGAGTTGATTTGCGGCTACGCAGTTTGACTGGTGGGCACCGGGACATCGTCGCCGCTGGTTTCTGGCGACGCGGCATAGCCAAAGGCATCGATGTATTCTTTCCAGTGGTGATCGATATCGTCGGCGAACTCGGGATCGATTCCGCCAGTGCGTGTCCGGTGCTTCTGTCGCTGCTGAAAGTAGGCTTCGATTTTTGGGATCTGTTTCTCGAACCCGTCCAACTCCAGTTGCTGGTATACCTGAGCCATGATGGTGATCGGGTCTTTGACAAGATCCTCAAAACGGACTTCGGCCAGTTGGTTTGGCGCGAGGGATTCGCGTTGGGAAAAATAAGCCTGGTACATCAGGTCTTTGCATTCGAACACATAGTTCTTGAGCCAGCTTTGATCGTACTTCGGCAACTGGTAACCTTGAATCGCGTCCAGCGTTTGCCACAACCGCATCGTCGACTGCACGGTCTTGTACGGGTGTCGCGAGAGGTGAACGAAGCGGGCTTGTGGGAACCACTGCGAGAGGTGACGAATGCGACCGGTGTGCGGAGGTGACTTGAGGACCAGTCGTTTGCCACCGTAGCGAATCGTGAGTGACTTGATGTAGTGTTCGAGTGCCTGTTGAAGTTTGAGTCGTTGCTCCGGTTCGGCAAGGGGCAGGTTAAGCTGCAGGTGGTCCCGCGAGTTACGATTGGGGAACGCCACCCGGCGATACGGCGTGGGGGCACCGTAGGCGCACAGGGCAAAGTCATCTTCTTGGGGCGAGTCGGCCCGCAGAGTCATGTCATCCATGGGCCTTTTGCGGGGCAGGATCAGCCACAGCAACGGGCCCAGCAAATAGTGGCTGATCAAAAAGTGATTCGCAGTGAAGGTATCCAAGGTCGAAGGATAGGCAAACCGATCATCCAGAGCGAGCAGTTCGTGCATCAGCGTGGTGCCGCTGCGCCAGTGCCCGATGACAAAGATCGGGGGTTCCTTGATGCGGGTATCGTTGATCTTGCGATTCATCAGCAGTCGCTGGATGCCTCCCCCAAAGGAGTTGCATAGCGATGTCAGTCCCACCAACAACGTCATCGGGTATTTGAGCGGATGAATCTGGAATCGGTTCTCGCACAACAGCTCAAAGTAGTCGCGCGTTTTCATCCCGCTCCAGAACCGTGGAGCCCACGGCGGATACCAGTTGCGGTCTGGGGGAGGTAGATTTTCTTGGCTCATGGGAAGCTGGACATCCCGATAGCTCGAAATGCGGTCAGGCGGATTTGCCGAAGATTTTACCGTCAGGAGTCGTAAGCTTGAACAGCCCAAAAATCTCATCTCGCGAAAGTCCGCGTTTTGTTGAAGGCTGGTCAACGTCCAAAATTTCCCGAAACAGCTCTCTTTTTGCCTCGAGAATGTCGTGAATTCGTTGTTCGATCGTTCCTGCCATTATCATCCGGGTAATTGTAACGCTTCCGGCGGCACCAATTCGATGCGCCCGATTGATGGCTTGATCTTCCACCGCTGGATTCCACCAGCGATCAAAAAGAAACACATATCGGCAGAATTGCAGGTTCAAACCGACGCTTCCTGCTCCGTAACTCATCAGCAAAACGTGCCGATCGGGGTTATCGCGAAACTCGGCCAGAATCGGCTCCCGCTGCTTCGTCGGAATCCGTCCGTGGTATTCCAGCGGGTTGTATTCCTGAATCTGTGAAGTGACTTGCTTGATCGAATCAACCCACTGGCTGAAAACGATGGCTTTTTGTCCGCTGGCAGCGATTTCTTCGAGGTCCGCTTTGAGGCGTTCGATCTTGCTGCTGGATTTGGTGGCCGGATCGAAATTGCAAATCTGTTTGAGGCGGAGCACCAGTTCAAAAACGTGTTTGATTGTGATGTCGTGGCCGAGACCGTTGAGCTTGATCACGCCGTCCTTTTCGGCGGCGTCGTAGGTTGTCTGTTGTTCGGGTGAAAGTTCCAACTGGGCGTCACGCGTCAGTCGCGGCGGCATGTCCTTCATGACGAGGTCTTTGGTGCGGCGCAGAATCAGGTCGCTTACACGCGATTTGACCTGAATGGGCTCAAGGCCACTGTGCATTGTGCCCGGTGATACAAATTCGCAAATGCCGATCAGGTCTTCGACGCTATTTTCGATCGGCGTGCCGGTGAGTGCCCAGCTGCGCTTTCGCTGGATCTTCTGGATGACTTTGGAGGTCGAATTCGATTTGTTTTTGATGCGTTGCGCCTCGTCCAGCACCACCAGGTCGAACTCGGGATCGATGTTGGTGACGATGTGTTCGTCACGAATCATCAACTCGTAGTTGGCAAGCTTGACCATCGCTCCGTCGTTTTTCCAGACGAAGTTCCGGTTTTCCTGATTGCCGGAAACAGCAGCCACCGTGATCTCCGGAGCCCACGTTTTGAATTCACGCAACCAGTTGGGAACCAGGGGTTTGGGACAGATGAGGAGAATTCGTTTTACGTTTCCTGTTCGCAGCAGCAACCGCATCGTCGTGATGGCTTGCATTGTTTTTCCCAGCCCCATTTCGTCCGCGAGGATCGCACCGTAGCGAGGAAACAGAAATGCAACGCCTTCGTATTGAAAATCAAAAGGCCGAAACGGAAACCGCATCGTGCGGCTACTCAGGATCGATTCGAGAGGCGGTTGAAGGGCAAAAAAGAGACGGTCTTCGAGTTTGACAACGTCCCCCGGCGGCTTGAAGCGGGTGACGGATTTCTTTTCCGGTGCCAACGACGGTTTGCTGACGACAGGGGCCGCAGGCGAGCCTTGCAAGGCTTTGACGACGCTCAGTCGCGCGGTGTCGGCATCAAAACGAAAACTCCGGATCTTGAGTTTTTGTTTTGTAAACCGCGCCGAAACGACACCCGCCGACGCAGCGTTGGGCTGGGCAAAATCGACAAAGCCAACAGATGAGCCAAGTGCATTGTTCGCCGAAGCGCAGTGCCATTGGGATGGAAACTTGAGATTCACGGGTTTACTCCCCGATCAGGCGGCTTTGAGGGCGGACTGCTGAGCTTCGCGGATGGCTCCGCGGATTCGCTCGAATGGCTCATCCAAGGAAACCGAAGACGTGAACCGCTCACAAGCAGCCCTCGCGAATTCAAAATGCTCGACGTCGCTGGTGAGAACCTGAACCAGGACGCCATCGATCAACATTTCCGGATACTGGACGTCATGGATCGTCGAATCACCGCTGCCCGGTTCGGTCACAAAGAGAATGCACGGAGCAATCCGCGACGCCAGCTTGATCAGTTCGGGTTGCTCGACGAGCAACAGTTCGGGCGTCCTTGAACTTTTCTCCACCAGCGGCACGCCGATCACGTCGCAGCAGACATGATTTTTGTAGGTCGCACCGTAGAGGATTTTCTCGGTTCGGTTTACCGGGACCGGAGTGGTGCAGTGAAACTCTAGTGGCCTAGCGTCCTGGTCCACCATGAGTAAACCGCCGGCAAAACCGAGCTCTTCGGAGAAGTGGACTTCGAGGAAGCCGTATGAAATGGAATCATCCATGCTTTGCAGTCGGCATCCCTGCCGCAACCGTGAATTCACTCGTCGAATCTGTCAACGAAAAAATCCGTTCCCCCGCTGACTTTCCGGATCATCGGAGAAGCTGAAGCGATGCTTGAGAGTCCGGTTCGCGCTGTGTCGCCATTATTCAATCCGCACGAGCGACACAATCGAGACAGGTAACTTTTGATTGTGAAACCTTTCTGGTCGCAAGAGTAAAACGCTCGAACTTTTTTCTAAAAGTTCGAATGTTTGTCTGTAGATGACAATTGCTCGACATTGGGTCAACTGGCGTTTATACTGGCAGCATTCAACTCACATTCCTGTTATTTGCTTCGTGACGGAGTTTCCAAATGCAAAACGATTCTCAAGATATCTCTCCCATCTTCCGAATCGACGTCAGCCAAAACGCTGCTAGCGAGCCCCAAATTGAAAATTCGAGGGAACATCACGAGCAAACCGTAACCTTGCTTCTGGAGCAGTTGGTCGTTGGGCAGGATCGTCAAAATGAGCTTTTGGAAGAAATGGTCGAACAGATGGGCGCTAACCAGCGTCAACGCAGCAACGACCTGAACAACTGGAAGCAGGCCAATCCGATTTTGGCAAAGCGTTGCAAGGCCGCCGCAGAGGCACTTTCCCAAGTCCAGACCGAATTTCTTCATACGCTGACATTTGAAGTTAACGACAACTACGAAAACATGATGGACGGCGAATTCGTGATGAACGAGTTTGTAGATCGCTTTGGTCCAAGATTGGCACACCTCAACGGCGTACTGCAACTTCTTTCGCAGCTCAGCAGCGGTGCGGCTCCGGTTGATCAGCCGTAACAAATCACCATGAATCAGAGTTCGAGCCTCTGAACGTTGATCTGAAAACCCCGCGTGATCGCGGGGTTTTTTTGTGCGCAAAGCCTTTTCTGCGGCAATGTAGGCCGGATCAAGGGCGACTGAATCACCTCAACAGCGAAAAACAAAAGCAAGGCATCGAACGAAGTTTTCGAGTAACACTTGGTGCTTGATCAGACGCCATTTCTTCTTCGAGACATTCCAATGCAGGCTGTCGCTAGGCAAATCAAGACAAGGGAACCGGGTTCGGGCACAGCTGACAAATTGCGCAATGTTACTCCGTTTGCGGTGACGTCAAGTTCCAGATCAAGGCCCGTCCGGTTAACGAAGTTGTCAAACTGCCCATTGACTGTCGAGAATCCCGTGAAGATGTCAAAGCTTCGAAAATCGACTGTGCCCTGACCGTCGAAATCCAAAATAAGTGTTCCGTCAAGCTCCAGTGTTCCGCCATCGCCAATAATCTGCGAACCTTCGTTTTGCCCGCCTGTACCGTTGGCCAAAAATGAATTGGCGGATCCCGAATCATCGACGCCCAAGAGAAATAGTTCGACAGCACTGGCTGATTCCAGCGTCAAATCCCCAGAGAGAATCAAAGAAGCGGCCCCGCCTTCAATATCAAACAGATCAATGCGGCCGCCACTTTCGACGATAACGTCGCCGATAATGGTGGGCGAACCGAAGAGCCTTCCGCCGTTACCGACTGTTAAAGCACCCGCAACCTCTGCGCTGTTGCGTATTCTTACCGCCCCGCCACCACCAAGGTCAACTGTTGAGTTTCTGAACAGGAAAGCGTCACGGCCTACAGAAACGGATGAGTTGCGTCCGACATCCAGCAACGAATCTCCACCCTGGCTGTCAAAGCCGGACAATCGCAGGTCACCTTGTGTGACAATCGAACCTCCCGTTTCAACAATGATCCTCGAATCTGCGGACGCGTCAGCAGCGACATCCAAGCTAGTAGCGGCGTTGAGCACCCCGAAATTTGAAACCCTGATCGACGAGTCAGCAAAAACTCTGGCCCCCAACAAGTTAGCGACCGACCCGTTTCCAGAAATCAACAGTTCGCCGGTTGAGTTCTGCGAATTCCCCAGCAGCACGTTGTTTCCTGTCCGCAACTGCCCCCCGTTGAGTACTTGAACGCGACTTGTTCCCGTGTTCTCAAAGTGGCTAATCCAGAATTGGGTGTTGGTGTTGTGCCAAAGTGATCCTTCACCGGTTATCGTAACGTTTGATCGCTGGCCCGGTGACGCAGAGAGGCCACCAACGGTGAGCTGCTGCCCACTGGTAAGCTGAGCCCCGTTTCGAATCGTCACGTCGGCGTTGCCAAATCCTGCTCCCGAAAGGGAGTTCACGTTAACTCCATCCAAAATGACGCGGCCCCCCTCCGGTTGCTGGCTGGTTCCAGTGGTAAAGAATCGGGTCGTCAGGTGTGTGGCGTCGGGATTATCCGAAGCTACCAGCGTCAACGACGAACTTCCAACTACGCTGAGTTGGTTATCGATGCGATAAGCTCCCCCCGAGCCATCGTCAACATTGAAGCTGTCGAAGTCCAGGATGAAATTTCCATTCCGAACTTGCGCATTTTCTGACCGCGCGATGCCACCGGCCTGAACGGCATTGCCCCCTGACCCGCCTGAAGTGGTAAACCGAAAATCACCAAGATGGATCCGGATTTGGCTGGTTGAAATGTTGGCTCCCATCGCTTCGCTGATATCAAAGATCGCATTGTCACCGGCCTGTGGCGTCGCTAACCCTCGCCAAATCGGACCAAAATAGGAAAATGACCCTTCCGGAGTAATCAATCCCTCGTTACCCGGACTGTTGGGCAGGCCGTTGAAGAAAATATCGCGCGAGTTTTGAGCAATGCTCTGGTTAAAGTTCACTGAAAACAAAACTAAAAGCGAAATCGCCAATGTTAATTTGTTCATGGTTCCAATTTGCGTAGCGGTAATGAAAAGCGAAGGGTGCGCCGGGTTTGACCTCCTGCTGATCACAAAAGCGTCGATGCGATTAGCTAATCTGAGCGAATGTCGCAACTTAAATGCGGCAATCGTCTGATTCCAATGCAGATCGTTCCAAGTCCAGAACCCATCCTGTGAACTAAAACGACTTGTTTCAGATGGCCAAATTGCGCCAAACATTCCAGCAGTTTCGATTTTTTGATTTTTAACCCGAATTATTCACGACGACGGGCGTTGATCCTACGTCTGGCCAACGGGAGCAAAGGAAAAGCTGAATTTCAACAAGAATTGCGAATCATCTGACAGATGAAAACCATAGCGATCGTTTCATCGCATCAGAACCGTGGATCACTAACGGAACTGATTCTGACGCCCACGCCTCGTGAATAATCCGGGTTTAATCGTCGCCGAACGCAAAAGAAACCGCCCCTTCGTTTGAATCCACTTCATTGGCGAATATTTGGCTGCCCCAATCCAGCCCACGGGTTGCGTGCTGATGCCGCCTTGCTCATTATCGTGCTGTTTTTTCTCAATCAAAGGATTCAAGTTGCAGCGTGTTCCAGAAACCAACGGCGGTCTGATCTCCAACGCAGGAGCAGCCGAAGCCCGACTTAACCAATCGGCGATTGAAGAGTTGGTGGAGCTTTACCGACCTTTCGTGCTTTCAGTGATTGCCAACCGTAGCATCGATGAGGATTCGATCCACGATGTCAGTCAGGACTTCATTCGCAAAAAAATGATGTCCGGAATCATCTTTCGCACTTGGACCAGCAATCCCACCGGTCGATTTCGCAATTACTTGCGCAGAAGTGTTCATAACTTTTGCAACGATGTGTGGAATAAAGAAAAGAGATTGCCAACTTCGGTGGCATTCGATTCTGTCAACGAGCCGAGTGAAAATCCGTTGATGGATATGGACGAAGAAGCCGTTTGGGTCCGGACAATTTTTGCCCAATCCGTTTCCGAGATGAGATCCGAATGCGAAGTCAGGAGCCAACAGGAGATTTGGCGTCTGTTCTATGACCACGTCCTTGCGCCACTGTTTCTCAATGCGGATCGCAAAGATCCGTCCGCTGCGCCGATCGATCAACGGATTCGAAACCGGCTTGTTTCAGCAGGTAGAAAGTTTCGCCGTATCTTCAGGCAGAAACTGATGATGGCCGGCGGTTTTGAGCAGGACATGGAAGCCACCGAACTGGGCATGTTGCTTCGCCGCACCTGTGCCGATTCAGAACTGGTTTCCTTTTTGGCCGGCCGGCAATTTTTCGATGACGAAGTGAGTCGGATTTTTCTGTCCTGTTCCGCCGCACCCAGCGAGGTACACTTGGCCGCATTCAAACATGTTGAATCCGAACACCAGAAAGACTGGCTGAATCTTCTGAATCAGGCCGTCGATGTCGAATCACTGCAGCCAAAAACAAACCTCAAGGCAACTCTGGAAGCGGCCACTCCGGCAGAAACGACGATCAGCGATGTCCTCTTCGGCGATGACAATATCTCGCTGGAACTTGTCCACAAGCTGCGAAAGCAATCCCGTGACATGGCAACCAACACGTCCGAATCGACCAACGGTGCCTACTATGTTTTGTACACGCATTTGATTTGCCGGCTGTTGACGAAGTGGAACGTGCGAGCGACACGACTTAATTCCGTACAATTGCTGCACAACGTTGAACAATGTAAAAGACTTGACTGGCTCGACGACGACAGCCAAGCTTTGCTTGAAAAAGCTGTCGAGATCCTTTCTGCGAAAGATTGAACATGACGCCCGAACATTTGCGAGACGATAACGCTGGCGCAACGCTTGAGTCGCTAAAGTTCTTCGTAAGCCAATCGACGTTCAACGATTTTCCCGGGCTGCTCACAAAAGAGCCTGATCTACCGATGAGTCTGGGAAAGTTCGAACTGTTGAAGCACCTCGGCAGCGGTGGAATGGGTTCCGTGTTTCTCGCCCGGCAATCCGATGTGGAACGACTGGTGGCGTTGAAAGTCGTACGCGATTACTCGGCTGATGTTGGCCCCAATGCTGCCCAGGCGATCGCGCAACTTCGCAAAGAAGCCGAATTTGCGTCCGAAATCCAACACCCCAACATTGTTACCGTCTACGAATTTTTGGTCATCGAAGGCGTTGCCTGTATCTCGATGCAGTACGTCGATGGCTCGACTGCTCGAGACTTATCCACCCACAACCAACTTACGATTGAAAAATCAGTCCAATGCACAACTGCGATTGGTCAGGCTCTGTCAAAACTACACACCAAAGGTGTCGTTCATCGCGATGTAAAGCCGGGCAACATTCTGTGTTCACGCGACGGAGAATTCCTTTTGAGCGATTTTGGAATCGCCTTCGGGCCGAACCCACTGGTGCCCAGTGAAGCTGATTCTGTTGTTGGCACAGTGCTCTACGCGTCCCCTGAACAGCTCAACAGTTCGAACGATGTTGATGTTCGTTCGGACGTCTATTCTTTGGGAGCAACGCTGTATCACTTGCTTACGGGTCGAGCTCCATTCCGGGCCTCTTCAATGTCGGAAGCTGTCGACAGGGTGAGTTCCGAAACGCCGATCACGGTTTCTGAACTCAACACGTCAGTCGACAAAGATCTGGAGGCGATCGTGATGTGCAGCATGGAAAAATCGCCGTTGGATCGCTACCAAACGGTAGATGCGATGCTGAATGATTTGTCTGCCTGGAGCTCCGGCAAGCCTACCCTCGCTCGCCCGATTGGTGCGTTTTCAAGGGTTCTTCGTTGGTGTAAGCGAGAACCGGTCCTCAGTGTTATGGCGGGTCTTTGCATTGCACTGCTTTCTGTTTCGACTTTTGTGTTGACCGTAAGCTACTTCGCTCAAGCGTCAGCCACCAAACAAATCGAAGCCGCCTACGAGACGCAACAACAAAGCCTAGAAACGTCCAACGAACTCCTTTTGAACATGCTCAGCGTTTATCGGTCCAGCGTCAGTGACCTCGCAAAGAACGACGGCTATCGATTGAAAGCCGCCACAGCGTTCACCCAATGGCTCGAAGAGCTTGAGTCGCGAAACCTTGTTTCAAGCCAGAAGTTAACTGACGCCCGCGTACGATTTTCTCTGGGTGGAGTGTTCGATGAAATCGGCGATCCGGTCACAGCCAGAGAGTTGTTTTCGCAAGCCGAAACGTCGTTTGCTTCAGCGGTCGCCGAAGAACCGAAATGGAATTTCTGGCTTGGGCAAATTAAGGCCTGGCATGCCAAAAACAGCATGGCGTCCGGCAATCCAACTGCTGCGATCGCACAGTTTGACAAAGCCATCGAACTGATCGATTCATCGGGCATCAGGGACGCCTCATTGCCTCGCGCCAAAATCCTGTCGCTCAAATCGTTAGCCTTGCAGAAGATCGGCAAGTCAGAAGAAGCCAACGTGATTGCGGCTTCGCTGGTGGTCGAGGATTTTGACTGGGATAAAGCCTCTGCCACCGAGTTGGCAAACCTTGGGCACAACAAGCAGCGTTTCTTGAACAATCAGCTGATGCGTGGTGAGCTCGAAAATCCGCTGGCGGCTTACGAAGCGCAAAACAAGTTTTGGGAAAAAGCGCGGTCGCTTCATCCCGATTCATACTTGATCCGATATCAGCATAACGCAGGGCTCGTTTCGATGAGTGTATATCTCAGAGAAACGGATCCCGCACGGTCTCTTTTGGCCAGGCGAGAATGTTATCGAGGTTTCAAAGATTTACTGGAAGACAACCCGGGCCGTCGGTCGGTGGCGACGGCATTGTTTTCGGCCGCCTCAAACCTCGTTTCAGGCGAATTAGAACTACCGGGAGGCAAACTCGAAAACGCAGCAAAAGTCATCGAAGAAACCCAACAAGTCGCTGCAAGGCTTGAACCTGTGATCGGTACAACTGTGCTGTTTCGATCCAACTACTCACAATTCCTTGGTAACGCCGCGATCTTCTTTTCGGAAAAAGACAACGCAGCAGAGGCATTGGAAATGCTGGTTCTTGCCGAATCAAATTTGAATTCCATTTTGGAAGAAAACCCGGAGAACAGTCGGGTCAGGCGTCGACTGATCCACAAGCTGACCAATCAGTCAAGGTTGCTATCGAATGATGCCGGGATTGCTGACTACGAGAAAGCGGTCGACATCGCCCTGAGGGCAGCCACAGAATCCGGGAAACTCAAAAGTAGTTACCACGACAGACAGAAGTTGGTTGTGGCCGATCTGCTGGCGGACCTAGCGGATCTGCAATTCAATGCCAACGCGATTGATGATTTCCAAATGATCTATCATCGTGCTAACGAAGTCGTGGGCAATATTCACACCGAATTCCTTGAGCAACAATTCGACAAGCTGCTCGAATTTAAAAAATACGATGCCATTGCGGAAGTGATCCAAAATTGGCCAAACGAGGAGCCCGCAGTCATGGAATTCTTCAAACGGTGGAACGAAAAGCTTCCTGAGTGACGTCAACCCGGATTATTCACGAGGCGTGGGCGTGATTTTCAGTTCAGCCAATGAACGTCGTCTCAGTCCGGGTAAAATCGCTTTGGTCCACATCATCGGCGAGGTGAACCGGAATTTCCGAAGCGAACTCGGTGTCACGTTGGCTTTTGTATGGTTCAACCCGATCAACGCCCGTCGTCGTGAATAATTCGGGGTCAAAAGGCGCGTTCTTGCCGAAGATTCCGGCCAACCGAGCTGCATCGCCACAAGCTTTGCCGCATCGCAGCAGCATACCCACGCACCCAACAACTCACTTTGCGCGGCCAAAGTAGCCCGGGTCAAGGGCGACCGAATTGCCTCGACAGTGCCAAAGAAAAATCAGGAACGAAGTTTTCGCCTGGTCGTGCTCTCACAACGCCTGCCGCTCCGGCAACTCTGCTTGAATCTGTTCCTGTTTTTTGCCCAGGACCGCAGAAGAAACTTCTGCCGAAAGCGATTTTGGAAATCCGGACTTGTCGTCAAAAATCTTCCATGTCACTGGGATTCACGGCAAAATGAAGCGTAACCCCTACAGGCAAGTTGGCTTCAGTTCATTAACCCGGATTATTCACGAGGCGTGGGCGTCAGAATCAGTTGAGACAGTGATCCGCGGCTCTGATGCGATGAAACGATCGCTGTGGTTTTCATCTACCGAATGATTTACATTTCTTGTTGAAATTCAGTTTTTCCATCGCTGCTGTTGGCCAGACGTAGAATCAACGCCCGTCGTCGTGAATAATTCGGGTTAATGTTTTACGGAAAGTTGGCGAGCAAGGATTTTCGGCGAAGCAAAAGATGAAAAAAAGATACAGCCTCAAACAATGGCTTTGTTTTGTTTTCCTGATCGCAATCGGAGCATGGGTGTTGGGATTGGGAACAACCCGCAAGCAATGGACAGTTCCGGAAATTTACGGCGTGGTACTCGACATGTCGGATGGCGATCCAATTTCAAACGTAAGAGTAGAACTGGAAGGCATGGAACAGTCGGTTGCCATAACCGACGACAATGGCAAATTTCATTTCGCCGCAAAAAGCGAGAGGTATTTTTTCCAGTTAACGGGGGGCGAGCTTTTCGTTACCACACTGAAAGCGTCAAAGAGAAATTATGTTTCAACGACTCACGCCTGTGGTTTTGGTTATGGTAAATCAAACAGATCAAGCCCTCCTGAGTTTATTTTGACATTTAGGTTAAGTCAAAAGACCGAAGGTCAAGTTACTGAACGGGTTAACCGAGCGACTACTTTGCTAAAGCAGCAACAAAGATCAAGTACAAGTGCTTTTCAGTGACTTGCTGAGTCCAAGCCTGCCCCGCAAAGGGTGACTGCGAAGAGGACGGAGAATTGAAAAGGAATCGCGAAAAGCAATCCCAATGAAGTCTGCGACATCCTGGCGGACGGCCTATTGCTTGGTCTTCTCGATGATCTTGATCTCGTGGCTTGATACGTCGTAGGCGTACCGACGGTTGGTGCGCAGCATCGGAAGCTTGAGACCGTTCTGTTTCACGATCTTGTCCATGAACTCCTTGTGGCTCTTGGGGTAGCGATCGTGGGTGGCGCGAAACAGTTCCAGAGCTCTGGTCACACCCATGCCGGCAATTTTTTCGGTGGCCGGGCCGTAAGCACCCAAAGCACCGGTGATCAGGTTCACGTCGCCTTTCTCGTTGACCATCTCGGTATGGATGGCCGGATCAAACTCGATGATGTCCTGGGTTTTTTTGCCAAAGATTCCCGTGCCATCATCGGCCTGGGCGTTGGCGTCTTTGTCATCCTTGTTCGCTGTTTTGGGTGGCGAACAGCCATGGGTGGCAATCAGTACAATCAATGAAACGGCAAACAGAACATGCAGTCGCGACATCGCAGGTCTCCAACTCGCTGGAAAAGCATCAGGAAAAAACAGACAGGCTAATTCAGATCCGGGCCAAAGCCTACTTGTTTCGCTTTGGCAATCCACCGCTGCCGCTACGAAAGTCGTCCACTTGAGCCCAGCCTTCGGTTAGATGGTATCTGATTTTGTCCATTCGTAGAGACTGAACAGGAGACTTTTCGCTTTCCCGGTGACTCAGAGAGGCAACCGATTGCCGGGATCCCTGTACGGTAATGACATCGGAAAAGTCGTCGTAACGCAATGTATGCCCGAGGGCTTCGAACAAGCGTCCGCGAACGATCGCGTTGCCGTTGGCCTGGATGACGTTGACCGGATTGGCATAGCCGCGTTTCTTCCACTGTACAAAGTCCAACTGGTCGCCCTTGATCAGAACTGCATTGGAGGGCAGGGCGGCCGTTTTGTCGGGATCCACGATCTCATTGGAAGTTGCCACCGGTGCCCACGCGGTGCGTGTGTTGCCTTCGATTCGCATCGTATTGTTACGCTGGTTGGCGGTGAGCTTTCCATCGAAGTTCACATGAACGCAGCCAAGGGTCTTTGATTTGTCGACTTCCTTTGAAGGCAACAACTGCCCGGCGTTGGCACCACTTTTCCAGGGTTGGTAGCTAACGGCCGAACCCGGCCCCAAGGCTGTAATTTCTCCGGTGGCGATATCGAAGTCCACGTCGCTGACGCGCAAACGCTGTGCCTGAGTCAGTTTACCGCCGGCGTCGCGGGTCAGGTTTTCAACAAGGATCGGCTTGGACGCGGTCTGCCGGTTTTCACCCGCGTCAGTGACAAAGCCAGCCTGACGAAACGCCTGCTGGGTGCTGGCGACTTGATTGACCAGGGTGATTCGTTTGGCTTTGGGCCTGGTTTTCGAGTTGGCGTCACGACGGAACTTGAAGGGCGTCGACAGTGTCACGTTCATCGCTTGACTGACGGTCCGGAGTGCTGACTGAAGGCTGCCACGCGGTTGCTGTTTGGCCTTCATCAGAACATCACGCTCGAAGTAAACCTGCGACCCGTCAAAGATCATCCCGCCGGCCCAGGCAATTTCGATCTTTTCAAGTTTGGCATTGCTGTCCACGCCAAGCACATTGCCTTCGCCTGGAGGCGCGGTGATGCGGGTTTGTGTCGACGCAGAATCGGCATCCAGGTCGAGCTTGCCTGCGCCTTCGACCCACATCGTGTTGGCTTGCTGGTCCAATTGAAGGTTCTTTCCCGAAACCGCGAACGTTTCGGTGATGAATTTTGCTTCTACTTCGTCGCTGCCGTAAACGGTTGCCCGATAAAGGCCCTCGTCACCCTGGGGCGTCATCGCCAAACCGACTCCAAACAGCTGAAACGGTTCGGTGCTTTTGTCGCCAGGAAGCGGCTTATTCTCCACGAACAACTCGCCGGTGACCGACAGGTCCGCCAGTTTCATTTCTTCCAGGTCGCCGTAGACGTTGGCATGAATGGCATCGCCGCGAAAACGCATTTTTGTTTTTGGTTTGGGCAGCGCCGCGAAAACGGTCGGTTCGTCGTAACCGACCAGGCGAACGGTGTGACGCCTGGTAATTGGCCGCATGGCAACCAGGCCAGTGTCCGGCCGAAGAACGCCGGCGTTTTCTTTGAGCACCGGCCTGGGCCAATCGGCGACCAGCTGATTCGATTTGCCGACCAGGCGATCGGTTTCAAATTCGACATCCTGGGTGGCGGTGACTTTGGAAGGCAGATACTCCCAATTCGATTTGGAAAAGTTGGCCTTGGTCGTGCCGGGGTCTTTGGGCAGCACCGCGGGCAGTTCCCAGATTTCAAAGTCCAACTCTTGCGAGGCAATTCGACTCGTCGCGGTCGTGACGACAGCGTTACCATCGAGTGCGATCTGGAACTTCTGTTCGTCGAGGCGGGTGATTTCCAGGCGATCAGAAAACGAGACGTCCATTTTTTTGCCATCCTCGCCGGCGACCGAAACAAGCTTGCCGGGTCCGATCGCGTTCATCGGCCCGATGCGGTTGTCTTTTTGGAGCGAGTAATTCAGCTGGGTGACTTCGAATTCTAGGCGGGGATTGCGAATCGTCACCGGAGCCGATCCGCGAGCGGTTATGTTTCCGCTGGGAACGTCAAAAGCCAACTGCTCTGAAACAATCGTTGTGTCTCGCGAGTTGGAACGAAGCACCGCAGGTTGGCCGGGCTGTCCGTTGGCCAGCAGAGTTTTGACTTCGGTTGCGGCGGTGTTGCCGGAATCGGTGTTGGCGGTGTTTGAAGTGGCCTTGTTTGTGGAGGCTTTTGCGAATTCAATCTGCAAGGAATCGCAGTGCAGATTGTCGCCCCACGAATCCAGTTGGGTAACGACAACGCGATCGCGAAACGAGGCGATCTGGTCTTTCATGCGATAGACAAAAGGGCCGGCGCAGGAAAGCTGCAAAGGCGTTTTCTGATTGGCAAGCGAAAGGTGGCTATCATCGATCTTGGGCTGCGGACTGCTTTGCTCGACTCCCTGAAAGGCAAATGAATTGCTGGGTTGCAAAACAAGCTGACTGACGTAGGCCAGTTCCAGTTTTTCGATTCCGGTGATCGTGGAAAAGCCAGCCGCCGCGGCTTCGGTTTCATGAGCCAGGCGGATCGACAGGTTCCTGCCGCTTCCGGTATGAGCCCCAAACTGAAAGTGGACTTCGTTGAGCGTGTAAATGTTCTGGCGATCGACGTGTACATTGCTGGTGACCACGCGAACTTCTTCTTCCTCGGTGTCGGTGGGAGGGCGAAACACCGTCACGCGGCCTTCAAGTCGGGCGGACTCCATGGTGGCTTTTTCGTTTTGCGAACCTGCCGAAAGCGGACGGGAGAATTTGACTTCCGCGCCCTGAAAGCTTCGCAGGATCACCGGTGCGGTGTCTTCATCGGAAACGCTGTCCGGATCGATCCGTCGCTGAGCCTCGCGGGAGGCCGGATCGTTGATCACCAATGTAAACGGAACGATGCGGTAAGTGCCTTCGTTGTCGATCCGATCCCATGTGCGAAAGTAAACCGTGCCCTGAGGCGTTAACAGAGTCTTGCACGGTTCAAGCTCCCATTCGCCCGGCGGCACGAGGTTTGCAAGGTAACTTTTGTCCAGCAGGTCACTGGTCGTGGGTGCATCGGAAGCCGCGGACACGCGTTGGACTCGCACCGTTGGCCCTTCGAGCCACGGAACGGCCAAGCGGGCGTAGGCTGTGTAGGCGCAGATCATCCCCGCAAGTGCGAACAGGTACTTTGCGATTGGGTTGATTCGATTGGGCAACGTTGAATTCCTTTTCAACACAAGCCGACTTTTTTGCGTTGCCGAAACAGGCAAATGGTTTCACAGGCCGATCCCGGGTTCCCCGGGTCTCGGCGAGACCTCTACGTCATTGACTTGATCAGCTCCTGCCAACGGTTTTGTGATTTGAGAACAGTTTCGACCAACTCACGGATGGCACCTGTGCCGCCTTGCGATTTGCTGACCCACTGGGCTGCCTTGCGGACATCTTCGGCTCCATCGGCAACCGAAGCACCTAGGCCAACGGACTGGATCAATGCGAGGTCCGTCAAGTCGTCTCCGATGTAGCAAACGTTTTCCGGTTCGACACCAAGCTCGTTCATGATTTCAGTGGCAGCCGAAAGTTTGTCCTTTGCTCCTTGGCGAACGATCTCAACGCCCAGTTCGTCCATGCGAAGTTTGACGATGTGGGAACTGCGTGCGGTGATCACTCCGAATCGATGTCCGGTTCGCTGCCAAAGCTTGATCGCCATCCCGTCGCGAACATGAAAGGTCTTGGTTTCAACGCCCTGGTTGTCATAAGTGATACCGCCGTCGGTCATCACTCCATCCACGTCGGAGAGAATCAGCTCGATCGATTGCATTCGCTTTTCTGTTTTCATGCAGGAATTCTAGTGATCTCGCGTCCCGGGTGGCACACCAATGAACTCGCTAGCGGAATGCAGTCATTGGAAAGCCAGCGGAACGCTGCCAAAATGGCTTTACCGATCCGAAGCCCCGGGAATGCGGGCCGCACGGGCCGATTTGCGGGGGTCAACAATCTGGACGGTGACTTCGTCGATGGAAGCTTCACCAAGCCCACAAAGCTGAAATCTGACCGTCAGGTCCTTGTCTTCGGTGGCGATCCGGTAAAGCGTAAACTCCTGCCAACCTCCGGTCACCGGAATCGACTCCGCCAGCTCATCGCCTCCGAAAGATTCAATGATCTGCAGCCCGTGGTCACTGCCGCGCACCGGCTGAGGCACATTGACCCAGCCATGAATCCGCACCAACTGACGTGCCTTGACCGGAATCGGCGGACTGGTGACTCGAACCGGCGGCTTGTCGATAACGCCGACACCACGTCCATCGACGGCCATTTTGAGCCCATAGACTCCGTCAACGGCAGCACTTTTGGCAAACTCAACCCGGATCTTCAATCGGGAATCGGAGACCTTCTGGTTGGTCCAACCGCTTCGCGTGACATGTGATGCGTTTTCAAAATCGCCAGCGGCGAGGTGGTTGATGCCCTGAATCGATCGCGGCAGTTGACCGGCGAGCATCCAGTGAATCGGCACAAGGCTCACGTGCCCGACCAGGGGCGAACTGGTTTTGGATTGAAACGCCCGCAATGCTTCTGTTTGAATTTCGCGTCGGAAAAAAGCCAAACGCTCGTTGGCTTTTTCCAGATACGGCATCGCTTGGGACAGGCTCCGTCGCTGCCGAAGCTGCTGGACGTTCTGCATCGCGGTCATCGCTGAAGTGATCGCGCCGCTGGCCGAAGGCATCTCCTGCCCAACCTGCTTGAGCTGTTCCTGGATCAACTGCGTGATGGCAAGCCACTGTTGTGTGATCGAATAATGAAGCTCAAACATCGAAGCCCGACCCGGCGGTGCAAGGTTCTCGCGAAGCCTCGCCAGCTCCCGGGCCTCCTGCGTCATCACGATCGCAGTCAAAAAGGGAGCCTCATCGATCGCGATCGAGTTCCCATCGGGCGAACGCCTGACCAACGCCGGCTTGAGCTCCGCATCGGTCAGCTGAAACGCTCGCTGGGTGTGAATCGAATCCGAATCGATGATGGTGATCGGCCTGGGCGCGCAGTCGCCTGACCAGAACTGCTCGTGGTGTGTCTCCCGCTGCACCAACAGCAAGCGACCGGTGGCGGTGTTGAGCGCCGTGACGACCAGGTCTTCCTGTTGATCGCTTCCTTCTTCGCGTTCGAACGGTCGATGCGAACCAATCGTTCCCGGCAGCTTTCCCATCACCACACCGCCAGCGACCCATGGCTCGAAATTCGCCAGCCAGCGATTGGTGTACTGAATCGACAGCGACCGCAGTCGTGTCGGCAAATCATCGGCATCCAAACGCGAATTGGAACGAAATCGAAGCGCTCGAGCGCCCGCCGCGATGGCTTCGGTTGCGAGAAATCTGAGCTGCTGATGTTCGATCGGCGTCGGAGGCGATTTCCCCTGAACGGCTTGAGCCTGCTCCCGGGCACGGCGCGGATACTGCGTTTGAACGTCCGCACAGACCGGCCGTGAGCCTCTCGCGGCGGCGGTTTGCGACTGAATCCAGTCACTGTAGCGACTGGCGATCAGGCTCGAACCGATCGGCTGCTGTCCCACCGACAAAACATCCAGGTGTGGTTGGAAATCTACAACGTGGCTGGCCAGATTGCCAAACAATGGCCGTCCCTTGCGGCGGTCGGACTCGCGGATTTCTCTGATCCGCTGTCGGACACTGTCAAGATCCCGTTGGGCGAGTTGCCGTCCCACCGACCAGGCCAACACGCGATCGTAGTCACGATCCATCGGACCAATTCCAACCGACGCCGGTGGCGGCGCGATCAGCCACAAGTCCTGCTTTCTGGCCGCGGCAAGCTGTTTGGCGTCCGGTGCAATCGGCAATTCGATCGTGTTAAATCCGAGGGCTTTGAGGAACTCAAAGTCTTCGCCGTTATGTTCAATGATCCTCGCAAAGAATGGCTTTTGATTGACAAGCAAAACCGAACCGTCGCGTTCTGCCTTTGACGAACCAGCACCGATCGGCGATTGTGCAGAGGCCGGGGCAACCGACGGATCACGGATCACATCTCCGAGGCGGACATCATCGGACCCGGCCACCGGAGTTGCTTCCACCACGCCGGATACTTTCAGGTCATCGATTCCGACCACCGAAAGCCCCGGGCCACAGTGAAGATCGAGCAACACCTGATCGATGTAGGCACCTTGAGTCGAAACGGATCCACCGTGCTCCCGCCGCAAAATCCAGATCTCGGAATTCAATTTTTGATGGACACTGAATCGGTCCGTCAGTTCAAGAGTCTCCCACTTGCCTCGTTGCCGGGACTTGGGGCCGCGAAGCAGAACCGTAAGCGGCTTGCCATCAACGACTGACCTTGAGTCAGGCAACACGACGCGGGCACATAGCTGCACACCCTGTCGCTGCGATTTGATGCGAACCGAAGCGCCCAGTTCGGGAATCACGTAACAGGGCATGATCGGATGCGCGACCATCGCCTTGACTCCGTCGATCGCGCGAAAGCGAACTTGCTCAAAACCGGACTGCCGCTCCGCATCGAACTCTCTGGTCTGCAACCATGACCGGTCTGACTGCCGCGCCCCGGCGGCGACGTTTTTCCAGCTCGTTGTGTCACCCTCGAAGTCCTCATGTAGCTGAGCCCCAGCATGGCCAACCAGCATCAAGGTCAACGCGATCGACACGAAACCGCCAATCGGCACGATGAGCGATCCGTTCACAAGCCTGCAAATGTACTGCGTGAGTCCTTCCATGGTCGGACTGTTAGCAAAAGTCGGCTTGCATCGCCATATCGATCTGAATCAGCTTGATTCAGCGAGTTTTTTGGCGAATTCGCAGGTCGTTTTTGATAGCATCGGACGTGGGGTTTTGGCAACACGCGTGCTGTTTTGAAACCGTTTGTTGATTCGCCGCAACACATCGAGGCCTTGCCGTCAGCTTCGATCTGTTGGAGAAACCCCAGTTTTTGCGGAATTCGAAGCCCTTTTGCAGATTTCCCCGGCGATTGGCATTCGTTCTGCGGACTGACCCATTGCAATCCGAAGTACTCAACCCGAACCGATCATGAACGTAAAAACAAATCGAATTCAGTCACGCGACAACGACAAACTTCCTGTGGACCTGAATGAGCTTATTTCGGCCGTTCAGAGCCTTCCGCCTCGGTATCGCACCGAACTGGAAAAGCCCCTGAACCGTGTTGTGGAATACACACGTCGTCGTCGACGGATTCTTAACCTGATTCAGGAAGCCCTTAGCCAACTTCGAATGGACATGAAGTACATGATGTTTGACCTAGAAGCCACTCGCCGCGAGCGAGATGAGTACCGGGACGGCATCAGTTAAGTACTCTTTGGCCAGCAAAAGTTGTGTAAACCCGGAGCGTGGGATAAACTCGATCGCTCCGAAGACCCCCGCCGTGCTATCCATCCTGAGAGATCGATGGAACTTCCTCCAAATCTGAGTGCTGACAAGCTTGCCCAGCGGATTCACGGCGCAAAGCTGATGGAGACCGTCGAGATCGATGCGCTCCTTTCCCAAGCCCGGGGTCGCGAAAGCGAAGCCGATATCCAACTGTTCATCAGCTTGTTGCAACGTGGCGAGCACCTTACCAACTGGCAGGTGCGTCGCCTGGTCGAAGGTCACCGCAAAGGCTACTTCTATAACGACTGGCGGATTCTGTATATCATTGGTGTGGGTACTTTTGCTCGTGTGTACCGCACGGCAAACATCAAAACCAAAGACATCAAAGCCATCAAAGTGCTTCGCTCGCGTCACAGTAGCAACAATGAAATGCGAGAGCATTTTCTTCGTGAAGGCCGGATGGTGATGACGCTGCGGCATCCCAACATCGTGCCCATCCACGAAGTCGACGAAGACTCAGGCCGGATTTACATGATTATGGACTTCGTCGAAGGCCAAAACCTTCGCGACTACGTCAAGACCCACCAAAAGATCTCGCCAGAAAGATCGCTTTCGATTATTCGCGACATCGCCGCGGGATTGGCATACGCCGCCGATCACAAGATCAACCATCGCGACCTGAAACTGTCCAACGTCCTGCTTTCGTCACGCGGAACGGCAAGGCTTGTTGACTTTGGGCTGGCAACGATCTCGGGTGATTCCGGCGAACTCACCGGCGGTCCACGATCGATCGATTACGCCGGACTGGAACGTGCCTCAGGCGTTCGACGTGATGACAAACGCAGCGACATTTTCTTTCTTGGTTGCATGCTTTACCACATGCTCTCGGGCGTTCCGGCAATGCTCGAGACTCGCGAACGCATCAAACGGCTTGACGCCGATCGCTATCGCACCATCGCTCCAGTCAACGTCCACGAACCGACACTTCCGCATCGAGTCGTCTCGCTCTTGCACAAACTAATGGAATTCGATCCGACGAAACGAATCCAGTCACCCGGGCTTGCGCTTCAAGAAATCGAAAGCGTCTACGAAGCTGTCAAAGCCGGCAAAGCAGGAGAAGCCGACGAAGCGCTCAGTCAGCAAACCGCTGACCAGTACGCTCGCAAGATGGCAGCCAAAGAAGAAGGCCGCGGCCACACCGTGATGCTCGTCGAATCCAAGCCCAAAGTTCAGGACAGCTTGCGCGAGAAACTGAAAGCCATCGGATATCGTGTCCTGATCCTCAGTGACCCCGAGTCGGCCCTGGACAGGTTTCGCGATCGCGATCCGGCCGAAGGAAAAGTCGCGGACTGTGTGATCTTCGGCGCCGCCGGACTGGGCAGTCGGGCTATCAAAGCATTCCAGGAATACCAATCCTCGGATCGAATTGATCAAGGGCCCGCGATTCTGATTGTTGGCGAAAATCTTCGCTCCCAAGTCGACGAAAAATGGGCTCAGCCGGACGATGTCGAAATCCTGCCGCTGCCAATCAAATTCAAATACATGCAGCGAACTCTCCGAAAACTGCTCAAAATTCAGGTCGCAGACGCCTGATCCGGGATTATTCACGACGACGGGCGTTGATTGCGGCTAAATCTTGCGAGGCGTACCCGAAAACTCGATCGCGTCCGAAAACTCGATCGCCTCCGGAAATTCGGTTCCCACTTTTCGACGCTGGATTGTGACCGACAGGCGTGGCTGTGGCGAAACCCTACACTCCGCACCGAATTTCAGCGGTAACAACCCGTTCGAATTCAACCTCGCACTCTCCAGATTCATCTTTGAGCGGCCTTGGGACTGCAATGGACTGCAAATTTTTCCTTCAAAACGGGCGCACTGCGCAGACTGCCTTGAATTGGTAGTTTAGGCCGCTTATGCTCTGAATGAGGCAAATTCGGGATTGATAGCATCGCCGATTGTTTTTTGCCGACGATTCACCGAGGTATTCAATGAGAAGTCTACGCGTTGCACTGGTCTGCGTTGCTTTGACCGCGACACTTTCGTTTTTCAATTCCACGGCAATGGCCGATGGCTGTTGGGGAAGCTCACGTGGTGGCTTTAGCTCATTCGGCGGCGGATCGCTGGGAGGCGCTTCGGTTGGCGGCGGAAGCTGGGGGTCTCGAGGCGGTTTGTTCTCCAACGCTCCGGTACGCAGTCTGCTTTCGAGCGTCGGTGACGGAATCGCCGACGTGCTCCAACGCAGGCCACTTCGCACCGCACTTTTTGGCGGCTGCTGTGGTGGAAGCAATGGCTTCGGTAGCAGTGGCGGATGGGGCAGCGGTTTGGGTTCAGCTGGCTCGACCGGCTCGACTGGCTCGACCGGAAGCTGCGTTGGTTCTTGGTCCGCGCCCGCATACAGCTCGGTGGCAGGCTCGGGTTGCACCGGAAGCATCGCTTCAACGCTGGACTGTTGGCCAACGTCATCGCTTGCATCAGTCTCAATCGGTCGATGGGATGCCGGTTCTCTGGCAGCAGCGACCGAACTTGGAATCCCGACTACCTCCGATGTCTGTGCGACTCCGCTGAGCAACGAAATTTCGGCCTACCAAAATCCCATTCCGGTAAGTCAATACGAAACCAGTGCTCCGATTCTTGACTACGGTTACACCGGATCACATGTGGGAATTTTGGGAATTCCCACCGACGCTTCGATGGTTAACGGCAACATCATTTCTGGCGGAATGCTGGAGAACAATTCGGTGGCGCCCGGTTACGATCCCAACTCGAACTTCGGTTCGCCTGATTCAATCGGACCGCCGCCGTCGGGCTTTGGACCAACAGGCGACGAAGATGTCGGAGCCATCGAAGAAGACGACTCGGCATCGCTCAATCGCCGCGGCCGCTCTGGCACTGCGATCCTGACCGTGGACGTCCCAGAGGACTCGGTCGTCTACGTAAATGATCGGCTTACCAACACCAAAGGTACCCGCCGCAGCTACGCATCGCGTAATCTTGCTCCTGGCGAAGAGTATCGCTATCGCGTTCGCGTCGTCTCACAGGTCGACGGCGAGGAAGTCGTCAAGAACGACACCATCGTGATGAAAGCCAATGATCGCGAGTTGCTGGCTTTTGACTTCAAACCCGTGGTCACCCGAGTGGCCGTCATGGTCCCGGCTGACGCCAAAGTCACGATCGACGGATCGGCAACCGATGCCAAAGGGACCTATCGCTCGTTCTCCACTCGCAAGCTAACTAGCGGCAAGTGGGATGACTATTGGGTCGAAGTCTCTGTAGTCCGAGACGGCAAGACGCTTACGCAAAAGCGGAAGTTTGATCTGGTCGCCGGCCAGTTCCGTTTCCTGACCTTCGATTTCGACGCGAGCGAGACGGACGTCGCAGCAAGTCGATAGTTCGCGGCGCGGGTCGTGGTTGTGGCGTCCAGCGGCAATCGTTTGCATTGAATTTCAACTCAATCATTCTCAGGCTTGAGGCCCATAGTCCGTACTCAAAGGTTCAGGCCGTCGAAGAACCGCCGTGCTAGACGATGGCTGGAAGGCATCGTCACGTATCGCGCCGACACGTGGCGGTGATCGATCATTAACCCGGATTAGCCGCCAACGAACTCCGCCAACAAAGCATTGAACTTCTCAGGGCATTCCAGCGGTGACAGATGCCCGGCTTGTTCGATCACCTCAAAACGCGATCCCGGAATCGCGGTAGCCATCTGCTGCATCAAATCCGCTGGCGTGATCACGTCGTGGCTTCCCGCGACCACCAAAGCCGGAACATCGATCCCGGCCAACGATGAACTGTGATCCGCCCGCCTAGCCATCATCAACTGCGATGCTGCAAACGTGGCTCGATCGCAGGCTTTCATGACCGCCGCAGTCTCCCCGACGAATGACTTGTTTTCTTCGATTGTTTCTTCGGCGAACAGTTTCGGCAACAATCCGTCGCAAGCTTCCGCGATGCCGTTTCGAAACGCGCCTGTGGCCGACACCTGCCGCGCCCGCATGGTGACTTCGTCATCGGCAGAAGCTTTTGTGTTGCAACAAACCAACTGCGAAACCAGGCTCCGATGACGGGCAAAGAACTCCCAGCCAATGTAGCCGCCCATCGAAAGCCCGCAAAAGACCACCGCGTCCAACTTCAACGCGCGAACCAATCCCGCCAGTACATCCGCGTATCGCTCAATGGTTGCCACGCCCGCAAGTGGCTTGCTTTGCCCAAAGCCCGGCAAATCGGGAATCAGCAACGAGAATCGCTCCCGTAATTTTACTTGCCCCGCCCACATCGAATGATCCAGCGGAAAACCGTGGACCAACAGAATCGTGGGGGCATCCTCAGCCAGGCACTCGAAATGCTGGTAGCGGATCTTTACATCATGATCTGATTCACGAACAGGAATCGATTTCATTCACGTCACCAAGCGAAACAACCATTGAAACAAAATCGCACCCGAACAAACAAAAATCGGGACGTACAACCAGACAGATTCGATCGGATGCTTTCCCAATCCAATCCGCAGCAACTGAAACAGGTGCCATGGGATTTGCACAAGTACAAACACGTACACCAGCGGTCCAGCCGGATTAAATCCAAGTGCATCGTTAATTTTTCCGCAGCTGATCGAAACAAAAGATCGCGTCAGCCCGCAACCGGGACAGTCGATCCCCCACAGCCGACGTGAAGTACACGTTTCAGGCATGGGAAAAGAAATCCCCGGCACCCGAACATCCGTTTTACCTTGAATCGAAAACACAAACGACGCACCGATCACCGCCACCGATAGTGCCAAAAAGATCAAATGCAACGTGACATGCGATCGCCAGTGAAAGGGCAGGGCAGGGGGCTGTTCTGTTTGTGGCTCGGCAGCCATTGGTTACGGGTCTCTCCAAAACCGGGGTGCCAACAAGACCAATACCGGAAAGATCTCAAGGCGTCCCAACATCATCAACAGGATAAACAGCATTTTGTTGAGAGTCACGAAATTTGCATAGTTTTGCGTCGGCCCGACCAGGCCAAGTCCCGGCCCGATGTTGTTCAACGTCGACGCCGCGGCGGTGGCACAGTCGATCAGCTTGTTGTCTGCATTGGGGCCCCACGTCAAATCGGGTTCAATCAAGATGGCGAACAAGAAACCCGCCGCCAGCAGAACAGCGATCATCGCAAAGTAAACCATGATCGATCGACGCAGATTTTTGTCGTGGACCTGTTTTCCGCCGATCCGCAGATACCTGACAATTCGCGGATGATAAGCCTCCTCGAGTTCGATCCGGAGAATTTTGGCAAACAGAACGTAGCGGATAACTTTCATCCCGCCGCCGGTGCTCCCGGCACAGCCACCCACGAACATAAGCATGAACAACAACCCACGCGAAAAGTGATTCCACTGATCATAATCAGCGGTCCCAAACCCGGTCGTGGTAATCACCGTGACCACCTGAAACAGGCCATTGCGGATCCCGTTTTCCCAGGTTTCGAAACCGGAGTCCCTGTTCAGGAACCCCATCGCAACAATGAATGCCGCGACCCCCAAAATGATCCCAAGATAAGTTCGAAATTCGACGTCTTTGAACAATTGCAGGGGCTTGCCAACAACCGCCAGGAACAGCAACGTAAAGTTGGTGCCGGCCAAAGTCATGAACAGCATCACGACGTATTCGATTGTACGACCGTTGATGCCGTCCTTCACGAAATGCCCAAGGCTCGTGTTGTAAGTACTAAAGCCACCCGTTGCCATCGTCGCAAACGCGTGGCAAATCGCATCGAAAACGCTCATTCCCAACATTCCCAGAATCACCGCCAGCAGCGCGTTAAGCCCCACGTAGGTGATCGCAAACAGCCACGCGGCGTGCTGCATTTTTGCGTTCTGGTTTTCCTGAGTCGGCCCTGGCATTTCGGTTCGCATCAGGGACTTGCCCGCCGACCCCTGGCCCAACAGCACCACAAACAACGTAATGATGCCCAAGCCACCGAGAAAGTGCGTGCTCGCCCGCCAGAACAGAATGCAGTGTGGCACCAGTTGCGGATCTTCTAGGTCACACAGCACCGTTGCACCGGTGGTGCTGAAACCGGATTGAGCTTCGAACATCGAATCAATCAAACCCATCTTCAGCCAACGCATCCGAAAGTGCGCACTTCGATCCGCCGTAGCTTTGGCGACTTCTCCGGGCTCAATCAGGAACCTGCCAAACGCTTCGTCGTGTCGCTGCAAATCCGCATAGACTTTTTCGGCAACCGCCACGCCTGATTCACTCCGCAATTCACCCCGAGATACTCCTCTGGCACTCGCCCCACACACCACCCGCAGAACCGCAAGTTGTTCGCCGTCCAGGCCTTCAACCTGCCGCCACGATCTCCAGATGTTCGCCCGCGAATTGGCAACCAGAACCATCGGCGTCTGGCCATCGAAAAAGCGAATCGACGGACCGCGGCTTGTCCCGCTAAACACGTAGGGCAGGGCACCCAAAAACGTCGCCAACAGCCAACTGAGCCCCACGACCGCCATGGCTTCCTTGCGGAACACCTTCTTTTCGGCACCTCGGCCCAGCCAAATCAAAATGCCGCCCACCGAACAGCTTACCAAGGTACTCAGCAGTAACCCGCGAATCCCCGCCACCTCCCATTGTTCGTGTTCGACAACGGCATCGGTATGAAAGCCAATCGATGGTGAGGCCCAGATCAGGCTGAACAGCATGAACCCGCCGATCAATAGCGAGAGGATCCCCAGCAAACGGGACAGCAACCTTACGTTCATTCCGGCTGTTGGTCTCCCGCCGCCCCGATCGAGATTCGGGCGCCCAAGTAGACCGCAATCGGACCCACCGCCACCATGATCATCGCCAAACTCTGAATCGGGGCCGGCGTTTGGTCTCCGGTCGCAAAGAGAAACGAAGTCACCGCGACGAGAATCGCGAGGAACATCGCGTGTGAGATCTGTGACAGCGGCGCGAGCTTCACGATTAACCAACCCACCGCAAAACTCAACAGCGCTCCGGCGGCAATGAATGGCAAATATCGTCCACGAGGAAACAGCCCCTCCGGCTCGTCTTTGAGCTTTTGTTCAAAGGCAACCTGGTCAAGGTTTCCCATCGCCATGAACGCATCGTTAAACACGACCGCTCCGGCAACCACCATCGCGATCAGGAACGCGGTGTAGCAAAACGTCACCACAAAAAAGCTCTTCAGCAAAAGCTTCTGCACGTCACGCTGCGCAAAATCTGGTTCGTTCAGATGCTCTGTCACGCCGGGGCCTGCTCGTAGCTCGCGATCAGAATTCGCTTCAGCCCCGCCAAGTCGTCCAGCACCTTTTCAAAAGTCAGCGGCGACTCACCGACGATATCGATACAGGACTCCATCACCTCGGGGCTGGCTTCGAAGACCAGCTTTCCGCCGGGAAGCAAAAACCGTGGCGCCTGCTCGACCAAGCGAAGAATGATTTCAGTGCCTTGCTCACCGGCGAACAGCGCCGAATCGGGCTCGTACTTTTTCACGTCCTCTTCAACCGTATCGGCCTCTCGTCGGCCAATGTAAGGCGGGTTGCTAACAATCAGGTGAACCGGAGTGCTGCCGGCAGGCAATGCCTCCAGCAGGTCGCCTTCGTAGAAGCGAATTTTGTCCCCGACTTCATGAGCCGCTGCGTTTTCCCTCGCCACCGCGAGGGCTTCCAGAGACAAATCCGTTGCCGCGATTTGAAAGTCGGATTTCAGCTGTTTCGCCAACGCGACCGCAATGCATCCGCTTCCGGTTCCCACGTCAATAATCCGTACCGGCTTGGGAAAGCCCTTGCAGGCCTCCAGGGCTGACACCACCACGTCCTCAGTCTCGGGTCGGGGAATCAGCACATCGGGCGTGACCTTGAAACGAAGCGAATAGAATTCACGATAGCCGACAATGTAAGCCACCGGTTCGCCTGCAGCCCGACGTTTGACCCAGGCTCGAAACCGGGTCAGTGGCTCCACCGGTGGCACTTCGCCAAACCGCGTGTATAGCTGAATCCGTTGGCACTGAAGTGCTTCGGCCAGTAGGACCTCCGCATCCAGACGCGCGGAATCCGATCCGGCCTGGTTGAAGTAATCGGTCGTCCACTCCAACAGACGTTGGATCGACCACTGGGTTGTAGGAGACTCCGGCATGGCAACGCTAGCAATAGATGGGGCACCCAGATTCTACGAAATACGCTGCCGCTGCGTAACCAACGTCGCGACGCTAGCAAAAAAGACCAACCCGACTTGGGAATCGTGACCACTGGGCCCTATTATATATGAGTCCCAATCGGCGGCCGACCTGATGCCGCCGACTTTGCCGACACGGAAGTCGAATGGATCTTGAACTTAGTGACAACCAAAGGCGATTCGTCTGCCGAATTCTGTTCTTGGCCCTTTGCCTTGCGCCCACGGCTTTTGTGGCCTACGCGGCACTTCACCAAAAATCAGCCCACCATTGGGCTGAATCCATCCAGGCAGAAATCGGATTGCCGACACGTATAGGACTGGTTCGCACACCACTGCCGGGCAAACTGATCCTCAAGGACTTTGCCATTCACAGTCCCGATGGCAAAGAGATCCTTTCTGCCTTGCAGGCCAACGTCGATCTTGACCGGCGGCGAGTCCAAATCGAAGGCCCCGTCGCGGTCACCCCCGAAGGCCTCTATCACCTTGTCACCGAAGCCAGCGAGCGGATCCTTGGGGCAGGGCAGGGCGATTCACGGTGGAGTTTCGAGTTTGCCAACCTGAACATCGTCCGCTCCAAAGGCGACGCTTTCCTGACTCCGTTTGACAACTCGGTGCAACTCTCGCCCGCATGGGTCGAAATCGCGCCGGTTCCCAACGGCAGACGGGTCGTGCTGACTTCCCGCGGGCAATCCTTCGAGGGCGGAGACCCTGACTCGGAATGGCTGGTGCTTTCGATCGACAAAGATTTCAGGGACAACCAGATCGACCTTGTTCTCTTCTGTCCCGACAACCGCTCGCTGCCAGTGTGGCTCGTTCCTCCGGCTGCCAGTCGCGACATCGAAAAAGTCGTCGGTCCGAATGCGAAATTCACCGGCAACGTTAGCGTCGCCAATCTCGCCGACCAACCTGCCATCAAAGCCAACGGGACCTTTTTGGATGTGCAGCTTCCTGACCGCTCGAGCCACGAACTGGGCATCGTTAGCGTCAAAGACGTTCGCATCCTTGACTCGCAATGGATCGACGGCCGCGCGTGGCTTGTCCTTCCCGGCAGCGACAGAATTGCACTGGATAATCTGACCATGCCCAGCACCACCGCAACAACTCAAATGCTTCAGGCTATCCGACAAGCGACCTGGCAAAGCGAAATTAGCCGCACGAATCACCGTTGAAATCTCTGGTCATCGACTAGAATGTTGCTTCCATTCTGTTTCCAATCTCTGCATCCCCAATCGCTTCATGTGGCGGTCAATCCTTCTGGGCAAACTCTCGATTTCCATCGTTCTTTCGTTGGCATTGTCCGGGTACAGCCTGTATCACGTCAGCGGCAGCTCCGCAGCGACCATGACCACCTCCGAATACAGCGGCTGGATCGGAGTCGGCGCATTCTTTTTTCTGTTGGGGTTTCTGCAACTGGGAATGCTTGCAGTTATGTTCCGCAAGCGGCGTTTCGACAAATAGCTGCCTGATGAGCCGGAGCCAAAGAGCCCGAGCCGAATGTCGGGAAGTTTTGGCTCTCTCTTGACCCAGATTATTCACGAGGCGTGGGCGTAACGTTCAGTTTAGCCAATGAATATCGCACCGGTTGGAAAAGAGTCTCTGGTCTGGACTTCGTCAACGAGGTGAACCGAAATCTGGGCGACAATCCAGCTTTGACCTTCGTGTCAGTGAGGTTCAACTCAAATCAACGCCCGTCGTCGTGAATAATCCGGGCTTAACAGTTCATAACCTGCTAAACCAGCCCACAATGAGCGACCAAGTCGCCAACGCCGCATATCCCAGCCACTATTCGCAGTATCTTCGAGCGTTGATTGAGGCGTAACAAAAACGGCTAGCAGCGAGAACTGCCAGCCTTTCTTTTTGCCCCGGATTATTCTTCTCGCTCAAGGAATCGGTTCGAGATTACCTTGAATGAGATTCGCTCACGTCCGGATCCATGAACCCAAACCATTCCCTCACGTTCGGTGTCAGAATTCAAAACGCTCTTGCCTTCTGCCAACGCAAGCAGATCGTCCATCGAATCTGGCACTTGCATCTCGCCCAGCACTGGAACCGTTTTGAGTCCCAGTCTCTCGCAGATTTGCGCAGCTTCGCGTTTTTCGATGTAAGCGAATGCTTGCAGATCAAACACGTTGAATACAAACAGTTCGTGAACTTTAAGTCCGTAACGGTTCTTCTGAATTCCAGGTCCGATTAGTTCACCCTGAATCGCAAGTCGACGACCCAGGCCAAGCAACTTCTCTTCCAAATCATGCCGACGAACAACTTGCCAGTGAGTGTTGCCTTCGCTTTCGGCCAACTGCCAATTGCGTCCACAAACACCAAAGCCTTCGTCGACAAAAGCAGTGAACGAGGTGCCGTCCAGTTTTTCAGTTATAAAAAAGGCCTTGCCTTTCCAGCTTCCGAAATCCGCTGCGAGGTTTTGCACCCGTTCTTCATCGGTCTTTTGAATCGACGCGGGAAATCCGCCGACCAACTCACCCGAAAGCGATGCCGGAATCGGTGGCTCGTACTTCACAATCCCAAGTTCATCGGTCACATCTTCACCAACGATGGCCTCGCGATCCAGGACAGAGCAGGGCAGTAGTAGACCCTGCGAAATCTGACCACGAAGTTTCACGGTGCGCAAACGGAAACCTTCCTGTTCACCCATACGCTTGAATGAGGACTTGCGGAGAAACTCAAACTCTTCGCGGATCGGCAGGAAGGAATCGATCTCGCAGTAGACCGCCGAATCTCCCGCTCTGAATTCGTCTTTCTTGACGACACATTTCCATCCGCCAACGACCGCCAAGACGATTCGGTCGGCGCCTTCGATGGGAAGGATTTCGGTTACAGTTCGGACGGTTGCAAGTTTTCTCATTCTTTCACCAAAAGTCGGATTGGATTCACTTACAGGGACGACAGAAAATGTGAATCAAGGTTCAGTCGAAGAATGTTCGCTAAAGAAAAATGATACGGCAAGCTACCGAAAGCACTAAGGAAACTGCCTGCTTTCAATAGAGTTTCGGGTGACTCCCTGCCGTCGTGTTGCCGTCCGTAAAGGGCAGTATCGCCGCACGCTTTGGGCAGAATCGGCAACCGATGCAACGTCCGATAATGTTTCTTATGTTCGGTTAATGGTCCAGTTTTCTCAGGGTTTATGCAATACTGTTCGTGAACACGCCACGAAAGGCAAACGAAATTGCCTCAGGTGGCGATGACTGATTCCGAGACCGCAATGTCAGTCGGAGACTTTCCAATCTGAAAGTAGACAGACGCTCAGTCAGCAGCGGCGGAGCGACTGCGAAAAAAGACTCCGTCATTCGTGGCACAACATCTCGTCGCCATTCTTATGCCGATGTGCCGACGACACTGAAGAGCAAAAGCCAATGAACGTTTTTCATGCGCCGGAATAAAACTTTGCAAATTGACCTTGGACGATGCACACGCTCGGAATTGAAAAACCTAAAACCCAAAGTAATCAAGCTCCAGTCCGACGAAACGGCGTGACCCGGAAAAGCCGGACTTGCGGCCCCATCGATTTGCCCAACTCTGCGAACACCGGCGAGGCGTGCGAATTGAGAGCCGAAGTCAAAGCCGCATTCCTCCTGACCGATTGTGAAAGTTAACTTCAATCTCTGAGTTCGTCGCTTTGCCGGGATTTCTTCAGGAGCCTGGTAACAGTTCGATCCAGTTCATTGGAAAACTCGCGAATGTCTTTTTTGCCAAGCGGCTTGGGCCCTCTGGTTTCCATGCCAGCGCTGCGGAGTTGGTCCATCAAATTTCTTGCCGCAAGGCGACCTTGCACGGAATTCGCATCAAAGCGTTCGCCGCGCGGTCCGATCGCAATCGCGTCTTTTTCCACGACCCGAGCCGCAAGCGGAATGTCTGCGGTGATCACAAGATCGCCAGCGTCAAGCATTTCAACGATTCGATCATCCGCCACGTCGGCACCATCGCCCACCGTCACGGCAGTCACGAGCTTCGAATCGGGAGTACGGATCGACTGGTTCGCAACCAGCACCACCGATATCTGCAATCGCTTACTGGTTCGATAAAGGATATCGCGAATGGTTACGGGACAGGCGTCGGCATCAACAAGAATCTTCATCCGCTCACTTTAGCGGATTTTATCCGCGGCGTGTTTCGGTCAAGTCATCGAGGCATGAAAAATCCAATGCAACCGTGAGCCGAGTCGAAGTCAGGGAGCCGAGTCAGCGTCAGGGAACTGTCAACGCCGCACCGTTGTCGTTCGCACCAAGCCCAGCCAAAAACGGAACAGCTGATTTGGCCCATTCCTCAGGATGCGGATAGGCCGATGCGTGTTCACCAAAACAGCTTTCGAGCATTTCGGTATGGATGATGCCCGGGTTAAGCGAAACCGCTGCCAGTCCGGCTGGCAATTCGGCAGCCATCGCGCCGGTGAGTCCTTCGATCGCGTGCTTGGTCGCGCAGTAGGGAGCGACATCGGATGAAGTCGATCGGCCCCAACCTGAGCTAAAATTGACAACCACTCCCCTGCCCCGGAAAATCATCGCCGGCACGAAGTGGCGGATAACATGAAAGACACCCTTAATGTTGACGTCGATGAGATTTGAAAATTCTCCAACAGGTACGTCCCACAATTTTGCGTTGGCATTGATCAGCGCCGCATTGTTGAGCAGCAAGTCCGGAGCTGCATGGACTTTCAGGACCGTTTCGGCCCACCGCATTACCGCATCATCGTTGGCAACGTCGACAACCGAGAAACAGTGCGATGAGGGGTAGGCCGCCGACAGTTCGTCAATGGCTTTGCCGGAACGGGCACAGCCAATCACCGTATCGCCGCGCTCAATAAAGCCCTCGGCCAAGGCTCGACCAAGGCCCTGGCTGACGCCCGTTATCAGAACAACTTTCGCTACTTGCATGAACCAAGACCCAAAACATCATTAATCTGAACAAGGCCCTAATTCTAAACCGAAATTATTCACGACGACGGGCGTTGGCTTGCGTTGAACCTCACTGACGCGAAGGTCAAAACTGGATTGTCGCTCAGATTTCAGTTCGCCTCGTTGATGAAGTCCAGACCAAAGACTCATTTCCAACGGGTGCATTGCTCATTGGCTAAACTGAAAGTTACGCCCACGCCCCGTGAATAATCCGGGCTAAAGCCACTCCCCTGCTCTACCAAAGGGGATCATTGTGGCATTTTGGGACAACAAGAAGAAACTCCAGCTCCTCCCTCACCGGTAAAGCGGAAAACTGGCCAATCGGGCAGGCCTTGTGAACTTTTCCCGCTACTGCGTGTCAGGCAGGCCAGCAACTATCATGGAGCCAACATGGGCGATTCGAACGGTCACTTTGTCAAATATCCGCGAACACCGCATCTGTTCGGCGCTCGAGGTACGCCTGATGACAAACGCATGAACGAAAAAGATTCGCTGGCATTCATCGCCGACGACTCACTGATCGTGGAAGAAAAGCTCGACGGCACCAACGTTGGAATTCACTTTGCGAATGGAGAAATGCAACTTCAATGCCGCGGGCACCTGATCACCGAAGGCATGCATCCGCAGTACGACCTGTTCAAGCGGTGGACTGCCGCCAAACGAAATTGCCTGGAAGACATGCTGGGGCAGCGATATATCCTCTTTGGTGAATGGCTGTACGCAAAGCACACCATTGGGTATCGCGAACTGCCTCATTACTTTTTCGAGTTCGACGTCTGGGACAAACAGAAGCAAATCTTCCTCGTGTTGCAACGCCGCCTTGAGATGCTTGAGGGAACCAACATTCAAACGGTGCCCGTCGTTCACCGTGGCAGTATCGCTCGTAAAAAACTCGAATCCCTGATTGCAAATTCGCTTTTCGAAAGCCACTTTGAGCATCCAGCGAGTCTCCGAACCGACTCACTGATGGAAGGAGTCTATCTACGAACCGAAAACGAAGATCGTGTCACCGGCCGTGCCAAAATGGTCCGACCGGAGTTCACAGAAAAGATCCAGCAAAGCACTCACTGGCAACATGCCGATATGGTTCCTAACGAACTTTCAAAAGACGCCGACATCTGGTCATGAATTGGAAAACGCTAAAATCTCTTTCACTATCGAGCACGATCGAGTGGGCAGCGGATCAACCGTGGGCCATTGCGATGGCGGATTGCCCGCAGGATCCGCGCTGGCACGCCGAAGGTGACGTCTGGACACACACAAAGATGGTCTGCAAGCAACTGGAGCGACTTGAAGACTGGTCGGAGTTGGACGCCAACGATCAGCGAATCCTGATCATGACGGCCCTGCTGCACGACGTCGCCAAACCGCTCACGATGGAGATCGATCCCGAGTCGGGCGCGATCAGCACGCCTGGGCACGCCGTCAAAGGCGAAGGCATCGCCCGCGGAGTGCTTCGCAAACTCGAGTGCGACTTGAAGACTCGCGAACACATTGCAAAGCTTGTCCGCTACCACGGCAAACCCGTCTTTGCGACCAAAAAATCACGACCCGAAAACGAGGTCATCAAGCTCTCGTGGTTGCTGAACAACGAATTGCTTTACCTGTTCGCCCTGGCGGACAAGCGCGGCCGAATTAGTGAAAGCCAAAGCCGTCCCGAAGACAATCTGCACTTTTGGAAACTGATCGCCCGGGAGCACCATTGCTTCCGGCGTCGATATGAATTTGCATCCGACCACCAGCGACTGGTTTGGCTCCATAGTGACCCACCCAATCTCCAGTACGTGCCCTACGAGGACTTTCGCTGCACCGTGACGATGATGTCAGGTCTTCCCGGCAGCGGCAAAGACACGTGGATTCGGTCCCATTGCCCCGGGTTGCCGGTGGTGTCCCTGGACCAGATCCGTCGCGAATTGAACGTCGATCCTGGCGACAATCAGGGTGTCGTCGCGCAAAAGGCCAAAGACCGATGCCGCGAACACCTGCGAGCCAAACGCGACTTTGTCTTCAACGCGACCAACACCATGTCGTTGACACGAGCCCGGTGGTTGAAGCTGTTTGAGCAATACGATGCAAGAATTCGAATCGTCTACCTTGAACCTGCGTGGACACTACTGCTGAAACAAAACCGCGACAGGAAGTGCCAGGTGCCCGAGGAAGTCGTGCAGCGTTTGGCCGACAAGTTACAACCGCCGACGTCACTTGAATGCCATGAACTGGTTTGCAACTAGCCGACACCGGCCGGTTCGTTATGCCAAAACGTCCTTGACCACATGGCCGTGCACGTCAGTGAGTCGACGTTCCAGACCGTTGTGGTAGAAGGTCAACCTTTCGTGGTCCAAGCCCATCAGATGGAGCAAGGTCGCGTTGAAATCGTAAACCGAAACTTCGTCTTTGGCGGCTTTGAATCCAAACTCATCGCTTTCACCGTAACTATGTCCGGACTTGACTCCCGCACCGGCAAGGAAGCAGGTGAACGCACCGGGGTTGTGGTCGCGGCCGGTCCCGTTGGCTTGCAAAAACGGCATGCGGCCAAACTCGGAAGCCCAAACAACCAGGGTGTTGTCCAGCATCCCGCGCTGCTTCAGGTCCGCGAACAGCGCGGCGGTGGGTTGGTCCATGATTTCGGCTTGCATGGCGTGCGTTTTCTTGATGTTCGAATGCGAGTCCCAGTTGGTGATGCCGTTGCCACCTGACGGGTCGCTTCCATTGAACAACTGCACCACGCGGACGCCTTTCTCAAGCAGTCGTCGTGCGAGGATACAGTTGCGTGCGTACTGTCCGCGCAATTCGCTACCGCCTTCGACGCCGTAAGCTTCAAGGGTCTGCTGCGTTTCGCCGGACAAGTCCATCACATCGGGCACCGACATCTGCATTCGGCCCGCAAGCTCATAGCTTGCGATGCGACCTGCGAGGTCGGCGTCGCCGGGATACTTTCCAAGGTGCCGTGCGTTGAGTCGCTGAAGCAAGTCCACCGTTTGGCGGTCGGAGGCTTTGGAAAGAGAAGCCGGGCGACGCAAATTGTTGGGCGGACTTTTGGCACTGAAGTCCGTTCCCTGAAACGCCGCTGGCAAAAATCCGCTGCCAAAATTGTTTTTTCCACTTCGTGCAAGGCCACGCGGATCGTTGATCGCCACGAATGCCGGCAAGTCCTGATTTTCGCTGCCCAGAGCATACGTTACCCACGCGCCAAACGATGGAAACCCTTCCATCGTGAACCCGCTGTTGATGAAGTTCTCGCCCTGCGGATGAGCACTCGTTTTGGTGGACATCGAATGGATGAAGCAAAAATCGTCGACGTGTTTCGCAAGATGGGGAAGCAAATCCGAAACCATTTTTCCTGATTCGCCACGGGCTCTGAATTCCCAAAACGGTTTGGCGATGTTACCCGACGGCCCTTCGAAGGTCACCGCTGGCAAACCCGGTGGCTTCTTTCCGTGCATTTTGTACAGCGACGGTTTGTAGTCAAAAGTATCAATATGGCTTACCGCGCCCGGCAGGTAGATCACCAGCACCTGTTTGGCCGCGGTCTCAAAATGGGGTTGGCGGGAAAGGTAGGGCTTGTCGGCGTTGATCAGGGGCCTGATTGGAGTTTTGCCGCCGACGGTTTTGATTTCGTCCGCCAACAATCCATCGGATTGCAACAGGCTCGTCAGAGCAAGGCCAGTCGTCGAAAGGCCTGCAACGCCAAGGAACCTCCGCCGGTTAAGCAGGTGGCGACCTTGAATGGATAGTTTTTCAGGATTAGTCATTGGTTGGTTCTTTCACTCAAACTTCCGGGCTCGACGGAGCCCATCTAGTGCACGCTTTTGGGCAGGACTTCTGCTGGTGTTTCTCACGGCACAAATGCAAACTCGTTCGAGTTGATCAGCGCGCGGCATACCAGTGACAGGTCGCCGTCGCCAAGCACTGCAACGCAATCTGCTTTTTCGTCATCCGTGGGGCTGCGACCAAGCAACAGCTCAAAACAGGCCTCCACTGCCCTGCCCCGATTGCCGTCTCCGATTTCCAGAGCCCGCTTGGCGATCCGGCTTGACTGATCGATAACAAAATCACTGTTCATCAAACTGAGGGCCTGTAGTGGCGTTGTCGAAACGGGACGTTTGGCTTTGACCTGACCGCAATCCGGAAAATCAAACGACGTAAACAACGTGTCGTCGACGCGTCGCATGCGTTCCTGATACAACATCCTCCGCCACGTCTCGGGGCCGTAGTTGTCGACCACCCTCCACTGGGCGTACCGTTTTTTGACATTGTGAATTCGAAAACTTTTGCCGCCGATTTTCGAATCTAGGCATCCCGACGCCCGTAGGATCGAATCACGAATGACTTCGGCTTCCACACGTTTGGGCGGATATCGCCACAGCAACGAAGAAGTTCCGTCCTTTCGGAGAGCGGCGGCATCGGGTTGGCTGGACTGCCGAAAAGCTTTTGACAGCACCAGTTTGCGAACAAGGGATTTGACCGACCAGGGCTCGGTTGCGGCGTCAACAGGGTCTGTGAAATCCGCTGCCAGCGAATCGAGAAGCTCCTGATTGACAGGTTTCGCACCGGCCAGCCCAAAGTCGCTGGTGGTGGTCACGATACCCTGCCCAAAGATGTGATGCCAAATCCGATTGACGGCCACGCGAGCGGTCAAAGGATGTTTCTCCGACGCCAACCAGGACGCGAACGCCACCCGACGCTGATTGCCCGCCGCATTGGGCTCGACGCCCAAATCGCCTTGAAGCACTTCGATTCCTGAAGCGAAAACCTGTTCACGTGGATTCTCGGGACTGCCACGACCAAGCACATGAGTCGGTTGCGGTTCGATCAGTCGGCCCACAAAACTGGGGGAAAACCCTTCGCGGTAGTTTCGTTGAATCAGTTTGCGGATCTTTTTTAGGGTCGCGACACGAGCCTTGTGTTGTTGATCAAGTTCCTTGTACTGGGGAGTTGAGGCCACGGGTTTCCACTTTCCGTCTTCGTCGCGGATTTCGATCCGATACGATGCCAGATTTCCTTTGTTGATCTTGTCCAGGTAGTCTGTTTCGAAAAAGTCCTCACGATTGGAACTGATCCGGATTAAATCAATGGTATGCGGCTGTGTGAATTCGAATTCAACCCAGGGCTTCTCGTCGCTGCCCTTTTGCTGTAGTGCTGACCACTTTTCGGTTCCATAGATGCCATCATTGATCGCTTCGAGTCGCTGTTTGCCAATTTTGAACATTTCTTTGGGGCTGATCAATTTTGTTCCGCGCGACGCCAAAGCAAGATTCACACCTGGTTCCTCGACACCGAAAACCTCGAACTCGTCAATCGCGATGGACTTCGACAGAGCGTTGAGTCGCACAGCTGAAGTGATGACCGGTTCGAAATGGATCTCGCGAAAGGCCAACCAGTGCTCTTCCCACGGACCAAACTCACGCAACTGCTCACGAAACGATGCAATCTGCGTTTCGATCTCTTGCCCTGTCTTGCTCCGTGGGTCTTCACCTTCGAGTTCGGGAATGCGACTTCCGAATTCGATGTCTTGGAACACTGCCGACATCGAGTAGTAATCCTTGATCGTGACGGGATCGAATTTGTGATTGTGACAGCGGGCGCAGCCGATCGTGATTCCCATCGCAGAAGCTCCCACAGTTTGCAGGATTTCGTCCATGCGGTCAGCGCGAGCCTGGCGGCGGGCGGCCAACTCCTGCCCAACGGTCGCCACAGGAACGTGTGGACCGGCGACCAGATATCCGGTTGCTTCGCCCTGCCCGACTGTGTCGCCCGCGATTTGTTCAAACAGAAATCGGTCGTACGGTTTGTCATCATTGAACGCCTGGACGACCCAATCGCGATAGACCCATGCCTTTTTGCGGTACATGTTGCTTTCTGATCCGTTGGTTTCGGCCCAGCGAATGACATCCAGCCAGTGTTGAGCAAATCGTTCGCCAAACTGTGGTGACGCAAGCAAACGGTCAACCAGGGCCTGGTAAGCTTTGTCGGCGTCGGATTGAAAGGCGGTCAGGAACTCGCTTGTTTCTTCGGGAGTCGGAGTCAAACCCGTCAGCACGATAGAAGCTCTGCGGATCAGCGCCAAAGGTTCCGCTGGGGCAGAGAAATCAAGGCCACTGGCGGTGAGTTGTTTCTTGAGAAACGCATCGACTGGTGAAGCCTCGCCTGCGGGAACATCCGGGCGGGTTACCGGTTGGAAAGACCAGTGCTCCAAACGATCATCCTTGATTACCGCGTCCATCTGTCCTGGCCAGTTCGCGCCCTGAGCGATCCACTGCCGGATCAAGTCGATGTCTTCTTCGTCCAGTTTGTCTTCATCGGGTGGCATCGCCATGTCTTCGTCGGCGTGGGTGATGACCTCCATCAGATAGCTTTTCCCTGGCTCCCCCGGCACGATTGCGGCCAACCCTGAATCACCACCGCGCAGCATGTAAGCCCGCGAGTCCAGTCGCAATCCGGATTCGGACTCGTCCTGATTGTGGCAGTGCAGACAATTGTTTTCGAGGATCGGCAGGACCTGTTCTGCAAAGTTGATTTCTTGCCCGTTGACAATTGATTGGATCAACAGGAACGCAATTACAATGTTCGAATAGGCCATGCCTGAACTGCCAAATCTCATCGGGTTTCCATCTCTTTCGTTAACGAATTTTGCCATCCTTCGTTGAAAACGTTCGTCAACTGCTCAACGAGCTCCGGTTGCTCTTTGGCAATGTTCGTCGTTTCCAGCGGATCGCTACGGTGATCAAATAACTCGACATCCAACGGTGAAGCCTTCGGGTTGCGGTGGTCCTTCCACAGCACCAACCGATACCTGTCGGTTCTCATCGAATACCCCATCAGGTGCTTCTCATAAAGATCCCGGTCCCAGCGATCCCCCTGCTGCTTGATGATTCGCGATTCGACTTCCTTGATCAGAGGACCGAACCACGTTTCGCGCATCGCGGGGGAAAGCGGATTAGCCGCCCATTCCCGCAACGCGGGGTTGGGATACTGGCTGAAGGCCGCTTTCTTCCAGGGGCGATCCGGGTTTTCCATCAAAGGCACAAAGCTGTGGCCTTCGAGATGCTTTGGCAGTGGCAGTCCGGAAAGCTCACACAACGTTGGATAGATATCGACCAGCTCAACAAGTGCTTCCGTTTTGGCACCACGGTGCTTCATGTCTGGTGCCCAGATCATCATCGGCACGCGGGTCGCAATTTCGTAGTTGGTGGCCTTTCCCCACACGCCCATGTCGCCCAAGTGCCAACCGTGATCGCCCCAGACAACGATGATCGTGTTGTCGCGAACTCCGGCTTCTTCGAGGGCGGCGATCATTTTGCCAATCTGGGCATCAATGTAGCTGACGCAAGCCAGATAAGCGTGCTTGAGCGTGCGGTCCATTTCGTCGTCAAAGCCGCCTGATTTGGGAATTCCGGCCCGCGTTCGCAACTCGAATGAGGCGTGAAGCCCCATCGCGGCCCCGTCCTTTGGAGGCGATGTGTTTTTAGCAAGCGGCAATTTTTCGCGATCGTAGAGATCCCAGTACCTTTTGGGTGCGGTCCAGTTCAAGTGTGGTTTTTGAAAACCCAACGCCAGAAAAAACGGTTTGGCATTCTCCTTGTCTTGGGTCAACTCCTTGAGCGTTTCAATTGCTCGCAGCGTTTGGTAGCCGTCGATGTAGGCATGGTCATCGACGTCGGCGTTTTCCCAGGCCGGGCCGCTGGCAAGGCCGCGTTTGGCAGCCTCTCCATATTTGGCACGCATCTTTTGCATGTTGTCTCTGCGACGGTCAAGATTTTCCTTGAGTGCAAAACCGCCCTTGGGTGGCTTGATACCCATAAGGTTTTTCACGGGCATGCGACTCCATGACTTCTCCTCGTCGGTATCGCCTCGATGGAATATCTTTCCGCAGTAAACCGTTTCGTAGCCGTGGGCGATAAAGTGTTGCGGGAGGGTGAGGATATCCGGCTGAAGTTCCCGCAGCCCGACGTAGTTGTGGAACAGCCCGGTTGATTCGGGACGGGCACCAGTCATCAGGCTCGCCCGCGAAGGACGGCAAATCGCCTGCTGGCAGTAGGCCCGATTGAAGAGTAGCCCTCGAGCAGCGAGCTTGTCCAGATTCGGCGAAACCGCAATGGGTGAACCGTAGCAACCCAACTCTGGCCGCAGGTCATCGATCGCGATGAACAGCACGTTGGGTTTCTGGGCAGCGCAGAGCGAACACAAGCACGCCAGTTTCAGGACGCAGCACAGAACCCCCAGGTTGGCCTTAAACAGAATTCCAGTCATCTTTCACTCACTCGATTTCGACGGCTAAATCACGATACAGCCCACAAGAAGGCCAGTTTTGAACGGTGCTATTAACAGGCCAACTTGGCCTCAGCTTACAAAAATCCATGCAAAGAGCCCGATTCATTCCAAACCTCCCCCATCATAAGCGATACCTCGCTTCCTCGCGGGAGGGAAGTTTGCTCGATTTTAATCGTAGACCCGAGGGTTTCACACCGAATTCCAAGTATTGACCGGCGGTGAGCCACCAAAAGCAAAAAGAACCCAACAATGAGGATCTTTTACGGCAACACCGGGGCTACCCGAGATTAGGCGACTGTCGTAATTCGGGTCAACGCCTGTCTTCGGAAACAGTTCCGGTTCATTTGCTTGAGACCGACCTGTTAATCGGGGCTGAAAGAACAAAACGGCAACGACTGCCGGTCCGGGTCAGAAATTTACGCCGAACTCATCGGCAAGCCGACGGTTGTGTGGCTCATAGAATTCGGCAAGCCGCTGGCGGACCTGTTCGAAAACTACTGGATCGGACTTGCGATAGTTGCCCGAGTACTGGTTGGTCAACGGAAGGCCATGTCGCTTGAGTTCAAGAAAGTCCAACACACGGTTGACGGTCGCGTTGTGATTCTTGCGAAAATCTTCCATCGTTACCAAAAGCAACTGGTCGCCGAAGACTTCGAACCACCGGCGCAAGTAGTAGTGATACAATCCGGCAACCAGACAGTTGTTCCATTTAAAGTTCCTGCTTCTGCACGCCCAGGCAATCTCTTCAAGTTGGGCGTCCGATTTTTTGCTCAACTGCGCCAACTCGTCTGGATCGAAGAACTTTTCGAGAGGCTGACGCATGCTGCCGAGCTTCAAACTGTGAAAGTACTGCGAGACGGCGCGATCCGCTGGATTGCGCAACATGCAAATCAGCTTCACTCCCGGTAGCGTCCTGTTCACCTGCTGCTGAACGTCGTGCATGTAGTAGTTTGGCGTTGCTTCGCCGGTAACCCAGCCACGTTTCGCGGGCAGTCGTGGAAAGTGTGCAAGGTACCAGTCAAGAGATGCATCGGGCCTTCCGAAGTATCGAATTTCCTTTCGCAGTGCAGCGAACACGTTTGGGTGCTGACAGAGAGTGTGGTACATCCCGGTGGTGCCACTTTTTGTGGAACCGATAATCAGGAATGCAGGCCGCAATGGCTCGTAGTTCAATAATTTTTTTTTGCCTTTGGTGGTTCGGCCGTCCCGGACTTTCCCCACGCACTGCGCGGCATTGGCAAAGTCACCATTAAGCCGGTATATGTCCCCCATCGCAAACAACAAACGTTCCTGATCAAAGTTCTTTTCGCCGACCTTGCAGCGTAGGCGTTCAATGTTGGCAAGCAAAGGCTCTCGCAAACCCGGCCTTTTCATTGACGCCAATATGGTCAACACGTTGGGGCAATTTCCTGATTCCAGGCAGCACAGCACTGATTCGACAAAGCTGTCCCGATCAGCTCGCAGGCGATAAATTCGAGCCAACTGAAAGTAGCTGTTCGACGGATCGGTTCCATTCGACTTTTCGTGTTCGATGAGCGATTCCAGCAGGCTTGTGGCAGGTGCCAATTTTCGCTGGCTCTCAAGTTCGGAAACCCACGACAAAATTGTCTGACGATCGAGCCCTCCCATCCCGCCGTTGCCCAGCCATTGGATCATTTTGGAATACTCCCCCAAGTCATAGCTGGCCACCGCGGCCTGGGCCTTCAGGCGTATGCCTTCGGTCACGATTGCAACAGGCGGGTTGGCAGGTTCGGGCTGGCCTGCGGATTTGGAAGCGGCAGCGCCCCGGCGCAACTTCACCGACCAACGGGAGCGACGGGAGTCCGGGTTGGATGCAGGCTGATTCATGGCTATCTGGCGATGGCTAACTGACCGTACGTCACTGTGCAGTTTTCCGAAGGTGTCTCGGGACCGCACAAATTTTGCGGCACAGTAGCAATGCCGCATGCCGGTCAGTATGGAAAAAGTTACATTTGTGCTCCACAAACGTCTCTGCGAAATCCACCAAGTCTCCCAGATGCCCGGCAAGATTAGCCAAATTAACGCTGCGACTCGATACGATGCACGTCAGATCCGGCATCGGCCTTTTATCCGGGGTTATTCTCCACGACGGGCGTTGATGCGGTTAAATTTCGCTGGCGTACAACCAAAGCTGGATCGCCTCCGGGAATTCGGTTCACCTCGCTGATGAGTTCTAAACCCGGATTATTCACGACGACGGGCGTTGATTCTACGTCCGGCCAACAGGAGCAAGGGAAAAGTTGAATTTCAACAAGAAATGTGAATCATCTGGTAGATGAAAACCACAGCGATCGTTTCAACGCATCCGGGTCGCGGATCAGTGCCGGAACTGATTCTGACGCCCACGCCTCGTGAATAATCGGGGTTTATTAACCCGGATTAACTGGACCGCTCTGGCCAGTTGAGAAAATCGACAAAGGAAAGATTGGCGACCAGCATGATCAACCCAAATTCCAGCATCCCCATGCACAGCCCAACTCCCAGATGAAGCGGAACCGCCAACAGCAGCATGACCGGGCGGGTCAGCTTGGGCCAGATCAGTGCCGCGTAGCTAACTTCGAAAAACAGCACGACCATCGTGGCGATGCTGACCAGCCACATCTGGTCCGCCATCCATGTCATGTCCAGCGTCTGGTATTCGTAGCTCGCGATCGCACCCCAGATGGCTTCACCGTTCCACCAGGTCGCACCCTGGCACTTTCCCAGTCCCGCGAACAGGTAGACAACACAAAGGTGAATCTGGATCAGCCGAATTGCCACGTTGTTGCGAATGTTGGACCTGCGATGCTCTTTATTTGAACCAAGCCACCGATTTGCCGAAAACGATTCGCCGCAGTCTGCAAACGAAAGATACAGCGTCAAAAACGCAGCAATCTGATCCAACCCAAACAGCACACCGGTGGCTCGATTCGAATACGAAATCACCAGCAGTGCCACCAGCGGGCCAGTAACCGGTGTCCCAATTCCCGCCGCAAACAAAGCCGCCATCACGATGGCGACAAGATGAACGGTCCACAACAGGCTGCCCGATTCAATCCACCCCAGGTGAGTCCAGGCAAGCTTCGACCCGTAGAGTTGCTGCGAATACGCGCTGGGGATCATTCCATCGGCCCCAAGGAAAGTCGTCAGCAGCGGAGTCCACGCCAGTAACATGTAGGCAACGATCAGTCCGGTCAGCAAGCGGATCAGCCCAAGCGTTTCACCGCCGCGCGGCTTGAACCAGAATCTGTCCCACGCCTGTTCGACCTGTCGAATCCAGTTCATGGTTGACCTCCCTGTCCTTCAGTCGGCTCAACGTCCATTCGCCGATCAGGCAACGGGCTGTCTGACGAGCGAGCCACTGCACGACGTGGCAACATTTCCATTCCCAGTTCCCTGCGTGAGAATTCTCCGATCACCGGCGGTTGCTGGGGGGAAAGAAACCTTGTGTCGGTCAGCCTAGAGCCGTCTCGAACATCGGCCGGATAAGGTATCAGTCGCTCACGCAATTTCAGTTTTATTTTTTCGCCACCGTGAATCCGAAGAAGTCCTTTGGCGACCTGTTGGACAAGGGTGTCAATCCGCTGCCGCGCTCTGGCGTAGTCCGTTTTTGATTTTTCAACTTCGGCCCGGATCGACGACGCAGTTTCGCGATTGCCTTCCAGAGCCTTTTGCGTTGCAAGTTCCAATAACTGCTTTTGCTGACGCTCAACATCTGCCGGCAGCGGCGTCATCGCGTGCTCGGACCAGATCGTTTCTGACAACATGAACCAGCGATGATAGTTCAACCTCGGGAAAGTCATCGGGCCCTGGGCATCCGGGAACACGCCTTCCTTTTTTGTTCCATCGGCAAGGGTCAGTTCGAATTCAACCAGGTGGCTAGGACCCGGATCGGGCGCAAAGAATCGATAGCCGTGTCCCATGAACAGCAACCGGTGCAGCGGACTGACTTTCTCAGCCAAGGGCTTGGTCAAGTGCTCCGATCCGACAGGATTTGAAAGCGGACCAAGGATCAGCACCACCAGCCACGCCAGCAAAGCCACCGAAAACAGCCGGCGGGTCATGACTCCAAGTTGTTGCGCATCTTCTCCCATCGATGCAGCATAATTAAGGATCTTCCGCGATGAGCCCGCCCCGCCCTGCCCTGATTCTTTTGTTGCCGCTGCGGAAATCTTGGCGTGCTCATTCGTTACGATCCGGATAACCCGAATAGATCGAAGGCCCGATCAAGGCGTTGGCGCCACCGACGCCACCGACGACGCTCCGGCAATGGTGCATCGGTCTGCAGCGTCTGTTACTTGGCGACTCGAAGTCCACCATGTGAAAAACAGGCTGTTCCTATCGGGACATCCACCATGCTAGGTACTCTTTGGTAATGATGGCAGTACGCTGCAGGCTCCATTCGCCAGGAATGATCACGTCGGGCCCGGGAGCAAACGGGTCGCTGAGAAAATGCGATGGGACCGGTCGCACGGTCAACCCGTGGCTTCTCACCAATCTCATCGCGCGAGAAAGATGCCACGCCGAAGTCAGCAAACCAATCTGCTTGTCAGGATTCGCATCGGCCCACTTCTTCAGATTCTCAATCTCTTCGAAAGTGTTTTCGCCTTTGAGCTTGAGGATGTCCGCCGGCTCGACTCCTAGGTCTTCCAGTAGCCGCGCCGCTTCTTCGTAGGGGTGAAGGTCCTTTTCGGTCGTTCGGAACGATTGGACTCCGGTGCACATGACTTTCTTTGTCCCTCCGACGTGCCAGGCCTTGGCGGCTTCGGCGATTCGGTCTCCCGAATATGTCAACTGCGGCGTGCCGCTGTGACGGGTGCCCGTCCCGCCACCAAGCACAACGAGAACATCAACCGGTTCGGTCTCCAGGCGGCTTTCCTGATCCTGCCACTTTGATTCCATGGTCCAGGCCAACCAGTTCGAAAACGGCCCGTTGCCTGCGATCGTCAGCAGTAGCCAACAACCGAAACAAAGAATCGCTGGCCACGCCTGTCGGTTGACCAGGCAAAAGTAAATCGTGACCAGAAGTGCCAACCACAGTAACCCCACCGGCATCGCCAAAGCGATAAGCATCTTTTCGACCATCGTCGGTCCCGACACTTGCGCCACCACTGCAAAGAAAATCCCGCTCAACAACAGGACCGTCAACGCATGTGGAATGTAGCGGAACTTCGAAGGCAATTCTTTGCGTTCAATGTCGCGCTGGTAGTACTGATCGTACTCGTCTTCCCAATTTTTCTTGCGCCAGAAAGGCATCGCGGGTTCCTGTCTACTGCGTTCCAGTGCCACGAATCTAACAGATGGGGATTCGTTCGCCTAACGGGCAAGCCCGCTGCCCTTCCCTGCCGTTGGAACCTTCAGAGTCTGGAAAATCCACTGCACGGTGATGCGTTGACTGGCTGAAAACGCGACTCTACAGCTGGGGCGAGATTTCGCCACCGGAGATCGTTGAAAGTGATTGATAGGCACTGACCACAATGTCATCTGCGAGGAAACTGACGTGGCCATCACCGTAAAGAAAAATTCCACCGCCGGGATGATTGCTTCCAAACGCCCCGTTGCGGCGTTCAACAGTCACACCCATTCCCGGTGGCGTGTTGAGTGGATTGAGCGTTGAACGCATCGAATCCGCGTGGGCCAACGCATAGGACCAAAGGTTGGATGATTCCCAAATGTCCGGATTGGTCACCTCGCCAACAAAAAAAGTATTCGACGTGCCGTCGGTGATGTCGCCCACTCGACGGGTTAAACGATAAACAAACGCCCCATCGTTTCTGTACTTTGCCTGGTAGTCGGATGATCCGGGTCCGTTTGAACCCATGTTTAGCGCATAAGACGCCGTCGCACCGAGAATGGGAAAATAAACGTCACTACAACGCTTGGCATCTTCGCTTGGGCACCAGTAGACCCCTAGCTCTTCCATCACCGCTTCACGCTTTTCAGCCACCATCCACCAGCCAAGATCATTAACGTCGCGGTTCCAAAGTCCCATGTTTTGCAGATCGATGCGGCGGCTGAGATTTCCTAACTCCAGTTGCGGCAGGATCAGGACAAATGTACTGGCACCGCACTTTTGCTCGGGTTGCAGTTGCTGCGGACACTCCATAAAGGGCATCATGTCAGCCGAATCATCGCAACCCATCCGCCCCGGCGGAAGTTCAAGATGCGCAGATTCATAGTGCAGAATCCCCAATCCAATTTGCCGAAGATTATTGGAGCAGGACGTTCGCCGCGCAGCTTCCCTGACCGATTGAATCGCGGGCAAAAGCATCCCTATAAGAATGCCAACAATCGCGATAACCACCAGCAGTTCAACCAATGTGAAAGCGCGTCTCGCAGCAACCTGAACCCCAGAAGCAAGGAAACGACCATTTAAATGACGTTTAGCTGCTTGGCTTGTCATCATTTCGAGCTTTTCTCCCAGAAGTCTGGTTGGAAAGAAAGGAACATGATCTCTCGCGACACTAATATCGTAGACGCGGTAACGTAGACGTGGATAGTTAGCGGAAACAGGGTGGAGATGAGACATCGATATGGTAGCGGAGCGCCCTCTGGCGGCTAGCCAGCAAACGTGAATCAAAAGCAATACGCAACCAGACACTGGATCGTTCTCATGAACGAGACGGCGGATCGACTCGTCAGCATCGCCGCAGGAATCGTCCTTGACCGGTCAGACGCGGAAGATGTCGTCCAGCAGGCGATTCAAATTGCGCTGGGCAAGCCTGATCTGAGATTTGAGACACAATCCCAATTTATGGCGTGGCTCGCAGGAGTAGTAAAAAATTGTGCTTTGAATCACAGAAGAAAAACGATACGACGAAAAACATCGGCTGTGGACCCGCGGATATTGGGAGATGTCCAAACGGCAGGAACCGAAGAGCAAAGTCTCCCTTTTGATCCCAAATCAGGAACGTTAAACGAAGACCAGAACGCATTTGATGACCAACTCAAGAACGCCTTGGAATCCCTTGCTCCGGATGCAAGAACCTGTCTGCTCCTCAGGACCATTCAGCGATTGTCATACCAGGAAATAGAAGACCTGACTTTGATTCCAGCCAGCAGTGCCATGAGCCACGTTCATCGCAGCCGCATGAAGCTTCGTGAGATTCTCGCAAACTCACAGCCATTCGAAGGGAGGGCAAAATGACTCAACAACCTGACAAAAAGCCCACCGATATCGAGGAGTTTCTCGACCAAAAAATCGACACACCCGGCAATGTCCCTCACGTTCCAAAAGAGCTTGCGGACGAAGTTCAGCTTCAGGCAGCAATTGACAGTTCGCTGACCAGGCTCTTTGGCACCGATAAAGTGCTTACATCGTTGCTCCCTGAAGATGAGGTTGCGGTTCGCGAAACCAGCACAGCAGCGACGAGCTCCACGAAACTGGGGAAACTTTTTGCGATTGCTGCTTCATTGGCGGTGGTCGCTGGCCTTTGCTGGATGTTGATCGCGGGCGGCAATAGCAGCGGGGGTATCTACTTCGCGCAACAGCCGCTAACCCGAGTCTACTGTCAACTCAATGACAGTGGCTTCACGCCGACTTATCCGTGTGAAGACAACAACCGGATGGCGATCGAATTTGATCACAAGCTGGGTGTTGGACTGCAATTGGCACCACTTCCAGCGGACCGTCAAATGCTTGGGCTTGCCTACCCCGGTGGGATAAGCCGTGAAACCATCGCCATGCTGGCCCGATCCCGTGGCCAGAACGTGCTGGTGTTTGTTGATCGCAGCAAGACAGTTTTAGATGAAAAGCTGGCAGAGATTGATCAGTTGTCCGCCAGCCTCAAAGTATTCAAAAAAGAGCAGTTTGGTTTGATGTTCTATGAGGTAACTCCGCTTGCAGAGCCAACAATGATTGATCTCTTTGAGCAAACGGAGCCTGACATGAGTTTGCTTCGGATCGAAAAAGCCAACTGAGTGTCCTGTCCGTCGAGGTTATCGGATTGCCTCTCCGGTGGCTCCGGTGGCCCGCCTTTCCGGTGTGAAAACGAGGTGGCTCGCCTCTCCAAGGCGTGAGAGATCGACTCAGAAAGAGTTTGATTTCATTAGCCGCTATGCCAAAGCTCTTTCTTTGCCAAAGCTGTTTCTTTGCCAACGTCAGTCGCGCGACCCTCCCAAGTGGGCCCAAGTGGGAGAGTGATCGAAAAAATCGCAGCCTCTTAAAACCACTCAGCTTTTGATCACCTCAGCGTTTCTTAAAAAATTTCCGGTTTGACGCAAGATTTCTGAAGCGCCGGAACATTCGTTGTAGACGGGCATTTCTCCCAAAATTTTGCCCGTTTGGTAATTCCCCCCACTAACAAAAATACAACGACGGAGAAAATTCAACGATGAAAATCATTTTTGCCGTGCTTGGTTTGGCAGCCCTGCTGTGCCTTGCACCCGAATCATTCGGGCAGACTCAAGCTGTTCGAGTCGATATCACCAACAACGCCCCCGCCGGTGGACTGGCGTTAACCCCCCTTTGGGTTGGATTTCATGATGGCAGCTTCGACAGCTACAACGGTGGGTTGTCATCCCAGGTAGGCCTTGAACGACTCGCCGAAGACGGAAACAACTCTGTCATCGATGCTGATTTTCAAGGTGGCTACACCTACATCGATGACTCGAGTGGAATGGACGTCAGTGCTCGGGTTCTGACAAGCCAGACATCGGGTCGTGTCAGTGGATCTCTGGACGGGCTCGGTCGTCCAATTTTGGCGGGTGAGTCCACCAGCGCCATTTTCAATCTCGACAGCGGTTCTAACGCAAACCGTTACTTTTCCTACGCATCGATGATTCTGCCCTCGAACGACTACTACATCGCGAACGGTAACCCAACAGCCCGAGACCTCAGTAGCCTGCTCGCTAACGGTGGTTCAATCACTTTCAACATCGGACTTGCAGGTACGATCAACGATGCCGGCACCGAGGTCAATGACTTTGATACGTCTGCCGGCAACCCACTGTTCCCGGGACTTGGTTCCGGACAGGGCGGCCCGAACGAGGGTGCTAATCAAAATGGCGTTAACAGCGAGGTGCTAAATGCATTCGGCGATTTCGCCAACATTCCTGCAGGTGCCGACCTGAGCCTGTTTGACTTCAACGATGCGTCAATCTACGAAAACGGCCTCGCGACCATCACAATCACAGCCATCGCTGTCCCGGAACCATCGGTTCTGGCTTTGCTGGGCTTGAGCCTGGGTGGACTTGTGCTTCGCCGTAGAAAGTAGCTTCAGCTTCTAATGGCACCCCCATTGGTCTCAGCCTCGGTTGAGAACTGAACACAATCCAGTAGCCGACGGTACAAAATCGTCGGCTATTGTTTTATCTGCTGCCCGCCAATCGAACGAAGCATCTCGAAAGTATAAATCCCTGCCTGATGCCCGTCAGAAAAGTGTACGTTGTAGGCGTAATTGCCAACCGGATGCATGACTTCGATGTCCAACGGTCTCGCCTGGGCCGCTGAAAGAACCGTCAGTTCGTTGGATGGTGGCTGCGGTTTTGGATTGATCCGCTCTTCGCTGCAATGAGCACAGTGGCAACTGTCCCGCAACAGACGAAACGGAACTTCGTCCCGGCGTTGATCATTCCATACGATCACCAGCGTCCGCTGTGTTGTCTTTTCAAGTTCAACAGGAAAAAAGCTCATCGCCTGGTCATTCATCGATTGTCCACAAACCTTTTGCCCTTCATTTCGAAGCGCGGCAAACTTCCGTCTGCGACAACTTCGACTCCAACCCGTAAACCCAACCGCAATTCGATGGCTTTTACAATTCGCTGCGGATCGTTTTTCTCGTCCTCGACAGTGATCTTGAGCTGATCCATCTCGCCCTGTTTCCAGGCTTCGATGCGAAACTCCTGCACCCCATCGATGCCGCGAAGGATTTGCTCGATCGACGACGGAAACACATTCACCCCGCGAATCACCATCATGTCATCTGCCCGCGAAAGCACCCCGCCGTCGAGAAACACAAACGGGCTCTCCTTTTGCCACGTTGGCCGAACAAGGTCGCCCGTCACGTAACGCATCACCGGGCAGCCAAAACGCCCCAGCGTCGTCAACACCAACTGACACAACTGGCCTTCGGTTTGAGCCGAATTTGCCTGAAGAACTTGGTCGCTTTGGACATCCAAAAACTCGGGGTAAAACAGAGACTCATTGACAAACAAGCCCTTTCCGGCAGCGTCGGCAAAGCCCCATGGTCCGACCTCCGTTGCGCCTGCATGGTCGATCACCCTGGCCCCCCAAGCGGTTTCGATTCGGTTGCGGACTTCGGCAATGGAGCCACCGGGCTCGCCGGCGACGATGATCTTCCTGACCGAACAGTCGGCAAGATTCTGTTGTTGCTCGTTGGCCAGTTGTGCCAAATGAAGTGCGTAGCTGGGCGTGCAAAACAGTGCATCGGGCCGCGATGTTTGCACAAGATCCAGCCGCGCCCGGGAGCTCATCGCGCCTGTCGGAATCGCCAACGCACCACGCTCGACGACCGCATCAAACGCCGACCAAAAACCGATAAACGGCCCAAAGCTAAACGCCATCAGCACCCGATCTGCTTCCGACAACCCTGCCGAATCAAGCACAAATTGCCAGCCTTCCATCCAGAATTGCCAATCGTCTTTGGTGTCCAGAACTACCATCGGTCGGCCAGTGGTTCCCGATGTGCGATGAAAACGGCAGTAGGCTTCTGCGGCAAAGCTCAAATTCGCGGCCCGGCCCGCCCTGCCCTGCTCGCTGTCAACAAGCTCCGATTTGAGCGTCAATGGAAGCGAGAGGAAGTCCTTTGTATCGCAGACATCTGATTTCCAACGCGTACGATAAAAGTCATTGTTGGACGCAACCCAGGCGACGACTTGCTGCAACCTCGCTTGCTGCCACGCCACAAACGCCTCGCGGGGCTGCCTGCGGATCTGTTGCCTCTGTTCGGGCGTGTGTCGAGTTTGCTTCATCCGGTCTATGATACTCCGCATGTCCTTCTCAGCTCAACACATCCGCGACGCCCGCTTGAAGCTTCGCAAAGCCGACCCGGTCCTTGGGGCGATCATCAAACAGGTGGGGCCGTTTACCGCCAAAGCCCGCCGCGATCGCTTCGGGACTCTGGCAAGCTCCATCCTCTCACAGCAAATTTCCACCCACGCTGCGACCGCCATCAAAAAACGTGTCCTCGATGCGATCGGAACCCAACGCAAAAGCCAGCCCAAACGAGGCTATCCCTGGTGCCCCCAGACGATGGCAAAATTTTCAATCGAGCAGTATCGTGAACTCGGCGTCTCCCGACAGAAAGCAGGATACATCATCGACCTCGCAGAAAAAGTCAACGCCGGGACCGTGGATCTTTCGGTAATGGGACGTCTGGACGACGAAGCCATCATCGAGCAACTGATTCAGGTCAAAGGCATCGGCCGCTGGACGGCACAGATGTTTCTGATGTTCTCACTGGCACGCATGGACATCCTGCCGGTAGATGACCTTGGCATTAAAACCGCGATCGCCAAAGCATACCAACTGGAAGAACTGCCTTCTAAAGTGCAAATCGAAGAAATCGCTCAGCCATGGAAGCCCTATCGAACGATCGCCTGCTGGTACCTCTGGCAAAGCCTCGAACTGCCCAGCTAGACAAACGTGAGCCGAAGGGGGTAAGTCGGCGTAAGTCCCCGGGGTCCCCCACGCCACCTGCCGACCGACGAGCCTACTCCTTGTTCATCGCAAGCTGCTTCAGCGCTTCCAGTAATCCCAACATGTCGTCACGAGAAATGTCGTCCCACTCGGCGGCCTTGTGCGAAATGATGGCGATCTTGAATGCGTTCACCGCATCGCTGACATCATCGGGCAAATCAGTGAACGACTCGAAAGGCTTGGCAAACGGCACAGCCTCCTTGTCTTCTCCAGTGGCCGCGGCCTTGCTGTCGGAAGCCTCGGAAGCCTCGGACTTTCCGCCGTCACGGTAGTCGTCTTCGTCTCCGAAGTCCGGACCTTCCGGGCGCGGCCCCTCCGGAACATCACCGGATCGTTTTTGCTCGGCCAGTGAAAGCGACTGCGATTCTTCGACCAACTCCGAATCCACGATGTCGCTGATTCGCGGTTTGTCTTCAGGAACTTTACCAAGCGTTTCCCAACGCTGGTGTCGCATGCCCGAGATCGACCACTTGTTTTGGATCGCCCCTTCAAGCCACATTTCTGCATCGTCCCAATCGAGAGCAGCATAAAAGTGACTCCAGTAAAGCCCTTTATAGTCCTCGTAGTCGCTTTCGAATCGATCGAACGTGCGTCGCAATCGGCCCACGTGCTGGGGGGTCACGCCGCCGACCAACTGACACCAGGCTTCGTCCGAATACTCTGTCACAGCCGCGTCGCTATCCTTCAATTCCTGACGCCATTTCGAGATGATTTTGCCTTTTTCCCAATTGGTAGTGCTGATCAAGCCATTCCATTGACCAATAAAGCGTTGAGATTTTTCGATCGTCCCGTTTGAAAGCGTGACTTCGGCCGAGGCATTTTCCATCTGCAATAGTTTCCCTGGTGGCAAGAAAGTAGAAAACAAAAACTAACATTCCAATTCCGCATTCAAAGCCGTAATTTTTCTTTTCCCAAAGACGATGGATCACAAAAAGACGCGTCCGCTTCCGGGCAAAAAACCCAAGGGAATATTGCCATCGTGCCCCTGATTGTTCTACGATTGCGAAAGGCAAGGCATCTTTACGATTTGTAACGGTTGTCTTTTCGCCGTGGAAAACGTGTTCGCAAAAAGCTTCTCATGAAACCAACTGGCCGCCTGATCATTTCGCCCGCTCTCGACGGTGTTGAAAATATGTCACTCGACCAGACCTTGCTTGAGTCAACCCAAGCCTCAGGCGAACCGATGCTTCGTTTTTATCGCTGGACCCCGGCGACGCTTTCACTGGGATACTTTCAAAAGGCAGCCGATCGGCAGCTTCACACCTCAAGCCAAACTTGCCCGCTGATCCGACGATCCTCCGGCGGCGGTGCGATTGTGCATGACCACGAGCTGACCTACAGCGTTTGCCTCCGCACAGCAGGAGCCATCGCCAAATCCAACGCGGCTTTGTACGACACCGTTCATCTTTCCATCCAAAAAGCCCTCGCGATGCAGAACGTCACCGTGACGCTGCACCCCGATCCCGGCGCAGCTTCCCCTTCGGACCCGTTTCTTTGCTTCCAACGACGCGCCAAAGGCGACTTGATTTGCGGAACTGACAAAGTCGGCGGCAGTGCCCAACGCCGCCTCAAAAACGCATTGATTCAACACGGCAGCCTGTTGCTCTCGCAAAGCCAATTCGCGCCGGAACTTCCCGGACTGGAGGAACTTTGCGGCCACAAAATTAACGCGGATGATCTGATCAAAGACCTCGCCGCTGAAATTTCTCGCGCAACAGGCATCGTTTTCAGGCCATCACCCGGCCCTTCGGCCGGGGAACTTCAGCGCGCCAGAGTGATCGCCAGCGAAAAGTTTGCATCAGGCCAATGGCTGAATCGCCGCTGAACCAAATCGCCATTTCGCCAGAACGCGTCCCGCCGGTGAGCCGTCCACCGTGAGGCCTTGTGGAGCGCAAAAAGTAGGCCGGATCAAGGGCGTCTGAATCACCTCAACAATGCAAAACAAAAGCCAAGTTTCGAAGCTTTCCCCCGTTGGCCGTTTCGCTCCCAAAGCCCGCCGCTCCGGCACCAAGCGCCTTGGCGGGCTTGGCCGATTTGGCCGATTTGGCCGATTTGGCAAAACAAGGTTCGTCGTGCTTCGTGCTTCGTCCGAAGTCTCGAAACTCCAGCTACGTTGGCACGCAAGTGAGCCGCTTGCCGTAAGGCCTCGGGTGGGTGCTGGATCAAACTCAGAAACGAACCAGGGACGTCAGTTTGCTGATTCGGTTTCTCATTTTCACGCCGAGATCGAGTCGAAACTTGTGGAGCGCAAAAAGTAGGCCGGATCAAGGGCGTCTGAATCACCTCAACAACGCAAAACAAAAGCCAAGGATTCGAAGCTTTCCCCCGTTGGCCATTTCGTTCCCAAAGCCCGCCGCTCCGGCACCAAGCGCCTTGGCGGGCTTGGCGGGCTTGGCCGATTTGGCCGATTTGGCAAAACAAGGTTTGTCGTGCTTCGTCCGAAGCGTGAGAGCCACCTTCCACCAACTGGAATGATTCACCACAACAGGCGTCGATTCGCGTCGAGTCACGCGTAAGCGAACAACAACGCCGTATCGCCTCCCGGGATTCGATTCACCCCTCTAATGAAGTTCAACCCGGATCAAATCAAACGGCGTCGTTGCGTCAGGTAGCAACCGGCCATGCCGATAAACAACAAGGCTGTGGTCGGCTCGGGAACGGCTGTTACCGACAGTGTTGTCACCGTACTGGCACCGAATTCGGGAATGAAGGCCAACACCGGTGACGTATCGCCCAAGCCCGCAATTGAATCCGGTTCGAAATCGACCGTACCGTCAAAAAAAGCAAGTTCCGTGGAAAAACCGGCTGAAATCAGTGGGCTCGTTGGTGCAAGAAAATTGCCGTCGGCGTCACGTTCTAACTCGAATAAGCCACCGCTGCCGGTGACAAACAAATCACCTTCCCCATCAGCCACTAAATCGAACCCAGCCTGCAATCCGCTCAGTAGCTCTTCGGCAGTACCAAAGCTCAGACTTCCGTCAGCCTCGACGGTGACGCTCAACCGCGAAATGCTGGCAGTAAAATCATTTGCATCGACGTCTTGAAACAGTAGGTTGCCATCGGGATCAAAAGTGATTCCCGCAGCAAAGCCCAAACCATCAACAATCTCTACGGCTGTACCGCTGGAATCCAATTGGTAGAGCGCTCCGTCAGTCCCACCAGCAGCATTGGTGAAGAAGATTTCTCCAGTGCTTCGAATTCCAACGTCATCGATGAAGTCAAAACCAGAGACCAGCACATCCGTTTGGCCAGTTGCGACATCGATACTTAACAGGTTGCCCTCAACAGCCCCCTCTTGGTCCGTTACTAGGATCCGTCCTGCAGCTCCTGTTGTCGAATCGAATGCGGCTCCGCCAAGGCTATTGAGCGCTGCCCCGGCCGACAGGTTGATGGATGATTGGGTGCCGTCGGGCGCAATTGCCAGGATACTGTCCAAGCCCGGCCCCATTATGTCCCCGCTGAGCACGTACAATGTGCCATCGTCGCCGTAGGTCAGCGCCGATGCGCCCATCGGCAGCGGGATGCTGCCAACTTCAAAGTCTTGTGCCTGACCAAAATTCGGTTGACAAATTAAGGCTGAAAAGGCTGCTAAAAAAAACAAACGTATCGTCATCATCTCTCCAAAGGTTCAAAAGTTGTGATCCGTTTCGCCACCGCTGCGTGTGCAGATTGCGGCAAGAATTTCTAGGTCAAGGTTCTCATTGAGGAAGTGGCAACTGCCGTCAGCCAGAACTCCGTTGGCTCCTTGCGGGTGGTTCGAACGAATATCGTTCTCAAACCCCGGTGCCTGATTGATGCCAAAAGCCTGATCAAACAAGTTCCGGCCATTGATCCACTGTCCATCGCTAAAGTCACTGTCCTCTGCCACGATCAACGTATGAGACGATCCGTCGGTAACGTCCCGTAGCGACAAAGCGCGGCCATAAATCATCACGCCTTTGGGCGGATCGTTGGGCGACGTAATTCGTTCGCCAAAAATGCCACCGTAGTCGATCGGGCCGCGTCCGAAGGACAATTCGGTACCGCGCTGACTCGACGGGCAGACGTAGGACGAAATAACCTCCGCCGCTGCCTGACGGTTCTGGTCGCTGTTGAAATTGGTATCGAAGTCGAGACCTGCGTGCAAATTTCCTTGCTCCATGAGTGGAAGCAAAAACGCACTCCACGCGATCTGCGTTTCACCAGGTCTTCCGGTGACCGAAAAACTGGTCCCGCCGACGGGGAACTCTTCATGAGCCGAATGGTGCGTCTGCAGCGCCAATCCAATCTGTCGCAAGTTATTCAGACAAACGGTACGACGCGCCGCCTCGCGAGCCGACGCAATGGCCGGCAACAGCAAGCCAATCAGGATGCCGATGATCGCTACCACGACCAACAACTCGACCAACGTGAAGCCGCGCCTTGGGGATTTGTACATAGCAGTTCCTGGCACCACGCAACCGGGCGCGGCGGACATAGAAACACGGTAAAGTGAAATACCCATCGGCCAATTCCTTCCCTCGCGGAACCGAACGAAATAACAGAAACAGGCAGGTATTCTGACTTTTGATCTTGGGAGTTCCGCCTTCTCGCCTCTCGGCAATGGCATCGAATGGAACTCTTGCAAGCCTGACTAAATCAAGCCGCATCAATTACAGCGGGCGGGGCCGTACTGGATTTTCACCAGTTTCCCTTAAACGAAATCGTCAGCCGACGGATCGTCACCAGTTCTGTGAGCGGAGACCAGTCTACGTGAGCCCAAAAAAATGTATAGGTGAAATTGAGGATTATTTGAGCGTAAGGCGCCAGCCGATAATCGTAGCCGATACGTTCAACGAAGGATGGTTTTCAATTTCTGAGTCATTAGCCCGGATTATTCACGACGACGGGCGTTGATTCTACGTCTGGCCAACGGGAGCAAGGGAAAAGCTGAATTTCAACAAGAAATGTGAATCATCCGGTAGACGAAAACCACAGCGATCGTTTCATCGTATCTGAGTCGCTGATCACTGTTGGAACTGATTCTGACGCCCACGCCTCGTGAATAATCCGGGATTAGAGATGACGCCATTCGATTGAGGGCTGCGCTGGCGACACTTCTCGATAGCTGAGATGCACGCTGGGACATTGCTTGTGCAAAAGAATATGGCTGGCCCCAATCTGGATCAGATCGATGCCCGGGGTAACAGTAGCAGCCAAAGCTACGATGCGCGTGGACGGATGACGGCGCAAACCGACAGAGCAGGCAAAGTCACCAGTCGATCTTACGACCTGGAAGGCCGCTTGCTGACGCTCACCGACGCGGAAAACCGCAGCACGGTTTACACCTACGATATCCTTGGCCGCCGCAAGACCGCAACGC
>CALFWR010000003.1 GCA_937928555.1 uncultured Pirellulaceae bacterium
AAGAACGCTTTAGCGATGATTTTCTCACCGATCTTATTGTTGCGACAGACCGATATGACGCCATATCGACTAACACCGGAAATCGTTTCCGTGCGAAGATTGACGAACGACTCGATCTCATTATGGCCTCACCGGAGGCATTTGCGGCTTCAATAGACAATGTTCGACCAGTTCGGGTACGGTCCTATCCCTACGTAATTCTCTACGAGGTGTTTGACGGAAGCGAAATAAAGGTGTCAAGGCGAAATAAAGGTGTCAAGTACCGTTTTTGCAGAATAGGCAAACACTTCTGGTTATGATATGCTTTCTTCTGATTAACAAAACGGTACTAGAAGCGAAATAAAGGTGTCAAGCGAAATAAAGGTGTCAAGTACCGTTTTTGCAGAATAGGCAAACACTTCTGGTTATGATATGCTTTCTTCTGATTAACAAAACGGTACTTGACACCTTTATTGGTCTTCTGACACCTTTATTGGTCTTCTGACACCTTTATTGGTCTTCTGACACCTTTATTGGTCTTCTGACACCTTTATTGGTCTTCTGACACCTTTATTGGTCTTCAAGACTGGCACTGATAAAAGGCACTTCCCAGCTCACCTGTCCCGCAGCGGGTGATGGTGCTGATCACTTTGCGGTGCCCCAGTGGGACTTCGCTGCCAAAGGTTTGCAGATACTGCGGTGCGTGCTGACGAATCGCAGCGGCGACGGTTGTCATTGTCATCTACTAATCGTGTTGCCTGACGAACAACCTGGCGATGATCTGGCGGGCATCGACTTCTGCTATCTGAGCCAGATGCAGATAGACCAGCGTCGTTTGCAGAGAGCTGTGACCGAGGTACTTTTGCACGGCCTTCAGCGAAACGCCTGCTTCGAGCAGGTGCGATGCGTAAGAATGCCTCAGCGTGTGGGTGGAAGGAATTGATTGTGTGTGAGCAATTTGAGTTTAAGCCCGGATTATTTACGAGGCATGGGCGTCAGAATCAGTTTCGACAATGATCGGTTGCTCTAATGCGATGAATCGATCGCTGTGGTTTTCATCTACCGGATGATTCACATTTCTTGTTGAAATTCAGCTTTTCCCTTGCTCCCGTTGGCCAGGCGTAGAATCAACGCCCGTCGTCGTGAATAATCCGGGCTCAAAACCAAATTCCTTGCGATTGCCGTTCCCTGTTGTCGCTGGAAGGAACTTGTTGACGACTGGTTTCGTGACTGGCGGATGCGGTTGCCTGACGAGCACTTGCATCATTTCGACGCTGATTCGTTGCCAGCATTGCTGGGCCATTACGGTTTTGAATGCAAAACACTCAATACTTTCGAAGACGGTATTCGGTTACGCGAGGGAGAAACCGGCCCCAATGTGCTTAGCGGATTCTTTGAACGGGTGTAAACTTCTGGCTGTCCGGATTCGGGAGGATCCGGAAATTGCACTTGCCGGTGGAGCCCCATGCCTAAACAACTACTCATGATGCGCCATGCCAAATCGTCTTGGGATTCGGGCGTGGATTCTGACCATCAACGCCCGCTCAATAAACGAGGCAGGCGCGACGCACCGGCGATGGCAACCTGGCTGATCGACAATGATGCGGTTCCCGAGTTCATCGTGTCGTCTGATGCTTGTCGTACGGTCGAGACTTGCGAGCGAATGTTGCCGACCTTTGAAGCAAACGGGCAGGAGCCGAAAGTTCTCTTTGAAGAAAGTCTCTACCATGCACCAGCCAATGAATGGGAAGACGTTTTGGTTGAGATCGGGGGCGACGTTCAGCGTGTGATGTTTCTGGGCCACAATCCAGGTGCGGCCGAGTTCGTCGGGAAGTACAGCGGTGAGCACCACACAATGCCAACCGCCGCGATTGCCTTTTTTGAGTTCGCTGTTTCGCAGTGGGACGAATGCAAACCGTCCAACGCGATCTTGCATAATGTTTGGCGACCCAAAGAAGTTCTTTTTCAGGATTAACGATGAGCCACCCAAAGTCTGTGCTGTTTGTGTGCCTTGGCAACATCTGTCGCTCGCCTACCGGTGAAGGCGTGTTGCAAAAGTATCTCGATGACGCCGGCATGTCGGAAAAGGTCTTTGTCGATTCTGCGGGGACGATTGGCTACCACCAGGGCAACGCTGCGGATGATCGAATGCGACGCGCCGCGGCGGCACGCGGGTATGACTTGCAAAGCCGCTCGCGGAAAGTTCAGCAGACGGACCTTGAGACGTTTGACCTGGTGATTGCGATGGATCGCAGCAATTTTGAAGACCTCCAATCCGTTCACGACTCGCCCACTTCGACCATCCGGATGCTTGGTGACTTTCTGGACGACAACTGGCCTCGGGACTGCCCGGATCCTTACTACGGTGGCTCGGAAGGATTCGAAATCGTGCTGGACATGATTGAAGCGGCTTGTCCTCCAATCATTGAGTGGCTAAGAACCGATGGATGATGCGTTGAAACGGGCGGTGTCGGATATCGTCGGCGGCGAAGTACGCGACTTCCACGCTGTCTCCGGCGGCTGCATCAATCAGGCTTATCGGATCGAGAGAGCAGACGGCGAACGGTTTTTCGTCAAATCCAACTCCGGTTCTTCGGCGATGTTGGTGGCTGAAGCAGAAAGCCTAGCGGCGATCGCTGCGACCCAAGCTGTGAGAGTTCCAAATGTGATCGGCTGGCACGATAGTTGTTCGTGCCTTGTGCTCCAATGGGTCCAGCCGGGCGCGAAAAACAGCGTTAGCCAGCAAGCCCTTGGCCGGGCATTGGCTCAGCTGCACAAAGCTCCTGTCGGGAATCGTTTCGGGTTCAAATGCGACAACTTCTTGGGAGAAACGGCCCAGCCCAATCCGTTCAGCCGGAACTGGGTCCAGTTCTGGGCGGTGAACCGGGTTGAGCACCAATTGAAATTGGCTCGTGCGAACGGCTACGACGATCGCGAACTTCATTCGTACGGCCAGCGGCTGATCGGGAGACTTTCAGATCTGCTGGACGCTCCGGCGGAAGCACCGGCTCTGCTTCACGGTGACTTGTGGAGCGGCAATTGGCTGGCGGACTCAAGCGGCACGCCGTTTCTGATCGATCCTGCGGCTTACCATGGACATCGCGAAGCCGAGTTTGGGATGATGACGCTGTTTGGCGATTTTACGGACGCCTTTTATCGGGCCTACGACGAGGTTTATCCGCTGGCGAAAGGTTGGGAAAATCGCGCGGCGGTTTATCGGCTTTATCATCTTTTGAACCACCTGAACCTTTTCGGCAAAAGCTATCTGGGACAATGCGTAAGCCTGATGCGTTCACTGACAAGGTAGAAAGTCCTCATGACAAGACAGGCCAACCGAGTGGACTCCAATCCAACTATCGGGAATAAGGCCAAGATTTGGTTCTGCACGGGCAACGCATTAGTGAACGACCGATCAAGACACCATGCGATTGAGCGCATGGTGACTCGCACGCGAAAGTCGGCCAAGGAAATCGATGACGTGCAGTTGATCACGGATGTCGCTCCGTGCAACACAATTTTGTAGGGCCGGTTCCTACCGGCCGTTGTTTCGTCGTTTCGTCGTTTCGTCGTTTCGTCGTTTCGTCGTTTCGTCGTTTCGTCGTTTCGTCGTTTCGCGGAGAGGGTTTAAGAACCGGGGCACGTGAGCGGTTGAAAATCGGTTTTCGAGAGGGGACATTGAACCCGGCCGGTGGGAACCGGCCCTACTCGCTTGCTGAATCAAGGACCTGTGAGAAGTCGGGTGTGGGACGTGAACCGTAGGTCCAGTGCATAATTTTGTAGGGCCGGTTCCTACCGGCCGTTGTTTCGTTCTGCAAAGCAAGGCACCGACTGGGAAACCACTACAGCCACTGTGCTTCGTCGTTCATCAATGGCCCGTTTTTCCGGCAGAAGTTTTCAAGCGTCAAAGCAAATCCAAGATTGATTGGCTTCAACTGCGCAGTGTCATTACCGAAATTTCAGGCCGCGCCATGAACCGGATTCGCCGCGTGTGCCCAATCCCGCGAGTAATGAACATACGGTGCCCCCCTTCGATATCGTATTTCCCGGCAACGTAATTTTTGTTGATCACCGGAAGTATCGGGGCGCCGACCAGGGGAAATCGACACTGTCCTCCGTGAGTGTGCCCGCAAAGAATCCAACTTTCAAACCCATCCCAGATCGGCAAGTCGACAGTGTCCGGGTTGTGGCTGAGCACGATCGAGGGACGGTCGATGACCGAAGCAATCGCTTCCCTGGCGCTGATTCGGCTAAACTGACCGAACCAAAAGTCACGCAGACCAGCGATGGCGAGGCCTTCGAATTCAACCACCTCATCGCGAAGCACTTTGATGCCATGTTCGGCAAAAGAATCAACCAGCTTTTGCGTTTGCTGCGCCGACACGAAGCGACCATGTCCGTTCATGTAATCGTGGTTGCCCAGGACGCAGGCGGTGCCCAGCTTGCCCTGTGGAAAAAAAGGCAGCAGTTTTTGGCCTTTTTCCATGTGCCAATCTTTGCCCATATCCAGATAGTCACCGGTGAAGAGCACAAAGTCAGGATCGAGTCCCCGGATGTATTCAAACTGACGTTTCAGATACGCGTCGCCGACCCCTTTGCCAACATGCGTATCGCTGATGTGCACCGCAACTTTTCCGTCGAGTCGCGAATCGAGGCCCGGGACGCGGATTTCGTGATGAGTCACTTCCAGCCATCGCGGTTCCACACCAACCGCGTAGGCTCCCAGTCCCACAGCCGCTCCGAGCGCAGTTCGTTTCAGGAAGCGTCGTCGGGTAGTACGAGGATTTTTCTGCGGCGACGTCAAAGGAAAGACTCACACGATGATCGGAGAGAAAACGAGGAACTATATCACTGTAGAATTCGCTTGGCAGAGGTCAAACGCGAATGCCAACCAAAAGCCGAAGTTTCGCCAAGAAGGCACCCGTTCCGGTGGTCCTGTTGAAGAAACCTTCAATTGATGATCAAATTTGGGTCTTTAAGTTGCCCCGAATCGACACAACATGCCAAATGAAACTGGTCAGCGTATCGCCACCGCTGACTACGACTACGAGCTACCCAAAGAGCTCATTGCCCAGCAACCGCTTGCCAACCGGGAAGACGCCCGCCTGTTGCTGGTCGATCGCGACCACAACATGGTCGATCACTACCACGTGCGCGACATTGGAGACGTGATTCGGCCCGGCGATTGCCTGGTGCTGAACAACACCAAGGTCATCCCGGCCAAACTCGTTGGCAAGCGGAAGCAAACTGGCGGACGATGGCAGGGTCTGTTTCTGGCCGCCGACGAGAACGGCAACTGGAAGATGCTGTGCAAGACACGTGGCAAAATGAAAACTGGCGAAACCGTCATCGTGACCGACCGCCATGGCGTGGACCGCGCTGAAATGACAATGCTTGCTAGGCTCGACGATGGCGCATGGGTGGTCAAGCCCGGGATCGAAGGATCGTTCGAAGAGGTCCTTTCGCTCATCGGCCGCGTTCCCCTGCCCCACTACATTCGTGACGGCAACATGGTCGACAAAGACCTTGCCGACTACCAAACCATCTACGCAAAGAACCCCGGTGCCGTTGCCGCCCCCACTGCGGGCCTGCATTTGACTCGCCGTCTGATCAAAGAACTTATCGACGATGGTGTCCGCATCGCGCAGGTTACCCTTCATGTCGGCATTGGGACTTTTCGTCCCGTCACCGCCGATCACCTTGACGATCACCAGATGCATTCCGAGTACGGCGAGATCACACAAAAGGCCGTCGACATCATCGCCCAAACCAAAGCCCGGGGCGGTCGCGTGATCGCGGTTGGGACGACTTCGGTTCGCGTCCTCGAAACCGCAGCCGCGGCCAATGAAGATGAACTCAAGCCATGGTCGGGGTTGACCGATCTGTTTATCAAGCCGCCCTATAGGTTCAAACTTGTCCAGGGGTTGATGACCAACTTTCATCTGCCGCGTAGCACATTGCTGGTCATGATTCGAACTTTTGGTGGCGATGAAATTATGAAACGGGCTTACGCCGAAGCGATCGATGAGAAGTATCGATTCTTCAGCTATGGCGACGCGATGCTGATTGTGTAGGAACGAAACGATGGGAAAACAGTTCTTTTGCGTGCGGGGCTACATGAAATCTGGCACCAACTGGCTCGGCAGCCTGCTCAGCAGCCACCAACATGTTGACTGCGTGGGCGAATTTCATTGGCAGACGGTGGTGCAACCATTCAACAAAGCCCTGAACACGTTGCCGGTTTATCAGAATCCTGAATATCCTGATCTTGCCCAAGCGACGCGTGCGAGTCTTGAAAACATGATTCGGGAGGCGCTCACGGCCCGGGCTGATCCCAACGCAAAATTTATTGGCGACCGCACGCCGCAACCGATCGAGCCGGTCGTTCTTCGCGGGGCACCGCATATTTGCATCGTTCGCGACGGCCGCGATGTGCTCGTCAGCCGGGCCTTTCATCTTTATAACCGTCCCCAGACCCATCGATTTTTCGAACGTTTTCCGAAACTGGCCCGAACTCTGGAAGCCTTTCAGAAAGACCCTTGGTTCTTTAGCAAAAATCCCGATCAGCTTCTCGGTCACCAAGTGTTTGTCAAAGAATCTGCGCGTTGGTGGCGCGAGCATCTTGAACAGGATCGGAAAACGCTCGAGCGTCTGCCAAGGCTTCCGGTAAAGTTTGTTCGCTACGAAGACCTTCACCAGAACGTCGAAGCAAAAAGGGCCGAGCTGTTTGAGTTCCTTGGCGTTGACCCCAAAAAGGCTGCCAAAATCCAGGGCCATCTCAAACCCGGATTCGAAGAAGAACGTCCCGACGAGTTCCTTCGCAAGGGCGAAGTCGGCGACTGGACCAACTACTTCACCGACAAGGTCAAACAGTGGTTCAAGGACGCTTCGGGTGACGAGCTTACTCATCAGGGCTACGTCGACGACGATTCGTGGTAACCGGTGACGCGGTTAGCGAATGCGTCTACGATTACGTTTTCGCCGCCTGTCTACGCCGTCTTGCTTCGGCACGCGCACCATCAATGACATGCGGGTGCAGGAAGTAACCAAATCCGGCATATTTCAACCGCAACACAAGCTGGCCTTTTGTAGACTGAAGCGCATCAGCACACTTTTCCAGATCCCAATCGCAACCCGCAAGCTGCTGCAGCAAGTAAGCTCGCCGCATCTGCGCCGCCGACAGCCGGTAGGACATCTATGGCAAGATCCAACGACAAAAAGACGAGGCCGGTTCGGGTCATCGCGGCCGAGCGAAGATGTTCGTTATCCACCAGCAATGCAATATCGGCTGGGGCATGGGAGACAATTCAGGCCACAATTTGTTCGCGGGTTGCCGCATTTTCCTGTTCTCGGGTGCAGACTGCCGCAGAATGCCCGCGACGCAGCAGCAAGTCCTTGCAGTCGCTGTGGCTGCGAATCAGAATGGTGATCCCGTTTTGATTAGAACCACATGAGACACAGCATGGCCCGAAAGAAAAAAGCCCCCGGCAAGCCCGCCAAAGCGAAAACCAGCAAAAAACCGATCGCCAAAACGGCGACCAAAAAGCCCGTTTCAGACAAACGCAAACCAGCCACCAGACGGAAGCCCGCCGGGGCCAAGGCGACTGCCAAGGGCGTTGACTCTCTGCTCAAAAGCTTTGCCAAAGAAAGAGTGGCGCTGACCGACCAGCTAAAAACCGTCAGCAAAAAAATCGATCAACTCACCAACCGAATCGAAGCTGCCAAAACAGAACTGATCGGACTGCGGAAGCAAAAGACCGACACCGAGTTTGCGATCGCCACCGTTGAGTCCCGCCGCGATGAAGAGATCGGCACGTTACTGGCTGAACTTGGCGTGGACTTAAACAAGGCCACCGCAGCGGCCAGCAAAGCCGCTCGCAAGAAACAGGTCGAACAGGAACCGACGTTGTTTGAAGGAACCCTGTCCGAATCGAAACCCGATCCATCAACTCCGACTGAGAAACCCGCAGCGGCGTCTGCAAAACCCAAGTAGTTCGCGAGTCGCGGGTTTGGCGTTGGTGGCAAAAATGCTGCTTCACGTCGGTGGAGACATCGGCCAGCAACACCAATCCACCTTTGACCGTACAACGTCAGCATCCGAAGCCTGCTACTTTTGACGTTGGGCATTGCTCTGCTGGCGGGTCTGTTCACTGTTGGAGCCGAAACCGACAACATCTATCACGCTCAATTCGTTCTTGCCTTTGCCGTGCCGATCGCAAGTTTGGCCTACGATCGCTACGGCACTCGCAAAAGCATTCTGTTCGGGTCTGTTGCCGGAGCGGCCTTCGGCACCGCAACGCTTTCGGGCATGATCCTGTGCGGTTTCTACGGGTAGCCGATGCGACGACGCGACCTCGCGGCACTCGTTTTTGCCCATAGTCACCGCGCCGTTGGTAGTACCGGCTCTAGTCGGAATCCCCGAAATTTTGCAGGGGCCGATTCCGTCTAAATGCAGGACTACAAGCAGGAGGGACTCCAACCGCCTGCCAAAAAACCACCGGCCGGATTCGGCTACGTGATCATCTTTTTGTACTTGAATCGCGGCGCCTCGTCCTCGCCCAGCCCCAAACGCTGCCGTCGCTGTTGCTCGTAAGTCTGATAGTTGCCTTCGCACCAATGCACGTATCCGTCGCCTTCGAAGGCAAGAATATGCGTTGTGAGACGGTCAAGGAACCAACGATCGTGGCTGGTCACCACAACGCAGCCTGCATAATTCATGATCGCTTCCTCAAGAGCCCGCAGCGTATCGACGTCCAAGTCGTTGGTCGGTTCGTCCAGCAACAACACGTTGGAGCCTTTGCGGAGAAGCTTTGCGAGGTGAACGCGGTTACGCTCTCCACCGGAAAGCACGCCGACTTTCTTCTCCTGGTCGGGACCGCGAAAGTTGAAAGTGTTCACGTACGCCCGGGCGTTGACTTTTCGTTTGCCCAGCTCAAGGACCTCGTGGCCTTCGGAAATTTCCTGGTAAACCGATGCGTTGGGGTCCAGCGAATCGCGAGACTGATCGACGTAACCAAGCTCGACGGTATCGCCGACTTTGAACTCGCCAGAATCAGGCTGCTCCTGCCCGGTGATCATGCGGAACAAAGTCGTTTTGCCCGCACCGTTGGGCCCGATCACGCCTACGATGCCCCCGGGCGGCAGTCGAAACTCAAGCCCCTCCATGAGGATTTTGTCGCCGTATCCTTTTTTGACATCGTTGGCTTCGATGACAACATCGCCCAGGTGCGGACCGGTCGGAATCTGAATCTCGAGCTCGTCGATTTTGTCTTTTTGCGATTCGGCCAGCATTTGCTCGTACGCATTGATGCGGGCTTTGCTTTTGGTCTGCCTGGCTTTGGGGGCCATGCGGATCCATTCAAGCTCTTTGGCAAGCGTCTTCTTGCGGTTCTGGTTTTGCTTTTCCTCGACTTTCATGCGAGCTTCTTTTTGCTCAAGCCATGACGTGTAATTGCCTTCAAACGGGTGGCCTTCGCCGCGATCGATTTCGAGAATCCAGCCAGCCACGTTATCCAGGAAGTAACGATCGTGCGTCACGGCAACGATCGTGCCCGGGTAGTCCTTCAGTGTCCGCTCAAGCCACTGCACTGAATCGGCATCAAGGTGGTTGGTGGGCTCGTCAAGCAACAGCAAATCGGGCTTTTCGAGCAATAGTTTGCAAATCGCGACGCGGCGTTTCTCGCCCCCGGAAAGCTTGTCGACAGATGCTTCTTTGGGCGGCAAGTTCATCACTTCGAACGCCACCTCAATTTCGTGGTCCAGGTTCCAAGTATTGCTGGCTTCGATTTTGTCCTGGACCCGTGCCATCTCGTCGTAGACTTTTTGCATCGCGTCGGGATCGAGGTCTTCGGCGCACTTGGCCGCCAGTTCGTTGTATCGATCCAGCATCGCGCGGCGCGGCGCGACGGCTTCGAGCACGTTCTCCCAAACGTTTTTGTCGGGGTTGAGAGGTGGTTCCTGGTGCAGATAACCGACCGTAAAACCGTCCGTCAGCCGAGCCTCGCCGTCGTACTCTTTGTCCAGCCCCGCCATGATTTTCAGCAGCGTACTTTTTCCGGACCCGTTTCGGCCAAGCACTCCAATTTTTGCGCCGGGGTAAAACGATAGCCAGATATCCTCAAGGATTGGCTTGCCGTTGATCTTTTTGGTCATATTGACCATTTGAAAGATGTATTGTTTGCTCATTGCGTCCACAAAACTCGGGAAAAGTAACTCTGTAAGAATCGCAAATCAACAGGCTTTTGACAAGGAGCAGAAGCATTGGATCGACTGAATCCTGAAAGCCAAACGAATACTTCGTTGCCGGCAAGCCCCGGATTGACCAACCAGTGAAAAATCAAAGGATCGCTCTGGACAAAGGATCCTGAAAACTCTCGTCCGCCGCACGTTTGGCAAACGCAGTTCTCGACTTCGGCGGGTGTTGGTGTGGCATCAGCAGTGCATCGCGCGATGATCGGGCTGTTCCACCGCTGCTGCGATGGGTTGCAGAAACTCATTCCGACCCCGCCGGTCCATTCAAAGACTGTTGACTGCTGTAGTTTTGGCAGGCGCGGCCCATGCAGTAAAAACAACCGCGAAATAAATGAACCGGAATTATTCACGACGACGGGCGTCGCTTGCGGTTAAATCTCGCTATGCGTACCCGAAAACTGGATCGCCTCCGAAAATTCGGTTCACCTCGCTGACGAGTTCCAAAACAGGACTTTTTTCGGACTGATACGGTGTTCATTGACTGAGCGAAAAGCCATGCCCACGCCTCGTGAATAATCCGGGATGAAATACGCAAAAATTGTGTTTCTGACTTTCGCGTGTTTTGCGTTTTTCGCGGTTTCAAAACAACTGCAATGAGATGTTCTCTGTCGTTGCATCGCATGCGTTTTAGCCCTGTCGTCGATCACAGACGTACATTTGGTTGGCGTGCAGATCAATTGAGCAGCAAAAATGGGCGAGCTCGCTTTGTAAGATCGCACTTCGGTTCTCTGCGGATTGGTGCTTAGTTTGGCAAATAAGTGCTGCGTATTCGGATTCGTCTTTCACTTCACTGTGCCGACAGCGTTTGACAAGTTGGCACGTTGACGCAAGTCGATTTTGTGCGTCGTTGGAGTTTACACGTGTTGCCCTCGGGCTATACACGGACTCGTCGCTTTGGCGGTTGGGCTAACACAAATCGCGAGCAGTATCTGGAGCTGTTCGCCAGGCTGCTTGATGCGGCCGATGCTCCGTTATCCGACCGGGCCACCGAGTTCGAGTTCGGACCTTTGGAAGATTCAACGGTTGATCAGGCCGATCAGTCCGATTGTTCGTCGGAAAGGCTTTGCCAGGTCTGCGGTTGTTCATTGATTCCGCATAGGATGACGCCCAAGCCAAGTTGGGCGTCGGTCATGAATTCAAAGCATCGTCCCAGTTGGTACCAGCGTCATTGACGGCACAAGCTGCTTGCAACTTACCACCAAAAACTGGAATCCGCCTCACAAATCCGTTACCCTCTAGCGTGACCCGGTCGCAGCGCGCGACAAAGTTCAACGCACGATCTATCCGTGTGCGCCAAAACAAATTCCAGATTGCGATACCGTCTCAGTGACACACGGATAGATCGCAATTCGTTTTTTTTATGTCGCTTTGATCAACTCAACCCTTTTGGCAGCGTAATCAACTATCAACCGAAGATCATTCATTAGCGCAGTGCCCAGTAACGGAAACCGGCCTTCGTTCTCGACGACCTGAGCTGCAATCGTCTTGCCAAACCAATCTAAATAGCAGACGTAAGTTTGTAGTGGGACCTTTGACCCGTCGGCAAGGATGGCTTCGGTTTCAACGAGAGTGTCAAGGCCGAGCTCTTTAATCAGGTTTGAAAATGGCCGTCAAATGCTGTGTCTATCCACGCTTCAACTGCCTCGGGACCGACTGAGAGACTAGCCTGAACTTGTACGCGTATGAGCGCTCGCTTTTGATCATCTACATGCCCATTTATAGATTGGCCGATCCAATATGCACCGCAGCATCTGAACCGATCTTTATCACAAACGACATTTTCTTGGGCATTTTCGTCTTCGCCTCCATTGCTGCGTCGATAAATGTATCACCGACGAAAAATTCCCGCGACTCTGGCTCTATCGCTATGAATTTACCTAGGTTCTCCTTCTCCATACGCACCCGATAATCAGATTCGTATACGGCTTTTGCTGCTTCTGCAACTGACATGACCTGTATCTCCCGTTAAACTTGTTACCCAACGATTGTAACAAATCAACATGGAACTTGGAACATTGTCTCGAAGGACAAAACACGCGACATGACAATTGAGTGTTTGACTTCGCGGGTTCATGTTTTTTGGGATTGGATCGGTGGATGAGTTGGTGTGATGGTGCGGTTTGAATTGCTTTGGGTGCCCGCCGGAGCTCAAACACTTTGTTCAAGATGCCTGATTGGGGCTGTTTTTTTCTGTTTTTTGGTTTGTTACGTTGCGAGCGCGCAGCGTGAAGGAACTTTGTGGCTTGAAGCTTCAAAGATTTGCGTCGCAATGAGATGGTTGTCTCGGACAGAGATGGTTGCCTCGGACAGGCTTCAACCGGAATCGAGATACGCAACCGTATGCCCTAACAAAAACAAAGGCTCCAAGAGCCTTTGATTTGTTCATCCACGCTGTCGGTGCTGCAAAACGCCATTGATTCCGCATAGGTTTAACGCCAAACCGAGCC
>CALFWR010000004.1 GCA_937928555.1 uncultured Pirellulaceae bacterium
CGATCAGCAGCGTTCGCTCGGTATTTCTCGGGTATTGCTTGACCACCGAGCCATCATTGCGATCCACGATCTGCACAAAGCCGTTGCAGCCGCGGACTTCCACGTGGCCGTAAGCGTACTTGAAGGGAACACTGTACGTGCGGCCTTCGAAGCGAATCGTGCAGTCCTTGTGAACCTGGCAAACGCGAATCAAATCAAACGGTTACCGATGCCACCGACCCGCTGGCTGCCATTCGTTCCGTCAGTTCGCTTGCCACGCCAGAGGGAACTGTGTTGCTGGTGATGAACAATTTGCACAAGTTTGTCTCGTCCGTCGAAATCATGCAGGCATTGCAATACCAGCTCATTGAAGGAAAGCAAACGCTAATCTCGTGCTTTAGGTTCAGGACAATATTATCCAGTTCCCTGATTCGCGCGACAATTGAATCACTGGCTCCGATCTTTTCGAGTGCGTCAGATTGATTAGCCAACTTGCGCTCGGTTGAAAGCAACTCTTTTTGCAACGCTGCGAGTTCACCGTTCTTCGCAGAAGCAAGAGATTCTCTTTGGCGTTCATATTCGGCAACCCATTCAGCGTCAAATTCTTCCATCTCGATGATGAATTGGTGAATTTGAGCAGTGACTGCATTCGCGACGTCTGGGCCAGAGATCGTGATGGCGTTCCAGCAAGCGTAATCACGACTCCCATTGCACATCAAGCGATCTTTCTTGCCGTGACCTCCAAATACAAACAAACGGCCACAAACTCCACAACGGCATAGTTGCCCTGGAAAGCGAGTGTGACGTTTGGGGATGCCGGCGCGAGGATCGTTCTTTTCCGATTCAGACCGCTTGTATTTCGCGTTCCGTTTTTTGAGCAAGCGGATCACTCGGTCGTACCTTTCCGGCTCAATAAACGCCAAATGCGGAACCATCCGCGAAAGCTGATGGCCTGGAACTGATTGACACGGTGTGACAATCAGCGTGACCACAGATGGCAAACGCTGACTATTGTTGACCACAGATGACTAAGCCCAAATCTCTTGACTACTCGATGTTTTTCGAGTTAAACTCGGTTTTTGCCGGTGAAGATGTGAAGCCGGAATAGGTTTCGTAAGAACCTTCCGTTGGGCGTTTCAGGTCTGTAGTTGAACACACCGTCTTCGATCTTTCTGTCGATTCAGAGATTATGCGGACGCCAAACGAAACGTCAGATTCTTTTCCCGATTCACGTGAGAACATTTTGCAAGGCTGTGCTGGGGATGAGGCAGGCATATTTTGAAAATGGCGAAGCCGATTCCGAGATTTCGATCAAGCAGATACCGAGATCGCCCGTCGAAGTGATCGCCACGTGCACATTTCGCGAACATCCGGATTCGGTTTTCGAGGCGACAGGATGACGAGCTGAAAAAGGAAACGATGACGATTCAAGACGCAAACGGGAAACTCTCGATATCGCTTTGTCGTTGCCATTCTATCTGCGCATTTGCCGCATCTGCTGGTGCCGTACGCGGGCAACTTGCGGATCCCCCGTTTGACCGCGCAGTTCGTCGCGCAACTCCTGGTCGGTCATCCGTAACCGCTTCTGCCACCCCAGCCAGCGAGCCCAATAGTCGATCACCGAACAGGCCAACAGCGTCAGCGCCACCGCAATTCCTACACTCGCCGTCAGCCGAAGCAGCGAAGCGCTCATCACATCAATCGGTTGCCCGCCGAGTGAAAAAAACGCATCGCGTTGGCACCAAATCGTCATCGCTCCGGCCAGCAGGGCAAAGATGAGCTTGGGGAAGGCAAACGCAAGTTGCCCAAGTGACGCAAATGAGAACACGTTCATTAGCCACTGCTTGCCGGTGACTTTTTCAATCGACAAGCGGGGGAACTTTACAAAGAAACGCGTCTGCACCAAATGAGCCAGCATGCCGGTGACAGAAATCGCGACCAGTGTCGGCAGCAGCAAACCGATTAGCATCCAGGCAATTCCCTGGGAGGCCTCTACAACGCCCGGCTGCACCGCGATACTCGCTTCAGTCCAAGTCATCCTGGCGATGCTCTTGAGCCCCACCGCGATCGAAGATCCACAGAACCAGAGCGTCGCTACGCCGGCGAGCAACTGAATCGCAGTCGCCAACTCGCTGCTGTACGCGTAGTCGCCTTCGCTTCGCATCCGCCGGATTCGGTCCGGCGTCGCTGCGTGATTTCTTTCTTCGCCAAAGAGGCTCATCGCGACCCGCCTTCGCCAAGGGTCTGAATTTTTTCCATGATCAGTTGCAGCGTCGGCGCCATGTCATCCACGAACAGCCAAACGCAACCACCCAGCGTCAGAAAGATCGCCATGAACATCATCGCGGTGTTGGATCCGATCGCCAGCGATGTCAAATTCATCTGCGGGAAAATTCGACACACGAAACCGAACGCCACACTGGTGGCCAAAATCGCAGCCACACCCGGGCCGATTCCACCCAGAGCCAGAATGAAACTTTGCTGAAGAATCTGGGGTACCAGTCCGATCAAACCGGTCGGATCGTTCGCGGCGCCCGGTGGCAAGGCTCCGAAGGAATGAAGCACCGAAGCGACAACCATTTCCGGCCCATTGATCAACACAAACGCAGCCATCGAAGTCATCCCGAACAGTGTCCCCACCGCAGAAGAAGTTTCACCACTGGTCGGATCGAGCGAGCCAAAGAAACTTAGCCCCGCCATTTGCCCAAGAACGCTGCCGGCCATTTGAGCTGAAGAAAAAATGATCAGCGTGCCAAGCCCCAGGGCCACACCGATGCATAGTTCTGAAAGGGCACCGCTAAAGAGATCCCGTGACGGCGGAGCGTGCATGTCCACGCAGCTTAAACTGGCCACCGTCAGCAGAACGGAAATCGCAAACCGGTTCCAAAGATTCACCGCGCGGCTGCCCAGCAGGGGTGCCGTGAAAACCAACCCCGCCACGCGAGCAAATACTAGCAGGATGGAAGTAATCATCATTGGATCGTTGTCGCCAAAACCACGATGGCTTTCGGTAGTTGGTTTGATTGGGGCGGAAGCCGCCCGGCTTTTGTTGTTGGTCCCTTTTCGGCGACGGGCCTGCCCTACCCTTCCCTGTTCTCGCCTGGCAATTTGGAAAATCGGTAGTGCGGAAGCTCAAAAGGGCTCCTGTCGGCTTTGCCAGGAACCACTTTGGCTGGTGTTTTGAGCAGCGGCGGCCGGGTGTCAAGATTCGGGTAATAGGGCGATGCCTCTTTCTTGTAACTGGCCGGCACCAGAATCATCGGACTGGTGGCCAGCGGCTGATCTTTTGCCGCTGCGGGAACGGTCGCGACGGTTGTTCCAAAATGCGGATTGCCGAACTGATCTTTTGCGTATTCGCCCAAATGTTCGGCCATCCAAGGTAATGCCAACCCTGTCGCCGCGAGGACTGCCAGAATCTTGGGCACTGCGGAGATCGCTTGGTCCTGAATCTGAGACATTGCCTGTGCCAAACCGAGCAACAATCCGACCACCAGGCACACGCCAAGGATCGGGCCGCCGATCATCATGCACACGGTGATGGCTTCACGGCTGGATTCGATTGCAAGTTCGGGATTCATTGAAACATTTCTCGTTGATGGTGTGGGCATCCAACAGTGGCAGAAGGTGACGGGCATTTCAGCACCGCGCGACCGGCGAACATCAGCCAAAACTTTGCAGTAGCATCCCCAGCACCAGATTCCACCCGTCCACCAGGACAAACAGAATCAGCTTCATCGGAAAGCTGACCATCGTCGGCGGTAGCATCACCATGCCCATCGAAACGGTGACCGATGACACCACCAGGTCGAGGATCAAAAAGGGCAGGAAGATCTGAAAGCCCAACAGAAAAGCGACCTTTAATTCGCTAATCAGAAACGCGGGCAGCAAAATTTGGATTGGAACGGACTCGAGGTTCTGCGGAATCGACTCTTTTGTCCCGACAGAAGCTTGCGGGGAGTGCTGATAGAACACCGCAACAGACGATTCGTTTTTGGCGATGCGAATCTGTTTGGCCATGAATTCTTTTACCGGAACGATGCCTTTGTCCCAGGCCTGCTGCCACGTGATCGGATTTTCCGATCGCGTGTACGGATCGACGGCTTCGGTTTTTACCTGTGTCCAGATCGGCGTCATCACCAACAGCGTCACAAACAGCGAAAGCGTGGTCAGGACCTGAGTCGGCGGCAACTGCTGAACGCCGAACGCCTGCCGCAGCAGCGTCAACACGACGATGATGCGGACGTAGCAGGTGGTCATCAGGATGATCGCTGGAGCCAGGGACAGGACCCCAATGACAATCGCCAGCTTGAGCGATCCGGGAAAGGAATCGCGAGATGTCAAATCGCCGCCGATGCCCTCGAAGAGCGAATCGACATCGCTGGACTCGATGCCAGCGGATTCGGCTTGAGGCATTCCCAGGGCTGTCGCTTCTCCGGCCAAGGCGATCAGCGCAAGGCCCAATACTGCGATCGTCAAACGAACCACAATCAAGCCTCGTATTGGTGAGTTGATTTGTGCTCGGTCAGGCTTTCGAGCGCTTGCATCAGTTCCGATGCCGAAAAAGACTTTTCTTTGACGACTCCCGCGATGGGTGCCCGGGTGGTCCGTTCTTTGCGACCGTGACTTCGGATCGCATTGAGCACCCCTTCGCTGGCTCGCGTTGTGCGGCCCTTGCAAAGCGACGCCAGATGTTCGACTTCGTTGGGATCGGTGATCTCGCCGACCGATTGAGTCCCGTCGGGACCGTTCATTAACAGCAACAACTTGCTGCCCAGGCGGACCAGTTGAAGGTTCTTGCGTGGCCCAAAAGGTGAGACGCCCAGAACCTCGATCACATCTGCCGGAAGCCGACCATCGCCACCGACTTTGAATTTTCTCGCAAACCAAACCAAGCCGAAGTATCCGCCGATCACAAGCGACAGCGCGCCGACGACTTTACGGACAGGATTGTCCTGGCCGCCAATGAATCCGGTGATTTTGGAAAGCAGGTCTTTGCTTTGGTCAGGCACTCCGTCAATGGCAGACTGGCCTTTCTCGGAAATCCAATTCATCATCCCCGACGCTTTTCCCTTCATCGCTTCCGCCTGGCTTTCCCAAGTGCTACTGATGTCGGTATTGGGTGCCGATTGCGTGAGCTTGGTAGCGATTTGGCTGACGGATTCGTTTGCCGATTCAAAGCTTGTTACCGCCGCATCAACCGCCCCCGCATCGCGGAACTGGCCTCGCAACATGGGCTGCGGAAGTGGCTGCAGGGGTCTTGAGCGAGGCGGTTGCACCGCGACCGGCGGCGGGCTCATGTTGGCCGTCGGATGGTTTTCGAATGGCTTTGGCTCAACGGCCGGAAAGAGACTGCGAAACTGATCGCTCTGGATCGGCGGCGGTCCTGATTGAGGGGTTCCAGGGGCCTGCCCTGTTTCCGGGTGGTTCCACTGACCATAGAACTGCGTTTGCTTTGACGGTTCGGTTCGCAGTCCCGATTGTGCGATGGCATCGGGTATCGACAAAAGCAAACTGCAGGCGCAGACAATCAGACTCAACGCGATTCTGCGTTGCGAGATTGTGCCGCAAAAGTTTGCGATGCAGCAAATCATCTGTCGCCTTCCATGACGATGGGTGGATTAACGGGACCGTGCTTCCTGCGTCGATCTTTAGCCGTATGATGCAGTATTCCCCATTTGGCCAAGAATGGGCAAGATCATTTGTGATAGCAATGTCAGAAGACGTACAAAGCTAAAGCAGGCCGGACCAAGGGCGGTGAATTGTCTTGTTTGCCAATTCAGGATTCAGGATCGAAGCTTTGAACGTTTGGCCGTTCGCTGATCCAGCCCGCCGCTGCGGCAACGCTGTCCGAATCATCGCAAGTTCAGCATCAATCGAAACGTGATGCAAATCGAAACGTGATGCAAAGAGATTGAATTGGCAAATTGAGCCTTTTGGAATTGCGATGTTTGATCGAGATTCCTCCCCGAGGCCTTGCGGCGCCTTACGGCCAACGGCTCACTTGCGCCGCCTATCCGGCGTTGCGGATCCAGGACTCGATGACCTTGGCGGCTGAATCGGGATCTTTGTCGACCATCTTGTGTAAACGCTGTTCGGCTTCGCGCCGGGCGTAGTCTTCGGGTTGAGCAATGGCGATTTCGGGAATCGCTGCCGCTTCCTGTTGGGCTGCGGCTTCGACTTTGGCCGAATCGATCGAAAGAATCACCTCGTCGTCGCCTTCGTCGTTGTCGCTGACGGGATCAGGCTGGCCCTGCATCATGATGGTCAGCAAAATCAATCCGATTCCCAGCACGGCAAATGATGGCCAATGACGGACGCCAAAGTTTCTCAACTGAGTCTGCCAGAGAGGCTTGGTTTTGATTTGGGCTGGGGGTTGGAGAATCTGGAAACTGATCGGAAACGCTTGTCCGGAATTGAAACTTTCTGCTGGCAAAACGGGGCGAACCGCAGACACGAGATCTTGCTTGAACTTTTCCAGACTGATCACCGGGCGACTGTCTTTGGTTCCCGGATTCTTCAAAATGCCGAACTTGACCGCTGTTTCGTGAGGAATATTCAGACGGACCGCCACATTGCTTTGAAACTGATCGCGGACTTCGACATTGGCAACAACCGGGATAACTTCCGGTTCAGGTTGGGCAACTTCCTGCTGGTAGATCGAAGCGGTTGTGTTGGTGCCGATGACACCGGGCAACTGACTGGGTTCCCGCTGAAGGGGTTTGGGCATTGCCGCTGGACGGACAACCAGTTTTGGCTTGCTGACAACGGGAACGACTTGCACCTGGACATCCACTCCGATGTCTCCAAAACTTGCGACAGCGTGTTTGACTCGCTTGCGATACCAGATTTCCTGCTCAAACGGCGGTCGCTGTGTGATGGGTGTGACTTGCATGGCAGATTCAGATTTGCCGCGATGGGCGTATCCTTCGGCGACATCGATGACAACCACGTCGTCAGGAGCAAGTCCGGAAATCGCACCAGCGATCATCTCGCGAACGGTCGCCACCTGCTGCACATCCAGAGAAAGCTCTCCGGCAGGTTGAATCGAAATCACGGCTGACTTTTGAGTTGCCGTGAACATCGAATCGGAACCACCGGAATCCATCTCGAACCATGCCTGACTGACAAAAGGCAGTCGCTTGACCATGTCGCGGACCTCGCGTTTCTTTTCCACCCGGGCGATGCGCTGGTGCTGCGAGCGAGAAAGAAACGGATTAAGCGACGGCGATTCCTGTTCTTCTTCACGCAGGTACTCGGGAACGGCGTCGTATTCGGCGATTGCCTTGAGGCTGGCTTCCTTTTTGTTTTGCGGTACCAGCAAGCGGCCGTTGTCGATCTTTGCTCCTGATATTCCTGCACGTCCGAGCGCCAGGTTCATCCGCTGCACATCGGCGTCGCAGATGTGCGGGCTTTCCACCAACGGAATCAGGGGCTGCATTTGCTTGTTGCGCAGCACTTGAAGAACGGCGATCAAAGTCAGCAGCAAAACGCCAACCATGATGGCTCGCGAATGCCTGTGTCCGATGACTGATTTGATTTCAGCAGGAAAATTCATCCTTGATGCTCCGCGAATTTTGACATGCTCAGGCTGCTTTGCGTCTTTGTGATTCGTTGCCGCCGATACCCTGGCCGCGTTTGGGAACGATCAGGACATGGGCGATGCCACCGAGTGGGCAATTCCACGTCTGCACGCTTGCCCCAAGAGCCAACGAGACAGCTTCGAGTTTGTTTTGTTGTACTGTGGTGTTTGCGTTGCGTTGTCGCGAACCGCTATCGGCGACTTCCAACTCCCACTGGAATTGGCAGTCAATCAGGTTGACTTCGATTTCCCCGCCATCAGGCGTCGAAGCAATGGAACTTTCCATCAAAGCAATCACGGCCGTTCGCACCAGACTGTTCTGATAGGGCACGTTGACATCTTCGATGTTCAATTCCAGCTTGATTCCCCGGCTTCGGCACTGCGCACGAAAACCAGTGAGTGTTTGCCGAAGAAAATCCGACAGCGAATTGCTGGATAATTGGACCATGGCACCCTTGCTGCATCGAACTGTTTCAGAGGGCTTTTAGCGGAATTGAAAATCCGCCGCAATGTTGCTTTGTGCGGTAGATCAACTTTCGAATGCCGGAAAAGCAACTCGCAGATAGAAAATTCCGGGCAAAGTTGCTGCCAACAAGAAGCCGGCAAGCAACGGACACCAAAGGCCGCGAAACACTACGAAAATAGCGGCGTCACCCTCCTCTCGGAGGGTAGCGCCGCCAGCAAGAGAGAACTGCTACCAAAGAGAACCGCTGAATCAGCCGTTACTGAATCACATCAACCGGTTTTACGATTTCGAAGACCATCGGCGATACATGGCTGGGAGCGATCACGTTGTCGTGGACCCCAAGGCCGGGCCCAACGATTCCCATGTCATTCTCGTAGAGTGCATCGTCTCCGATAGCATGGCTTTTGACGAACGCGATTCGGCCATCGCCAAAGAAAACATTTTGGCCATGGCCTTGGTGGTTATTGCTTTTACGTCCCTGAAGCTCACTCGAGGGTCTGTCTGCCATCCACGCGACATGCGACGAGCCATCATTTTGAAGAGCCGTCCACGCTTTTGATTTTTCGTCCAGATAACCCAAGGCGTAACCGAAATCTCCGCCCATGGAGCGATAGAGCCCTGCCAGTTGCGAGCCTGTCGCATTAGTCATCTGGGCAACTGTGGGAATGCGGGCTTCTTCCGAGCCGCTGGCCAAACCGGCACAGCGAAAGTTGGCTTCCTTTTCGACCAGGCCAGTTTCCAACAACACTGGAGCGAAAATGCTGAGTGTGGCCATCGGATTGCGGCCGGGAATATGAGTTTTGGGCTGACCGTGCAGGTCACTGTACTGAAGCATCCCCAAACCAACGCTGGTCATGTTGCTTTGACAGTGAGAAATGCGGCTGTTGAATCGTGACCAAGAAATCGCAGGGAACAGAATGCCGCCAAGAATCGCCAAAAAGGCAACGCCGGCCAGCAAATCCATCCGTGACCATGAGGCAGGATGCTCAATTCGATCGGCCAGTCTGCCCAAACGAAAAACGGAACCGGGGGTTACCGGTTCGCTTGTTGGTGAATCTGTCTCCGGCGCCGGAGTGGGCGGCAAATCCATGCTCGCGACCAACTCGCACGTGCGACGTGCAAGCCCGGGACATCCGCGCGGAAACGCATCAAGGGCGTCCAGCGGAGCCATGGCGTTGCGAAGTTCCAGCAGTGTTTCTTCAGTGTCGGGGTGTTTGTCGATGTATTGCTGTACGTCGTTTCGTTCCTGAGCTTCCAATGCTCCCAGAACGTAACCCACCAAGTCTTCTTGCGATGGCGTATTCACAGATGGTTTCCGATATTTTGGTCGAGGCAATCCAGTCTTTGAATTGCAGTGAACTTTGATTCCGTAACTACAGGGATGCAAGACCTACGTGTCAAACATCCGGGACGCTACTCGACGTTGGACGTGTTCCAAACGTCGGTAAGCTTTGATATTGCAGAATGCAGTCGACTTTTGACCGTGCCAACGGGGACATCAAGGACCTCCGCCGCTTCTCGATACTTCATGCCCTGATAGTACACCAGGTGGATTACAACGTTCATGGACTCTGGAAGTGTAGAGAGTGCTTTGCGGACCAAACGGCTCCGCTCGGACATTAGCGCCGAATTGGACGGATCAGGATCATCGCTTTCAAGCAAGTTGATCAGTCGGCCCACGTCTTCATTGTCGGACTCGCGAACGGCGTCCAAACTCAGTTTCGTGTGCTTTTTGTTTCGACGTTTTGCGTCGATCGCTGCATTGGTAGCAATCGTGTAAAGCCACGGACGAAAACGACGACCTGCATCGAACAGATGACTCTTGAGGTGGACCTGAAGAAAAGCCTGTTGAAAGACGTCTTCAGCCATCTCAGCGTTGCCCAGATACCGGCGAAGATAGGCAAAGAGCTCGCGTTCGTACCGGTAGACGAGGCTCGCGTACAATTCGCGGTCCCCCGTTTCTCGGTATTTCAGCAAAAGTTCTTCGTCAGTCACTGGTTCTGATTTCGCTTTGAATTGTCGATTAGTGTTGAAGTAGATGTCGTGGACCGTAGCTTCCATCAATAATTACGCATCTTTGGCCGGAGAGGTTCATTGAATCAAAAAGATTCAGACCTTTTCCTTGAAGATACGCCTCCCAGGTTACGTTTTCGCCTTCTATTACGTGTTTCCGGCGGTTTTTCAGGGCTTTCATGGGCCCGCAAAATCAGTATCGGGGTGCCCTGTGACACCTCCGGTCCGTTTGACAGTGAAAAATTCCGGATTTAGACTCGCAGCGAAACAAAGCCTTCTGATCGAAACTGAGCTCAAACTCCAGCTTCCTTTCGCTGCCAAAGCCACTGGCAAAATCGATAACCCTCGGTCACCTTTTCGCCATTTTTGGCTTCAAAAGCAGAGGTTGCAAAGCTCGTGCCAAAAGCCGAAATTGGTGCCTCTTCACCGCTAGCGAAACGAGATTCCATGGGCAAGTCCGGATACAAATGGGCACAAACTGGCGACATTAATGCGTTTTTCGGGCTGATGCTCGACAACATCGCCGGGATGCTGCTACTGGTCAGCTTGATGTACAGCGTGTTCCAGTTCCCTGTAGATTTTTCATTGCGTTACATGGTGCCGGGAACCGCGATCGGCGTCCTTGTCGGCGATTTGCTGTTTTTCGTGCTTGCGTTCTGGTACGCCAAACGAACCGGGAAAGAAAACGTGACCGCGATGCCATTGGGTTTGGACACGCCGAGCACGTTCGGCATGATCTTTCTGGTACTCGGTCCGGCGTTTGCGTCCAAAACTGCGGCACTCGCCAAAGCCGCCGGCTATGAAAGTATGGAAGCACTTCGCAAGGCCGCAGAGGGCTCAACCGAAGTCGCCACCCAGTTGGCACAAATCAATACCGAAGCCGCTTTGAACACCTGGCACATCGGGATGTGTGCCATTCTTATTAGTGGCATCATCAAGTTCGTGATGTCCTTTTTCTCCGGTTACATTCATCGACTGGTGCCGCGTGCGGGACTGTTGGGGTCGCTGGCCGCGATCGCGCTGGTGTTGATCGCCTTCAGTCCGCTTGCCGAACTTTCGAAAATGCCGATCGTCGGCTACGCCTCCCTGGCGATGGTCCTGGTAACGTTGATCGGTCGCCAGAAACTTCCGGGCAATTTCCCCGGTGCACTTGCTGCGGTCGTGGTGGGAACGGGTCTGTACTATTTGCTGCTTGGAATCGGTAACGGAATCGATGTGCCGCTGGTTGAATCGACCAGCGAATCGATCAAGCCCCAGTTCTTTCCAACCGAATGGATGCAGGCGTTCACGTTTCAATGGCTTGGAAAGCTCGATGAGACCATCCCGTATCTGGGATACGTGATCCCCTTTGCAGTTGCCACCGTCATCGGCGGAATTGACTGCTCTGAAAGTGCGGCTTCGGCCGGCGATGCTTTCCACACGCCGACGGTCATCGGTATCGAAGCGATCGCGACCCTCGCGGCGAGCGTCTGCGGCGGAGTCATTCAATCGACTCCCTACATCGGTCACCCGGCCTACAAAGCGATGGGCGGGCGAGCGGCCTACACGCTGATGACGGCGCTGTTTATCGGCGGTGCCGGCCTGATCGGCTATTTCGGATTCCTGTTCCTTTACATTCCCAAAGCCGCAGTTTTTCCGATTCTGATTTTCATCGGCATTGAAATTACGGCGCAGAGCTTTCACGTCACGCCCAAGCGGCACTACGCGGCCATCGCGATGGCGTGCCTGCCGGCGATCGCCAAGCTGCTGACGCTGGCTCTTGGGGACTACGTTGCGGCCATGGACCCGAATCACTTTATGGCCCAGCAGCTTGAGTCCCGGTGGCTTTTTGCAAACGTGCTCGCTGGCGGTTTCATTTTCACGAGCGTCATTTGGGCTTCGGCCACAGCCAAAATGATAGACAGGCGATACACTTCCGCCGGGCTTTACCTGCTCCTGGGCGCCCTGCTCACGCTGCACGGCGTTATGCATTCACCGTTGCCCGGAGACCGGATGTTCTGGGTTGTCGACATGACGAATGAAAAAGTCTTTTCTCACGAGCAGTTCATGGCTTCGGTCAATTTCGCGATCGCCTACGCGGTGATGGCCGCCCTGATGTTTGCGTTGGCTTTCATGCTACGCAACGAAAAACCAATCGACACCGACGAACAATACGACGCCCTGGTCGAATAGCAACAGCTTCGGACCGAATCCCAAAGCCAAACCGAGAACCAACATGGACCGAATCCTTGAACCCGAAGTCATGGACACCGTTGATGATGCACGCGAATGCAACGCGATGGATCATATGGCGGTCAACAAGGAATTCGTCGCGCATCTGGCCGCATTCCTCGAGCAGGCCGGCAAACGATATCGCACGCACGACGATCCCGAGTTTGACAAAATGGAAGATCCGGATGTCGTCTCGGGCTTGCTGGACGTCGGGACCGGAACGGCGTTGATTCCAATTCAGCTGTGCAAGCAACAGGCCGGCCTTCGCGTGATGGCGATTGACATGGCCGTCAGCATGTTGGAGCTTGCGATCAGAAACGTTGATGTGGCCTGCCTTCGAAATGAAATCCAGCTGATTCAGGTGGATGCCAAAGACACCGGCTTTGAAGACGAAATGTTCGATGCGGTTATCTCCAACAGCATCATTCACCATATCCCCCAGCCGGCTCTGGTTGTCGCCGAGATGGTGCGCATCACACGACCCGGTGGCGTCATCTTTGTCAGGGATTTGATGCGTCCTGAATCTTCCGCAGAAGTCGATCACATCGTGTCAACGTACGCCGGCGAGGAAACGGAATACTCACGTCGCCTTTTTCGCGACTCGTTGTTCGCGTCATTGACCGTTGACGAAATGCGAGAGTTCGTCGCGGCGGCAGGTTGCAATGCCGATCAGGTCATCGCGACTTCGGATCGCCACTGGACTTGGGCGACGGTTCGATGAAACAGGTCATCGCCGTCATCAAGCCCTGGGTGGTTGAGGCCGTCATCAAGTCACTTCAGACAGTGGACTTTGAAGAAATCAGTGTCCGCGAGGTCAAGGGCTACGGGCGGCAGAAAAATTACCTTGACCAGTACCGCGAGAACGAGTATTCCCGGGCTTTTGTCCCCAAAATTGAACTCACGATCTGGTGTCAGGATGAACAGGTCGAACCCATCGTCGAACGACTCACCAGCGTGTCGCGAACCGGCAGGCTGGGAGACGGCAAAGTGATGGTTTTGCCTGTGACCTGTGCAAAAATGATCGAAATCAACTCCAATGAGCCGGAATCCGACTAAGCCAGCGGGTTCATGTAAGAGCGTGAAAAAATCAACAATGTACGTTAGAATCTTTTCCACATGCTCTTCGCGTCGCCCGCGAAGGGCTCCGATACCCCAATTATCACTGCCTCTCATGACCCGTCTTTTCACAACTATCGCGCTGCTGGTCAGCACTTGGACTGTTGCCACTGCCCAGGACGTCGATTTCAAGTCCCAGATCAAACCGATTCTGGAAAAGCACTGTATCGCCTGCCACGGTCCAACACGGGAGGAGAACTTTCGAATTGATGATCGCGACGTGGCGATCGATTTCGTCCTGGAGGGCGATTCGGAAAATAGCGATCTCTATGATGTCCTGATTTCGGATGATGAAGACGTTAAGATGCCCCCGCCAGGCAGCCACGAACCGCTTGCCGAATCGGACATCCAACTGGTGAAAACATGGATCGACCAAGGGGCCAATTGGCCTGAGGATGTGGGCGATTGGGAAGACATTCCTCTGCCGGCCTCCAAGCCAGACGACGATCAAATCGAGTTGGTCAAACGAGCCACCGGTTCGCTGCACCCGGCGGCGATCCACCTGCCGATCGGTCTGCTGCTGGCCGCGGGACTGTTTGCCTTTTTGAGTTTGCGAGGCAACTTCGTCATGAGCGACTGCGCCTACTACTGTCTTTGGTTGGGAGCACTTGGCGCGATCGGGGCTTGCGTTAGCGGTTGGTTCTTTTCGGAGATGCGGGGCTGGGGCGAAGTCAACGAGTTGGCTGATGTGCTTAATTCGGAAAAGAAGATCTACTGGCACCGGCTCACTGGATTGATCGCCGCATTCTGCGCCGTGATCCTTGCTCTGTTTGCCGCCAGCGCGCGAAACAAGGATCCCGATGACGGCATCATGTGGAAACTGGGATGCATGTTGCTGGCCGCCGGGATCGGTTTCGTCGGGCACAAAGGCGGTGAGCTAACATACGGTGAAGGCCACTATCAACATGTCGATGCTCTCTACGAATCGTTTTTCCCGCAGGCCAAAGAAGACGGCGACCGGACGATCGACGAAACAAAAGAAGAACCCGCTGACGAAGACAAGGTTGAGAGCCTCGATCAGGCGACTTAATTTCATTTCATCGCGAAAGTTTTCACCCCGGCGGCGAGGTCACCCGTTGTTCCCCGGACGATAACCGGCAATCACCCCAAGGACATGTCGGAGTGATGGGTTGGCTCGCGTGTTTGCACGCCTTGCGATGATCGGCTTCTTCCGGGGCATCTCTGGATCGACGTTCTCTGGATCGACGTTCTCTGGCTCTTCTGGCCTGTAACGTTGTGTGTATTGGCAAACCGATCGGCCCTGCCTGGACAGATTGGTAAATGTTGAGGTTTTGTTTTAATTGCTGGGTAGGTTTTGCAGATGTCGCGATCTTCAACTACCTTAAGGCCGTCTCTGGGGATAGTGGTCTTACTAAAGCCAGAATCTCACTTATTTTTCGTCGGGTTTCCGACGGCTGCCAACCCATCATCTAGGAATTTCGAATGAGTTCCCATCGCCTTAGCAAGCTTCGTCTTCCACGCTTCACCAAGATCAACGTTGCCAGGGTCCTTAGCGACAAATCGAGGCAGCAGAGTAAGAACAATCAGTACCAATCACTCGAACCCAAGAATCTTCTCACCGCAGACATTGGGCTTTCGTTCACTTCGATTACCGGTGCGGTCAGCAACGCCAACCCACCGAACATCGCGGGAGCTGTGGGTGAGAATCACATCGTGCAGTTGTCGAATGATCGCTTCGGAATTTTTGACAAAGACACCGGTGCCGAACTCCAAAGCGGTTCGCTGAATGCTTTCTTCGCTGCTGCCCGAGACAATACTGTTGGAGGTGCAACACTCAGTCAACCGCGACTGGTCTATGACAGTGGCTTTGACCGCTGGTACGCGATCGCGGTGGGCAACGAGGATCTGGATCCCAACGTTCCACTGATTCAGGGCAACAGCATCCACATTATTGGATCTGACACCTCCGATCCTACAGGTACGTGGAGGGGTGGCAGCTTCCAGTTGGACCAAATGAACAGAGCCGTTGATGCGAACGGAAACCCGATCTTTCAATTTGGAACAGAGCGTATCAATCTCTCGATCGATGAAGTCGGGCTGACCATTTCATCTCAGGAGTTCTTCTTTAACCCGCTCCTCGGCAGGCAAGAGGCAGGAACGGCCACGATTGCCCTTCCTCAGGTTGCTCTTTTTGGCGGCAGCATCGAAACCGGTCGGGCTGAAGTTACTCTTCTCAACCCCACCGCCCCGGACGCCAACGGTATCGGGTTTGACGTTCAATTTGGCTTTGACACAACGATTGAAGACCAATCCTTTCCGGTAACGTCACAGCAGTCCGTGTTCGGATTGGCGATCGATGGTGATCCGGCAGGTACCGCAGATCCGGATGGGCAAACTTTTCCTTTCGGTCGCGAGGGCGACGAGTTAATTCTGAGTGAATTCACTCGCAACGGCGTTCCCAACGTGAACCTTGATTTCCAGCTAGGCAACATTACAAGGATTCCGATCCCGTTTTACCGCGAACCGGATGTCGTCCGCCAGCCACAGGATATCCTTCGGGACCGTGACGCGACGATTCTTAATGCATCGGTGACTCAGGAAGGCCGATTCCTTTACGCTGCCCACACCGCCCGCGCGGGTGCTGACAACTTTGGCGCGAACTCCCACATTCGCTGGTACGTTGTCGATACCGTGTCGGGAACCCTGCACGACTCGGGGATCATCGAAGCTGCCACCGACGATCTGGACTACATCAATCCGTCGATCGACGTCAGCCCCAACGGGACGGTTGCTATTGGTTTCACGGCGACCGGATTGAACGTGAACCCCAGTTCGTTTGTCGCTCTGGGAACGCCTTCTGCGGGCTTGGAATCGCCGCTGGTTTTCAATGACGCGGTTTCACTTCGAGACGGTGAGAACTTTTTCATTGATCCCGGTAACAATCGACAGAATCACTTTTGGGGGCGTTACACCACCACTGTCGTTGACCCCTTCGAGCCAAACCGCTTTTGGACGTTCCAGCAGTATGCCACTGCTGACAATGACTGGGCGGTTGAGGTGACCAATGTTGGTCCTTCGGAAATTAATCCTGTCGTCGATGCCGTTCCAGCGGATCTTGATAACATCATTGTCATTGAACAGGACGGCGACAATATCGAAGTTACGATCGACGGGACTCTGTCCGGCGTTTTTGATTCCTCTGCTCTGAGCACTCTGACGGTTAACGGCAACGGCGGCTTTGACCAGTTTTTCGTTCGCGTCGATGATCTGTTCGCCCCTGAAATCAGTGGCTCATTTATTCTCAATGGTGACGGCGACGATACCTTCACTTACGAGGGCTCGACCGACAACCTCTTTCAATTCAACGTTGGTGCCGGTGGCGATGTCAATGATGTCAACGTGAACAATGGTCGAATCCTCGCCAGTGGATTCGTGCAATTCACCAGCGGCGATGGGAATGACCGTTTCCAGTTCCCGACTGCGAATTACGACATTGACGTTTTCGGTGGCGACGGCAATGACACCTTTGTTGCGGATCAGAACATCACCGGCGACCTTGCGATTCGCGGACAAGTCGGCGACGACACGTACAACATTGCGGCGACATCACTGCCGGCGGTTGACTTACTGGATAGCATCGGAGGCGGCGAAGTTGACACACTGGTTTCAACGGGCACCGATGGCCAGGACGTCATCGAAGTCACCGATAACGCGTTGCTGATCAATGGAATCGCGATCCCATTTGATGATGCACTGAACAACTTTGGCATCGAAGACTTTTCGCTCGATGCACTCGCTGACGACGATATCTTCAATGTTTCGACAACCACCCGAGGAGTGGCGCTGTTTGGCAATCGTGGCAACGACACGTTCAATGTGGTTGAAACAACGGCAACCACCGGCGTTGCCCAGCTCGTTATCGATGCCGGAACTGGTAGCGGCAACGTGCTGAACGTTACCCAGAACGATGCTCTTCCGGCTGGCTTTAACGTTGTCGGAGAAGACATAATCAGTGGATTCACCAGTTCGGACATTGAGTTCACCGCGACTGGAGGAAGTTTCACCGGTAACGGGATTTCAATTTTCGGTAGCGATAGTCGCTCAGATCTTATCGAAGTCCAGGGGCTCCTGGCTGCCAACGATCTGATCGTTGATGGACGCGGAGGAGACGATGAGTTAATTCTCAATAACGTGATCGACGGTTTTGCGACGTTCGTCGGAGGCGCCGGCAATGATCGGTTTGACACGAACATCAACGCGGTTTTCCAGGCTACCTTCGTTGACACCGTAGACGCGGAACTGGATGTGCTTGACCTTGAGTTGACCAACGGTGACGACACGATTCTGGTCAATCAGGATGGCACCTATGTCTTTAATGGATTGTCATATCCGTCCGGCAATGCCGGTTTCACCGGAATCGAAGACTTTCAGATTAACGGCGGCGACGGCAATGACACGTTCACGATTTCGAATACGACGACGGTCGCCAATTTCTTCGGCGGCGATGGTGATGACGTCTTTAATGTGACCGAATCAGGCCTCGCTAGCGGCGTTTCCGAGTTTCTGATTGATGGTGGCAGAGGGGCGAATCAGCTGTTTGCCGTTCGATCGGAAATCTTTGCTGGGGCAACGGTTGGAACAGAGCTTGTTATTGAGAACAACCGCGTCACAGGAATCACCGCTGCCGACATCAACTTCCAGGCCACCGACGGAGTCTTTTCTCTGGTGGAACTTACAGGAAGCAATCTGGACGATGTGTTCCGAATTCAGGGCGTCAATTCCGGGACACTGCTGGAAGTTCTGGGAGGAGCGGGCGATGACACCATCGACGTGGCGAGCGGCGTTCAGGGTAACGTCAATGGATTTGGCCAGGGCGGCAACGACTCAAACATTATTCGTCTGAATGCTTCGGTTAACCGGGTGGTCAATTTTGAAGACATCATCGGTTCCAACCGCGTCGACGTTTTCTTTGACGATTCGCAACAGGACATTGTTGTTGACGACGCGGCGGTCGTTGGCAACAGCATCACCTATCAGCTTGGCGGCAGCGTTGTCAATTACGACCGCACCTTTGACACCGTTGCCCTGCACGCCCTTGGCGGCAACGATCGCTATCAGGTGATCACCTCTGACGCGGACGACCTGATTCTTGCTGGCGGATTCGGCGACGATGTCTACGACATTGGTGACGTTTTTGGTGGCACAACAATCACAATCATCGACACCGTTGACGGTGAAAACGATCGCTTGACGGTGACCGGAACCGATGGCGATGACATCTTTGACATCACCGAAGATTCATTCCTTATTAACGGCAGCCCATTCATCGACGGATCCGGCGGTGCGACGAACATTGTCGGAATCGAGTCGCTGGAGGTCCTTGGGCTCGGCGGTGACGATACCTTCAACGTGACTTCGGCGACACGGGGATTCGGGCTTGATGGGGGCGCGGGCAATGATCGGTTCGTAATCCACGACACGGCCGTGGACGCCGGTTCGAACAACCTTGAAATCGAAGGCGGTACGGGCGTCAACACGATCGACATTCAGCGGATCGAGGGCACTCCCCGGGCCGCTGTGATCGAAGAGGGTCGCATTCGCGGAGTGGCCAATGCGGCGATTCTTTACACTGCTACTGGCGGAAGCTTTGAAGACATCACGATCCGAGGCGTTGAACGGGCCGAACCGGGCTCTGATCCGCTACCGTTCCTAGATGCCTTCCTTGTCTTTGGATTGCTTCCCGAGAACTCACTACGACTCTTGGGTGGACTTGGTAACGACTTCTTCCGCGTCGCACCGGAAGTTGCTGGTGATGTCTTCTTGGACGGCCAGGACGGTCGGGACCGCTACGTCGGTTTGCTTTCTGAAACACAGACGCGGCGACTGGACATTGCTGACTCGGGAACGGATGGTTCGGTTGATCGAATCAATGCATTCCTGACAGAGAACAGCGATGTCGTGACAATTAACGGGAACGAACTTCGGATCTTCAACGATGTACTGTCGTTCCAACCAACGATTGAAACGATCCAGATTCTCGCTGGAGAAGGCGACGACCTGATCGAAGTCGTTCAAGCTTTCAACGTGGCCAACTTGCAGATTCAGGGGCAAAGCGGCGATGACCGACTGATTGCCAATGGTGTTGGCGGAATTGATAATCTGATCCTGATCGGCGACAACGGCAATGACACCCTGGAGTTGCTGGAATCGGCGGACTCCGGATTCGTCAGCGTGTTTGGCAACGCGGGCGCGGATACGATTCGCGTCTCTGAAGATTTCTTCCGGGACGGTTTTGTTGACGGTGGATTTGGATCGGACCGCTACGAGATTTCCTTTGCCGACCTTGGCGACAGAAGGCTTCAAGTGTTTGACTTTGGTGATGCGGATAATGACACTGCCCAGATTCGTCTGACAGACACTGTTTCCAATGTGACTGTACGGGCATCGGGCTTTACTTCGCCTACCCAGTTGATCACAACGTCACGTCGGCTTGAGTCGATCGAATTGGTCGGAACCTCAGGTCAGGATATCGTCACAATGTTTGCTGCTCCGTCTGCAAACACGTCGATCAATACCGGCACAGGCGCCGACATCCTGAATCTGTTTAGCAACAACGGTGCCGAGAACCTTGACATTGATTTGGGAGCACAGGGCGACACGGCCAACATTATCAGAACGGCTGTAGGCACGAACACGAATATCGTGACCGGTCGCGACAATGACCTTGTCAACATTGGTTCTACTGCGGCAGCGGATAACGGAAACCTGGGCACATTGCAGGGAGCATTGGCGATCGACCTTGGACTAGGATCTGACCGACTGTTCGTCAGTGATTCGGCATCCAATGGCGGTTTTGGTTACACCCTGACTGACACTTCCTTCCGTAACCGTGACGAAACGTTTGCTCGTCCTGCATTCTTGGGAGTTGACTTCATCAACGCCGAATTCCTTCAGTTCCGGGCTCCTACCCAGAACAACTTTGTTTCGGTGACCCCAAGCAACACGGTCCGATTCATTGTTGATGGGAACTCGCTTGTCAATCGCCTGTTTATCCCTGGCGGAAATGACGGACGTGAGTTGTTCGAGTTCGGTGACAACGAAGGCATCTGGTCATTCGATGCTTTCCGGGATATCCAGTTCCGCAACTTCTTCAACATCTAGAATGCGTTTTGGATAAAAGCCAACCACGGCGGCAAGCTGCAAAGTTTGCCGCCTTTTTGTTTGCGTCGTCGCTGGCCGGAAATGTCTGTCGCTGAAAATTGTTTCGTCGACGGTCGTTTTTGCCTAGTGAGCAATCAGCCAGTTTTCGCCGTAGCCGGTTTCCACTTCGATGGGCACTTTCATTGGGATCGCGCCGGTCATCGCGTCGATGATGACGGGAATCACTGAATCGGTTTCGTCCCGCTTCATGTCAAAAACGATTTCATCGTGGACGGTGAGAAGCATTTTTGTCTCAAAGCCTCCGTCCTCAAGAGCAGCAAAGACGCGGATCATGGAGAGCTTGAGCAAGTCGGCGGCGGTGCCCTGGATCGGGCTGTTCATCGCCAGTCGCTCGGCCGCACGCTGGAGCGTCTTGTTGCGCGAGTTGATGTCACGCAGATAGCGGCGGCGCCCGGTGCGGGTCGCGACGTAGCCGTGTTCTTTTCCGAATTCGATCGTCTTGTCAATCCATGCCCGGACTCCGGGATGTTTGTCGAAGTAGTTGTCGATCAGTTCGTTGGCTTCCTTGCGGGGAATGTTGAGCCGTTGTTGCAAGCCAAATGCAGAGATACCGTAGAGAATTCCGAAGTTCACCGTTTTGGCTTTGTCCCGCATTTCCCGAGTCACATCTTCGGGATCGACTTTGTAGACTTTCGATGCGGTTGAGGTGTGAATGTCCGCGCCGGAGTTGAATGCATCCAGCATGGCGGGGTCTTCGCTGAGGTCAGCCATGATTCGCAGTTCGACTTGGGAGTAGTCTGCAGAAAGAATCTGGTAGTCGTCGGATCGCGGCACAAAGGCGGCCCGTATCTCCCGTCCACGCTGTTTCCGAATCGGGATCGTTTGCAGGTTTGGGTTATTGGACTGAATCCGACCGGTTGCAATCCAGTTCTGGCTGTAGTGCGTGTGCAGTCGGTTGTCTCCATCGATCCAGCCGGGTAGTTGGTCAATGTAAACGGATTTCAGTTTGACGGCGTTTCGGTACTCAAGAACGTCTGCCACGATTTTGTGTGATGGAGCAAGTCGCTGAAGTTCGGCTTCGCGGGTCGTGTACTGTCCGGTTGCGGTTTTTCGCGGGTTGTCGACGAGTTTCAGTTCGTCGTACAGAATCGTACCCAGTTGTTTGGGCGAATCGATGTTGAAATCCCGACCGGCGGCGGCATGTATTTCACCGCGCAGCTCTTCAATTTCGTCAGAGAGCTTCTCCGAAAAGTCACTAATGGCTTTGGTGTCCAGAGTGATGCCTTCGAATTCCATATCGACCAGAACGGGAATCAGTGGGCATTCGATTTCGTGGCAGACTTCGCCGACGCCCCGCTTTTGAATATCGGGTTCGATGACTTTGGCTACTTGCAAAGTGATATCGGCATCTTCGCAGGCGTACTCGACCAGGTGATCCTGTAGAACATCGCGCAGGTTTTTTTGATCAGGGCCTTTTTCTCCAATCAGATCCGAAATCGGAATCGGCTTGTATGCGAGGTAAAGTTTGGCAAGGTAATCCAGGCCATGGTTCATCTCTGGCTCCTTCATCGAATGAGCCAGCATCGTGTCCATCAGCCTGCCTTTTACCAAAACCCCGTGCCATCTGAGCAGCGTCACGTCGTATTTCAGGTTGTGTCCAATTTTGGCGATCGCCGGATTTTCAAACAGCTCACGGAACTCGCCGAGAACGGCTTTGGCTTCGGCGGGATCGCTGGGGCAGACGACGTAAAACGCCTCGTGGGCTTTGAATGAAAAAGCGATTCCCAGCGGAAGTGCGACGCGTGGATCAAGCCCCGTCGTTTCGGTGTCAAAACAGAATTCTTTCTGCTGTCCGAGTTTCGCGATCAGAGATGTACGTTGCTCCGGCGTGGTGACCGCGGTGTACTTGTGCTTGACCGAACGAATGTTCTTTTCAGCGACGACCGCTTCATCAAACAGCGATGTTTGAATTTCCTTTTCCCGCTTTTCACGAATCACTGCGGCGCGTTTGGGAGCCGAGGTGAACGAGCTGCCGAAAAGTTTCTTGCCCAACGAATCGAACTCAAGTTCTTCAAACAGCGCCTTGAGTGCATTGTCGTTGGACTCGCGAATGCGAAAGTCCGAAAGTTTGAAATCGTGGGGCACATCGGTTTTGATCGTGACCAGTTCTCGCGACAGAATCGCCATCTCGCGATTCTCTTCGACTCGCTCTTTTTGCTTGCCTTTGAGTTGATCGGTGCTGTCGATCAGTTTTTGAATCGATCCAAACTGATTGATGAGTTTAACCGCCGTTTTGGGGCCGATTCCCGGTATGCCCGGAACGTTGTCACTTTTGTCTCCCATCAAGCCAAGTACATCGATCACCTGATCAACGCGTTCGACCTCCCATTTTTCAAGTACCGCAGCGACGTCCAGGACGTCAACCGATCCGCCTTTGTGGCCGGGTTTGTAGACTTTGATGCGATCGGTGACAAGTTGATGATAATCCTTGTCAGGAGTCACCATGAAAACTTCAACATCCTGTTCGGCGGCCTCGATTGCGAGGGTACCGATGATGTCGTCTGCTTCAAAACCGGGCGTGCGGATGATCGTGATGTTCATCGCCTGCATCAGACGATCTACCAAAGGAATCTGGATCGCAATGTCTTCGGGCAGCGAATCGCGTTGGGCTTTGTAGTCCGGAAATGCTTCGTGACGAAAAGTGGGTTCGCTGGTGTCAAATGCGATTGCGATATGGGTTGGTTTTTGTTTTCGCAGTAGTTCAAAAACAGTGTTGGCAATGCCAAACACCGCGGATGTTGGCACTTCGCCCGAGGTGAACCTTGGGCTGCGTATCATGCCGAAGTGGGCACGATAGATGAGGGCCATCCCGTCGAGCAAAAACAGCTTTTGGGGCTCGGTGGCGGTAAACAGATCTGGCCCGGTTGTAACGGGTGCCGATTTCTTTTTGGCCATGTCAAGAGATAGGATTGTTCCGGAGAAGTGCCTAAAGGTACCAGAAATATCAACGTTTTGTGACAACGTGACATCCGCATAGCATTCTTTTTCTTTCGCAGTTAAGATTGGTAGCGGATGAGAACGTGGAGCAGGCTCCCTGATTCCAGCGAATCTGGAAATCTATATGACTGTCATTGGTTTGACTGGCGGAATTGCCAGCGGCAAGAGTTTTGTTGCCCGGTGCCTTGTACAACAGGGTGCGCAGTTAATCGATGCCGACCGGATCGCCCATGAAGTACTGGGTGACCCCATAGTGATTTCCCGAATTGTCGACCGTTGGGGAGAATCTGTTCTTGATCAATCAGGCTCGATTGACAGAAAGTTGCTTGGTGAAAAAGTCTTTGCGGATTGTGAACAGTCAGCAGACCAACTTGAGTTACTGGAGTCGATCACACACCCCGAAATTCGTCAGCGAATTCGCACGCGATTGACTGAGCTGAAAGCTCAGCCTGGCTGTACGCTGGTGGTCCTGGATATCCCTCTTCTTTTCGAAGGCGGATGGGAAAAAGAATGTGACGAAGTGATCTTTGTTGATACAAGTTTGGAAATTCGAAAGCAGCGAGCTGCCAGTCGCGGCTGGGACGCTGATGAACTTCACAGCAGAGAAACCAAACAGCTTTCTGTTGCCGACAAAAAGGCAAAAGCAAGTTGGGTCATTGACAATTCGGGAACGGAAAACGAGACCATTTTGCAACTGAATCGATTCCTTGGGCAAAAAGGAATTTCAGATGCTGAAAATATTAAGCACAGACCTGATTGAAACTCTCACCCGAACCGGTTTGTAGCCTCTACCTGAATCCTTCCTCATGACAATTAGCGAAGCAGATACCGCTGGGGCCTCTGGCGATGACAACAGAACGATGCGAGAGATCCACGGGGAGACTACTCTGCATTTGGACGATTTGCGCGCACTGTCTCCCGATGCCACCGACAAACTGTTGGACGACTATGGAATCAGGACGCGATACGACGACCAAAGCGACATCTGGCTTCATGAGTTGCTGGCGCAACACATCGGCAACGGCCAGAAAGTGATCGGGGCTGGGTCACTTCAGATCCTGCCAGATGGCTTTGGCTTTCTTCGCAGTTCGAGAAGCGATTACTTGAGTGGCCCCGATGATATTTACGTTTCGCCCAGCCAAATTCGCAAGTTCGATCTGAGAAATGGTGACGTCGTTTCAGGAAACATCAGACCTCCAAAAGACTCTGAGCGATACTTTGCACTGCTGCGGGTCGAAAATGTCAATGGCTTGCCTCCCGCGGCCAGTCGGGTGGACTTCAATGACTTGGTCCCGTTGGCTCCGTCACAAATGTTGTCACTTTCAGGCGACAACCAGAGCACAATCGCAAGGATCATCGATCTGTTTGCACCCATTGGACTGGGACAAAGAGGATTGCTGGTTGGCCCGCCGGGAGCGGGAAAGACCAAGCTACTACGAGAGATCTCAAAAGCACTCGCAGTGCAGCACCGGGAGATCAAGGTGTTCGTCGTGCTGGTCGATCAACGCCCCGAAGAAGCGGTTCAGTGGGATCAGGAAACAGAAGGGACAGGCATCGAAGTCATCCAGTCGGACTTTGGAGAATCGTCTTCTAGGCACGTCGATGTGGCATCGATGATCTTTGAAAAAGCCTGCCGGTTGGTCGAATCCGGAAAGCACAGCTTTGTCATTCTCGATTCGCTTTCCAAGCTCGCACGGATTGAAATGGAAAAACTTCAACCCAAAAAGACAACGCCTCACGAAAGCTCCGACATCGAAGACGTCAACCTGGACTCGCTGCCGTGGACTCGGGAGCGATTTTCCCTGGCTCACAGCACCGAAGAGCTCGGATCGCTATCCATTTTGGCAACCGTTTCAAAGGAGACCGAACTTGACCGTCAAATCTGCGAACGACTGCTGCCGGTCGCCAATTCGAAAATCGTCCTAGATGAAGAATTGTTGCAGCGGAGAATTTGGCCCGCGATCAACATTCTCCAGAGCGGGTGTGACTATGAGGACGTTGTTCTTGGCGACGACTTGGTGACGCTGAACCAGATGAGAAACCGGCTGGGCACCGTCGGGGCGGCCAAATCGATGGACCAGGTTACCCGTATGCTGAAGCAATTTTCCTCAAACGAGGAATTTCTGGGTTCCATTTCCTCTCATGACTTCTGGAAATAGCAGCATTGGGTTATCTTCCCGGTAGTCCGACGGCAAGCAGAAAAGTTATGAAAATCGACAGCAACCAACGAGAGCTGGGAGCCCCCGGCTACATCCCCGGCACGCGAGTGGGAATCGTGGTCTCCAGTTACCACCGCCAGATCACCGGAAAGCTTCTTGACGGAGCCCGCGAAACTCTAATCGGTGTTGGCCTGTCCGAGAAAGACATCGAAGTCGTCTGGGTTCCCGGCTCCTGGGAAATCCCTGTCGTCGCGCAGCGGATGTTGGAAAGAAAAAAATTACACGGCGTCATCTGCCTTGGGTGTGTGATTCGCGGCGAAACGACTCACGATCAGCACATCAATGCCTCGATCAGTCAAGCCATTGGCCGGCTGGCGATTGAGTTCGCCAGCCCGGTGGCGTTCGGCGTGCTCACCTGCAATACGCTGGAACAGGCAGTCGCTCGTAGTGGCGGCGATGTTGGCAACAAGGGGGTGGAAGCTGCCGAAGCTGTCCTTCATGTTCTCAACGCGTTTGAGCAACTCGAAGACTAAACCGGAATTATTCACGACGACAGGCGTTGAATCAGGCTGAAGCGAACATCATCCGGGATCAAATCCGTATCGCCTCAGGGGCTTCGATTCGCCTCGCTGACGAAGTTCAAAACAGGGGCTTTTTGGAAACGATGCGGTGTTCAGTGGTTGAATAGAAGGTCACGCCCACGCCTCGTGAATAATCCGGGCTAAAAAGTCGGTGTGACTTTCGCCCATCGTCCAGTTGGTTAAACTGTCCTCTCAGAGAAGAGCATCACCCCTAAAGTCCAATATGTCGCGTCGCAGCCGAGCCCGGGAAATCGTTCTTCAAGTGCTCTACCAGAACGAACTCAATCCCGAACAACCGGACCTTGTTCGCACCCGTTTTGTGCAAGCCCGCCTGCGGCACGACACAAAGCTGGTCGCTTTTGCACAGTCGCTAATCGAAGGCGTTCGCAGCAACCGTGAACAGCTTGATCAGGCACTCGAAAAGACTGCCAGGAACTGGCGGCTTTCGCGAATGGCAGCGACAGACCGAAATGTATTGCGACTGGGAGCCTTTGAGTTGCTATTCACCGACACGCCGGGTCGAGTTGTTATCAACGAAGCGATCGATTTGGCCAGACGCTATGGATCGGACAATTCCGCAGCGTTCGTGAACGGAGTTCTTGATAGGGTTCTGAAAAATTCGCAGGCGTCTTCGACCGAAGCTTCATCGTAACGAGACCTTTTTCCCACCGAGTCCCAACATGGCAAAATGGAATCCGTTTCGACGGAAAGACAAAACCCCGGACGAACCTGCACCGCAAAGTGGCACACCCACGTCGGTAGATCCACCTGCCCCCGTCGCACCACCGGCTGACGCCGCACCTGCCGCAGAGACGCCTGCACCTGCCGAACCCGCGCCGGCAGAAACAAAGATGCCTGCACGCGAACCGGTGCCGCCCGCTGAAAAGAAAGGCTTCTTCGGCAAATTCAAATCGGCACTTCAAAAAACGGTCAACGTCCTCAACACCGACCTTCGTGACATCATGAAGGAAGGGCGGCTTGTGGACGATGAGTTTCTGGATGAGCTTTTCGCACACCTGATCAAGACGGACATGGGCGCCGGCCCGGCCAATAAAATCCGCGAAGACATCAAAACCGGTTTCCGCGGTCGCAAGCTGTTCATGAAAGACCTGGTCACGACGGCCCAGGAAACCATTCGCGAGATCATGAAACAGCAGGAGGCTCAGGTGCAGATGGCCGACAGTGGCCCGACAGTGGTTATGGTCGTCGGTGTCAACGGTGCCGGAAAGACGACGTCGATTGCCAAGCTGGTGCATATGTTCAAGGAACAAGGCAAGTCCGTCATTCTTGGAGCCGGCGACACGTTCCGGGCAGCGGCGGTTGAACAGCTGACCATTTGGGCACAGCGGATGGGTGCGGAGATCATCACCGGAAAATCGGGAAGCGATCCCGCCAGCGTCGCCTACAAGGCTACCGAAGCGGCTTACAAGCAGGGCGCTGACGTTGTCATTATCGACACCGCCGGGAGGCTGCAAACGCAATCCAACCTAATGGATGAACTTGGTCGCATCCATCGGATCATCAACAAAGCCGCCAACAGTTGCTCCGAAGGATCAACCGCGCCGCACGAGGTTCTTCTGGTGTTGGACGCGACCGCCGGCCAAAACGCGATCTCTCAGGCACGGGGATTTTCCGAAGCCGCCAATTGTACTGGCATTATTCTGGCCAAACTCGATGGCACCGCGAAGGGCGGCGTGGCGATTCCGATTCGCCAGGAATTTGGCTTGCCCGTGAAGTTCATTGGGCTTGGTGAAACTCCTGACGCTTTTGCAAAATTCGATGTCGATACTTACGTTGATGCCTTGTTCGATGATATCGATCAGTAGGTTGCCGAGTTTTTCGTGCTGAGTTCTCAATACTCAGTACTCAATACTCAATACTCAGTACTCAGTACTCAGTACTCAGTACTCAGTACTCAGTACTCAGTACTCAGTACTCGGTACTCGGTACTCAGCAGGGTCACTCGCTTTGTTGCTGTCGGGAACCGATCAAACTGGCCCACTTCGACTGAAGTGCATCATGCAGCGAAAGTGTCAGCCGATCTTTTTTTTTCTCAATACTCTTGTTGAGCTTGTCCACGATTTTCTTTTCGTACTTCGCCAACCGGGATTCCATCTGACTCCTTGCCGCCCGAGTCAACTGCTGCGCCACCTCACCGCCGGCTTTGCTGACCCGGTCAATACGAAACTTCCGAATCTCAATGGTCGCTGATTCGGCAGTCGGAATCAGCTTCAAATCCGGTGGAAACTTCGTGGGCACCAACTCAGTCGCCAGACGAATATCGACCGCCACCGACACATCAGCCTTGCCTTCAACGCTGATACTGTACAGCTGCAAGCCCTTGACCCACTTGGACTGCCGTGCATGAACGTTGACTTTCGCCGCCGCGCCGACGGTAAAGGAAGTTACTCCATCGTCATGCTCCCGGAAATTGGACACCGACACACGCAGGTTCTTTACCGGATCGATCAGGTCAACGGTGTACTTTTTCCACGTACCGTGGTTGACTGTTTTCTTGCGTCGCTTGGTCGTCAGACGGCCTTTTGAATTTCGATAAACGCGAATACCATCCCAGCGTTCATCCGTTTTGCCCCAGTCTTTATCTTCGACGTAAGGCACTGGAAGATTCTTGATCGCCAGTCCTGTCAGCAGTTGATCCAACTTCTTTGCCTGCTCCGACTGGCTTTCATCTTCCTGCGCCCACAGGCAATCTGTCGCAGGTGTCAGAATCATGGCCAACGCGAGCAGGCTGTCTCTCATCCAGTTCATTGTGCTATTCTGGGTAAAACGAATATGCCACACGGTTCATCAATGAAGACATCCTGTCAGAAATCCACCCTGCCCGCGCTGGTCGCATTCTTGTTCTTTTTGGGCTGCGATGGCAAGGCCGGAATCGGAGTGGGGAACCGGATCGTTCCCGTTCCCCCCAGTCAAATCGCTCCATTCAGCTATCAGGGGAAAATTGGGCGCATCTGGGGTGGTGACAATTTCGAAGTCGTCCATGACAACAAAGTTCACTTTGTCTACCTGCGGGGAATTGACTCACCCGCTCCTGGACAGTTTGGGCGGGATCTTGCCGAGGCCAAAACCAGCTCCTTGGCGAAAGGAAAAACTGTCACGGTGAACGTCATCGAGCATGACGCGTGGATGTGCGAAGTGTCTGACGTCATGATCCCGGGTGAAAACCCGGACCAACCAATCGACCTCGGGCAGGCATTGCTGGCTGCGGGGCTGGCATGGTTCGACAACAGCAGCGGGCCCTATTCAGAAAACTACCGTGCCGCCCAAGCGCAGGCACGTGAAAAAAGAATCGGAATTTGGTCGCAGAAAAATCCCACGCCTCCATGGGAAGCATGGAAGGAATCGCAGCAAGCGATGCAGAAATCGCTGATCGCCGATAAAGAATCGAAATAAAAAAGGCCTCCGGTCTTCAATGACCGGGAGGCCCTTGGTCGTCAACTAGCCTTGAATGACTCTTACGTTCTCGGCTCGCGGACCCTTCGGTCCGTCACCTTCGGAGTATTCCACTTGTTGGCCTTCGCGAAGTTCTTCAAAAGTAACTCCTTCGAGTGCTGAAAAGTGGAAGAAGATATCGCTCTTCTCTCCTTGAATGAATCCAAATCCCTTATCAGCCAGCTTCTTGATCGTACCTTGCGGCATAGAAAATCCCCAAAATCACTCGACGCAAAATCAACCGGAACCTGAAGATCGAGCAGCATCATGTTCCGCAACGCATGGGCTGTGAGGAAAAACTTCATCATCGAATTTGGGTTAACCTGAAACGCGATTTTGCAATTCCTCAACACCGAAACGCGACCAACCTCCGCCGGCCACATTTTCTTGGCATCCCCACAACCCTTTTTCATGATAAGGGTATGGCAGGGGCATCGCAAACAAACTCTTCGGTCAAAAGAATCATTGAAAACCGACTCAATACGCCTTCGGGGGCTATCGCGGTCTCTGAAACGCCGTAAATTTGCGAGCGATCCGGACCAGAACGCTCTGCCGGGCAACCGTTTGTACCGATTGGTCAGGTTGAAAAAAGTTGGAATTAGATACCCTAGCCATGAACGAAATCATCGATCTGATTGAAAACCAGCAAGTCAGGGGTCTGATCTTTGATTGTGATGGAACGCTCGCCGACACCATGCCATTACATTTTCTCGCCTGGCATGAGTCGCTGCGTCGTGTCGGGCTTCAGTTCGACGAAGACCTTTTTTACTCATACGCTGGCCAACCGACCGACTATATCATCAGTGAACTCTCCAGAGACCAGGGCGTCGAAGTTGATGTCTCTTCCCTGACGATCGAAAAAGAACAAGCTTTCCTTGACCGTCTTGCGGACGTCAAGCCGATCGAGCCAGTCGTCGATTTCGCCAAGAAGTTCAAGGGTAAACTGCCGATGGGAGTCGGCAGCGGAGGTTTGCGCGATGTCGTCCAACAGATCCTTGGCCACCTCCAAGTCTCTGAACTTTTCAGCGCCGTGGTCGGTGCCGAAGACACCCAGTTGCACAAACCCGAACCCGATGTCTTCCTCGAAGTCGCTCGCCGTCTGGGGGTCGATCCCGCCGCATGCATTGTCTTTGAAGATGCAGATCTGGGCGTCGAAGCGGCCAGACGCGCCGGGATGAGATACTTTGACGTTCGCACAATCCATACACCGCGCCGAATCACCGCTTCCACGCCCCAGAGATAATTCATTGCTCACCGTTGAAGACATTCTTGCTGATGGCGGTTCGGTCTCACGCCGACTCGAAGGCTACGAATCCAGACAGCCGCAACTGGACATGGCAAACGCAGTCGCCCGGGCCATCGCCGACAAACGGCATCTGGTCGTCGAAGCCGGAACCGGGGTCGGCAAAAGCCTGGGCTACATGGTTCCCGCAATTCTCAGCCTGGAAGCCAACCAAAGCGCCACCAGCGAAAGCGAAACCAAGCGTCGGATCGTCGTGTCGACCAACACGATCAGCCTGCAAGAGCAGCTCGTCAACAAGGACTTGCCCTTGCTCAACAGCGTCATTCCACTGGAGTTCTCTGCAGTGCTTGCCAAAGGTCGCGGTAACTACGTCAGCCTCAGACGGTTGGCCGACGCGAGGAAAAACGCCGGGCTGCTGTTTTCCTCCGAAGGCGAAGCAAGCCAACTGGATCCCATCAACGCCTGGTCCGGGGAAACCGCCGACGGCTCCCGCAGTGACCTTCCTGTTCGCGTCTTGCCACAGGTTTGGGACGAAATCCGCAGCGACACCAGCAATTGTCTTGGCCGCAAATGCCCGCGGCACTCGGACTGCTTTTACTACAGCGCAAGGCAACGGCTTCAAAACGCCGACATCCTCGTCGTCAACCACGCGTTGTTTTTCACCGACCTGGCGCTGCGCCGTTTGGGCGTGAATTTGCTTCCCGACTACCAGTGTGTGATTCTCGACGAAGCCCACACGGTTGCCGACGTGGCCAGCGATCATCTGGGCCTCGGTGTGACGATGGGCCAAATCGACTTTACGCTCAGCCGGCTTTATAACAATCGCTCCAATAAAGGGCTGCTGGTCGTACACGACCTGGGCGATGCACAAAAACTGGTCGTCAAATGCACCCTCGCGGCCAACGAATTCTTCGGCGACATCCAGGGCTGGGTGGAAAGAACCGCCGGTAACGCGAATCGAAAAAGCAACACCTATCGTGTCAACAAACCTGGCATCGTCGCCAACCGATTGAGCAAACTGATGAACCAGTTGGCCGACCGCGTTGCCCTAGCCGCCGAAGATATCAAATCGCCCGCCGCCAAGCAGAATTTGGTCTCCGCATCGGATCGACTTACCGCGCTGTCGGGATCGATTGAGCAATGGCGAAAGCAGGAGATTGAAGATTGCGTCTACTGGGTCGAAAGTTCCTTCCGGCGTAGCGGTAAGCAGCACATCGGACTGATGGCCGCGCCGGTGGACGTCGGGCCGCTGATCCGTGAAAACCTTTTCGACAAAGTTGACAGCGTCATCATGGCCAGCGCAACAATCGCCGTCGGCGAATCATCGTTTGACTTTTTCCGCAACCGCGTTGGTCTGACCCGGGGTGACAACCTGAAACTTGGCAGCCCCTTCAACTACCAGGAACAGGCCGAGTTGATCGTTGTTCACGGTATGGCCAACCCTTCGACCAACCGCGACGTTCACGAGCGGCAGTGCATTGATGCCATTCGCCATTACGTGGACCGAACCGATGGTAACGCGTTTGTGCTGTTCACCAGCTACGAGTTTCTCAAACGCGCCGAAAGGGACCTGCGCTCGTGGATGATCGAACGCGATTACGGGATCTTTAGCCAGGCTTCGGGCGTGGCCCGCAGTCAACTGTTGGATCAGTTCAAGGAGTCGCCGCGAAGCGTGCTTTTTGGAACCGCAAGTTTCTGGCAGGGCGTTGATGTCCAGGGCGATTCGCTGCAAAACGTGATCATCACCAAGCTTCCCTTTAGCGTGCCAGATCAACCGTTGTTGCAAGCGCGACTCGATTCGATTCGCGAGTCCGGGGGAAATCCATTCAATGAGTATCAGCTTCCCGAAGCGGTGATCAAGTTCAAGCAGGGTTTCGGGCGTCTGATCCGTAGCAAGTCCGACAGCGGGATCGTCGTTGTGCTTGATCCAAGGATCCGCACCAAGCCCTACGGCCGGGTGTTTATCAGTTCGTTGCCGAAGTGCAAAGTTGTCCAAGAGCCATTGCCGTCGTAGGTGGACTGTCACCCCGGATTATTCACGAGGTGTGGGCGTGGCTTTCAGTTCAACCATTGAATACCGCATCGTTTCGAAAAAGCCCGTTTTTTGAACTTTTATCCCGGATTATTCACGACGACGGGCGTTGACTCTACGTCTGGCCAACAGGAGCAAGGGAAAAACTGAATTTCAACAAGAAATATGAATCATTCGGCAGGTGAAAGCCACAGCGATCGCTTCATCGCATCAGAGTAACCGATCACTGTCTCAACTGATTCTGACGCCCACGCCTCGTGAATAGTCCGGGTTTATCTGTGAGCCCGGATTATTCACGACGACGGCTGAAAGCCATCGCCACGACTGAGCGTCCCTTCAGCTACGACACCTGAACCAACAGCAAACCCAAACCCTCAATCGACGCCTCCAACCTGTCACCGCGCACCACCGGTCCCACGCCCGCTGGTGTGCCCGACAAAATTACATCGCCGGCGGCCAGCTCAAAATACATCGACAGAAAAGAAATAATCTCGGGCACTTTCCAGATCATCTGATTCAAATCACCGGTCTGTCGGACCGTTCCGTTGACCAGTAGCTCAACCTTGCCTTGCGAAAGATGCCCGATGTTCGCTGCGGCGACCAACGGTCCGATCGGCGCCGAATTTTCCGAAGCCTTGCCAATCTCCCATGGTCGCCCCGCCTTTTTTGCAATCGCCTGCAGATCACGGCGAGTCATATCAAGCGAAACGGCATAGCCGAAAACGTGCTGTAGCGCGTTGTCGACAGCGATGTCACGGCCACCAGAGTGCAACGCAACCGCCAGCTCAATTTCATGATGCACGTTGGAGCTTTGTGGCGGATACGGAAAGACACCCGAGGCGTTCAGATTGTCGGGGTTCTTTTGAAAGAAGAACGGATGTTCCCGCGTCGGGTCATGCCCCATCTCGACCGCGTGAGCCGCATAGTTCCGCCCGATGCAATACACGCGTCGAACCGGAAACAGCGAAGCCTGTCCTTTGATGGGCAAACCGGTCACTGGCGATGGCGGGAAAAGGTAATCAGGCATCGAATCGCTACACATCAATTTCAATCGCGTCGGCGTCTTCGGCCCGCTCCATGATAAAGCGATACCGCGCCGAAGCGTCTTTGCCCATCAAATCGCCAATGATCCGGTCGGTCTCCAGCTGATCATCGACTTCAACCTGTACCAACCGGCGGGTCTCGGGATTGAGCGTTGTCTCCCAGAGCACCTTGGGCATCATCTCGCCCAGGCCCTTGAACCTTGTGATCTCCGGATTGGCGCGGCCTGAATGCTGTTCAAGAATTCTTGCTCTCGCTTCTTCGTCGGCGGCCCAATGTGTTTCTTTCCCGATGTTGATGCGAAACAGCGGCGGCACCGCGATGTACAAGTGCCCATTGGAAATCAGCTGCGGCATGTGGCGATAAAAGAAAGTCAACAACAGGGTGGTGATGTGGTGTCCGTCAGAATCTGCATCGGCAAGCAAAATGATCTTTTGGTATCGCAGACCGCCAATGTTGAAGCTTGTCCCCAGACCGCAGCCGATTGACGCCACTAGATCCTGAATCTCGCGATTTTCCACGATCTTTTTCATCGCCGCGCTTTCAGTGTTGAGCACCTTGCCTCGCAGCGGCAGGATCGCCTGAAAGTTCCGGTCGCGGCCCTGTTTGGCGCTTCCGCCGGCCGAATCACCTTCGACGATGAACAACTCCGATCGATCGCGGCCGCTGGCCATGCAGTCCGAAAGCTTTCCCGGAAGCATCGATTTCTTGCCGCTGACTTTGCGTGAAATCGAAGCCGACGCCGCCCGCGACGCCGCCCGAGCTCGAGCCGCAGCGATGATCCGCGCCACGATGCCGTCGGCGACGGAGCGATTCTCGTTCATCCACTGCTCCAGTGCCGGCCGCAATTCGCCGTCGATCATGCTGGTGACGTGAGGGTTGTTCAACCGGTCCTTGGTCTGGCCCTGAAACTGCGGTTCCTTGATAAATACGCTGATAATCGCCACGATACCCTCGCGGATGTCGTCGTGTGAAATCTTCACCCCGCGAGGCGTCAGGTTGTGCATGTCGATGTAGTTGCGAACGGCTTTGACCAGGCCGCTGCGAAAACCGTTTTCGTGAGTTCCGCCGCTGCCGGTCGGGATTCCGTTGACGTAAGAGCGAACGTGTTCGTCAGTGGAGTCCGTCCAGTGCAGCACCAGTTCGAATCGCTCGTCGTCTTTGGCCGCGGTGTGTGAAAAGGGTGCGTCGTGGATCGACGACGCGGAACGTTCTTTGGAAACTTTGGTCAGAAAGTCCACGACTCCATTTTCATGATGGAACGATTCCTTGACCCCGTTAACGTCGTCCTGAAAGTTGACTTTCACGCCACGATGCAGAAAGCTGATGATCTCGATGCGGCTACGGATGGTAGCCGGATTGAAAACCGTTTTGGGAAAGATCGTCGGGTCCGGTGTAAAGGTTATCGTGGTGCCGGTGCCGCGCACGGCACCTTTGAGTTTTTGCAGTTTTGTTTTGGGCTGGCCTTTGCTGAACTCCATCCGGTACTGCGCCCCGTCGCGTTTGACGACCGCGATCAGTGATTTGGAGAGCGCATTGACGACCGACGCGCCGACACCGTGAAGCCCACCGGCGGTCTTGTAGTTGTCACCTTCGAATTTGCCGCCCGCATGCAGGACCGTTAGCACCGTTTCGAGAGCACTCTTTTTCGTTTTGGCATGCTTGTCGACGGGGATGCCGCGGCCGTTGTCCGAAACGCTTACTGTCATCGCAGTTTTGTGCAAGTGAACATTGATCTCGCTCGCGTGGCCGTTCATGGCTTCGTCGACCGAGTTGTCCATGATCTCCCAGACAAGGTGATGCAGCCCCGCCATGCCGACACCGCCGATGTACATCCCTGGTCGCTTGCGGACCGGTTCCAGGCCTTCCAGAACGGTGATGTTTTCGGATTTGTAAGATTTCTTTTTGGTTGCTGCTGCCATGTTTTTTCCTGGTGTCGTCATGAACACCCTCCCTCCGGGCCCTCCGGGGAGGGTCAACGTATCAGCGTCGGGGAGGGCTGGGTTCGGTTCCTGTTGAGGCTCAAATTTGTCTGGGTGTTGTCTTTGGTTGAACTAAAAATTCCGCGTGTCGAACGCCCCATCATGAACACCCTCACTCCGGGAGGGTCAACGTATCAGCGTCGGGGAGGGCTGGGTTTGGTTCCTGTTGAGGATCAAATTTGTCTGGGTGTTGTCTTTGGTTGAACTAAAGATTCCGCGTGTCGAACGCCCCATCATGAACACCCTCACTCCGGGAGGGTCAACGTATCAGCGTCGGGGAGGGCGACGAAACCCTTCCGTTCAATGTGTTTTGTTTTTCGCTTCAACTGGCTCTATGTCCTGTTGTGGTTTTTCAAGGTCACTCAATTGGAGACTTATCGCAGATATTTACAACTTGTTCCGATGGCAACAAAGCCCTCCCCGGCCGCTACCGCGTCCGACCCTCCCGAAGGGAGGGTGATCAGAAAAAACTCACACATTTCCTTTCTAGTGTGCGATTCGCCGCCGGGGTTCGGTTCCGCTCAAGGTTCAAGTCTTTCCGGGTTTGCTTTTGGATGAACTAAAAATGCCACTCCGCCGAGTCCGATCTCGTTTGGAGTATTCGTAGTCGATATCGAGAAACCGGCAGATGCCTTTGCCAACAATCTCGATGTCGTCTTCGACTTCTTTGTCGCTGAATCGCAAGATATTCCAATCAAGTTTTCGAAAAACCTGTTCTCTGGTGATGTCATGTTCTGCGGTCTGATCGTGGTAGTCGCCGTCGATTTCAATAACCAACATCTTTTCGAGGCAGGCATAGTCAGCGTAGAAACCCGCGATGGGATGTTGACGACGGAACTTCAAACCTGCGAGTTGTCTGGCGCGAAGAAGCCCCCAAAGTAGCTGCTCTGATTTTGTGGAGCGGCTACGGAGGCTTCGAGCGCGGTCGGTTTTTGAAGGTGATTGACTCATGTGGTTCTGTTTTGCTTTGCTACTGTGAACGACCCTCCCCGGCCGCTACCGCGTCCGACCCTCCCGAAGGGAGGGTGATCTTGATATTTACAATATCCGAAAGGAGAGTGGTCCCAAATATTCCGCCTACTTCAACTCCGCCGGTGACTCGATCGGTGGCTCCACAATCGATGCGATCTTTCCATTTTTCTGAATCTCGTTGCCTTTCCCGCCGCGACTGGTGGTGCGGTACTTGGCGGTGGAGACCGTTTTCTTTGCGCCGCGGTTGGTCTCTACTGTCAGCAAGTCACGATCGCCTTTGGACGGTTTGAAGCCAAGCAGTTTGTCGCCTTTTGCCAGTTTGATCAGCATCACGCCCCGACCGGCACCCGAGAGAAAGTTGATCTCTTCGGAAGGACAGATCATCGCCCGGCAATTCTGTGACACCGCCAGGATGGTTTCCTCGGCGTTGATCGGAAACACGCCAATGATCTGTGCATCCGGCTTGACTCGTGAAAATCGTCGACCGCTGCGAGTTGAAACTTCGGCGAACGATTCGAGACTGAACCGCAGCGCATACCCGTCGCTCGACGCAGCGAGCCCGTGAATCTCGGGGCAGTATTCGGGTTCCTTGGGGTCTTCCTTGATGTCGCCGATGGCTCGCTTGTCAAACGAAACCACACTGACGATTTTTTCACCGTCCTTGAGTTTGAAAATCTTTTGAATGGGATCGCCGAAACCGGTCGAAGCTGGAATATCGATCATCCGCGCGGTGTAGCAGAACCCCATGGAGCTGAAAAATCCAACGGTCGCCCGCGTCGAACCGGCGATCACTGCCAACACGCTGTCGCCGCTGCGGGTGCGGCTTTTGGCCGGATCCTTGATCTCACGCTGACGTTTCACCCAGCCATCACGCGTGATCAGGATGTGGCAATCTTCGGCTACGATGAAATCTTCCGCGTTGATTTCGATGTCCGCCTGGGCGGCTTCGATGACGGTGCGGCGTCTGGCTTCTTTGTCCTTGCAGTAATCGCGGAGGATTTCCTGAATCTCATCGCGAACAATTTTCCACCGCCCCGAAGCGTTGGTATCGTTGGTGTCTTCCTTGAGCAACTGGCGAATCTGCCGGGCCCGTTTTTGTTTGTCCTTGAACTCTTCTTCGATCAGGTTGATTTCCAGTTTGGCCAGGCGGTACAGCTTCAGCTCCAGAATCGCATCGGTCTGTTCGGCGTCCAAGCCGCCTTTGGCTGCCGGGAATCGCTTCATGATTTTCTGGGCAGCATCGGCTTTCCCGTCGGAGCGACGAATGATGCGAATGATTTCGTCCAGGGCATCAAAGACCGTAATGAAACCCTGCAGGATATGGAGCCGCTTCTCCAGTTTGGCCAACTCGTTTTCCAGCCGACGGGTGACCACATCCAGGCGGAAGTTAAGGAAGTACCAGAGGATCTCCTTGAGCCCCAGTTTGGCAGGCGCGCCGACTTTGGGGTTTTCGGTGGGAACCAGGCAAGTCATGTTGACGTTGAAGTTGGTTTGCAGCTGGGTATTTTTGTACAGGTACGCGAGGACTTTCTTGGGGTCGGCGTCCTTTTTGAGCAAAATATCGATCCGCGTATCGTCGGTCGAAAGGTCGCGGGCCTCGAGCGCCAACGGTAGCTTGCCGCTGAAGATCAACTCGTTCATCGACTCGACAAGGTTGGCTTTGTTGACGCCGTAAGGGATGGACGTGATCTGGAGCACTCTCGAACGCGAGCCCTTGCCGGCTTTGACGACTTCGGAGGTGCCGCGAAGCTGCAGACTGCCCTGCCCTGTGGCGTACATGTCGCGAAGTTCTTTTTTCGTGTTGATGATCTGGCCGCCGGTAGGAAAGTCCGGGCCCTGAATGGCATCGTTGCCGACAAGTTGATACGGCTTGATCTCGGGGTCCTTGAGAAGTTTCAGCAGCGCGTTGCAGACTTCCTTGAGATTGTGTGGCGGAATGTTGGTCGCCATCCCAACCGCGATGCCGGTGGCACCGTTGATCAGCAAGTTGGGAATCCGCGAGGGAAGGACGACCGGTTCTTCTTCGGTGCCGTCGTAGTTTTCCTTGAATGTCACCGTCCGCGTCGCGAGGTCAGCAAGGATCTCGCCGGCGATCTTTGTCAGGCGACATTCGGTGTATCGCATCGCAGCCGCATTGTCGCCGTCGACCGAACCAAAGTTCCCGCTACCATCGACCAGAGGAATCCGAAGCGAAAACGGTTGGGCGATCCGGACCAGAGCGTCGTAAATCGAACTGTCGCCGTGCGGGTGGTACTTACCCATCACGTCACCGACGACTTTGGCACACTTGCGGTGTTTTGCCGAATGGTAAAGCCGCTCTTCGCCCATCGTGTAGAGGATCCGCCGCTGGACTGGCTTGAGCCCATCACGGACATCCGGCAGTGCCCGGCTGGTAATCACCGACAGCGAGTAGTTCAGATATCGCGACTGCGCTGCGAGACGAAGCGGAATCCTCCGCAGCGACCCGTCTTCGAGGTCATCGAACACCGTTTCCTCTGCATCAGCCTTTCCGTTTTTGGATGACTTTCGTTTGGTGGTGCTCTTTTTGCGGGTGCTGGTTTTCTTCTTGCTGGATCGGCGTTTCGCCACGGTGATTGCCTTGGGTCTGGGCGTTGATCTTGTTTGAGCCGGAATGATTCACGACGACAGGCGACCGAAATGAAGCATGCGTCGCCAGACTTTGACGCCCACGCCTCGTGAATAATCCGCGTTGAAATCGACCAGCGACGATGCAGCATGTCGCTGGTTCCAGGTTTCCAATTCAGCCGCGGCGAGCGACCTTTTGCAAGGCCTGGACAGGTTGTGCAGAGTATAGCAATCGCCCCGTTTTTGGCCCAGACGGTTGTTTTGCCCATGCCGATTATGCGACAGCAGGGCAGCGGTTTTGCCGGCCTTGGGTCATTTGCCGTTTAGCGGTTCCGGCTCGCCGGTCGAAGCTCAGCAAAAGTCGATCCGCCGGAAAGGATCGGACCCGTCACAAAGGAATGTAAAACATGATCCACAAGTTTCTCGCCGCAGTCGTTGCTGCTGCCGCCCTCTCACTGGTTGCAGATTCTGCCATGGCCCAGATCGGCCAGGGTAATTTGCCGAACAATCTTTTTTCACAGTACACCACCCAGGGTGGCGCTTCACAGGCAACCGCCGGACTGTATCCCGCGCCCCATCCGGTGCCGCGTCACGTGGGTGCCTCGTGGTACACGTATCAGCCACTGATGCCACACGAGATGATGTATACGCACTCACGCAACTACTACAACTATTACAACGACAACGCTTTTTACGGTGGCGGCGGTTCGCTCAACAAGACAACCGTTCGCTGGCAAAACGGCTCAGCCGGTGTGGCTCCACTGCCGTTCTCAGGCTACCGGATCTCCAAAGCACAATACGCATTGGCGAAGCGCAAGTATTGCATCGGCGGCGACTGTGGCGGTGGCGGCATTGGCGGTGGCCTTCGCGGCCGCCTCGGTGGCGGCGGACTTCGGGGCAAGCGGGGCGGCGGTTGCTCTACGTGCGGCGAATAACTCACTCCGGGCCGTCGCTGGCTCGAACTTAACTCAACTACGGGTTTGACAATCATGTTACGAACACTTTTGACATTTTCGGTCGCAATGCTGGCGGGCTTGTTGATCACATCGGACGCGTTTGCACAGTGCTCTGACTGCGGAAGCGGTGGCGGCATCAAGTCCAGGATCGCCGGTCGTTCCGGTGGTCGCATTGGTGGCCTTCTCTCCAACGTGAAGTCCAAACGTGGACGGCATCCCTCTGCCGGAGCCATCTACGATGCCGATGGGATGACCTCTCCGACTTCCGAGCGGGTCGGCCCTAGGGCCACTCTCAAGTACGCGGCAAGAGACAGCTTCAGTCCACACCGGGTTTACTCCTACAGCAACGCCGGACTGACGGCCAGCAATGTCCACGCGTGGAACCAACAGCAGATGGATTCATACGCCTGGCACGGCGGCTACAAGAACTGGCAGTACGGGACGCCCACCGCACTTGTTGTTCCTCCCACCGCCGGTTACCAGACCAGCTACGCGTGGGGAGTGGGTCAGGTTCGCAGCACCCCGATTCATCACCAATTCGGCAACGGTGGGGCGGCATCGGTTGGCGGTGGAAACGGCCAGGGTCTGAGGTCGACGCCTTATTGGCCACAAAGCACAGATCAGTTCGGGATTTATCCTGTGCGAAGTCCCTGGTAAGCCAAACGCGAAACTAATAACCAGCCCGGGAACTCCCGGGTTTTTTTGTTGCCTGACGCGACTTCAGTTGTGTGGGGCGGCTTGTCATTTTTCGCGCCCGACGCGATATTCTTGATTCGAAACCTTCGACCCCGGAAAGCCACTATGAAATCGCCCGTAAGAGTCACCGTCACCGGCGCTGCAGGAAATATCAGCTACGCCCTTCTGTTTCGCATCGCAGCCGGCAATATGCTTGGCCCCGACCAGCCTGTGATTTTGCAATGCCTGGAAATCCCACCGGCGATGAACGCACTTCAAGGCGTCGTCATGGAGCTGAACGACTGTGCTTTTCCGTTGCTGCAGGACATCGTCGCCACGGACGATGCCAACGTCGGGTTCAAGGGTACCGATTTTGCTTTACTCGTCGGTGCCATGCCGCGCAAGGACGGTATGCTCCGCAAAGACCTGCTGCAAGCCAACTCGAAGATCTTCAGCGCTCAGGGAAAAGCCATCAACGAAAACGCCAATCCCGAGTGCCGCGTCTTGGTGGTCGGCAACCCGGCCAACACCAACGCCCTGATCACGATGGCCAATGCACCGAACATCAAACACGGCAACATTACCGCGATGACTCGCCTAGATCACAACCGTGCGATCAGTCAGTTGGCTGCAAAAACAAACTCGGCATCGACGGAAATCAACAAGATGACCATTTGGGGTAACCACTCGGCCACCCAGTATCCGGATATCAGCCAGGCCACGATCGCCGGTTCTGCCGCGAAGGAACAGGTCGACACATCTTGGTATCGTGACGAGTTCATCCCCACGGTCCAGAAGCGCGGCGCCGCGATCATCAAGGCCCGTGGCGCATCAAGTGCAGCATCCGCTGCCAGCGCCGCGATCGACCACATGCACGACTGGGCGTTGGGCACACCCGATGGCGACTGGGTCAGCATGGCGATTCCCAGCGACGGCAGCTACGGCATCACCGAAGGCCTGATCTACAGTTTCCCTGTGACTTGCAGCGGCGGCGAGTACTCGATCGTTCAGGATTTGCCAATCGATGAGTTCAGTCGCGAGCGGATGGACGCGACGATGAATGAGCTTGGCGAAGAACGTGACGCAGTCAGCGATCTGCTTTAGGAGCTTTGTGACTTGCAGATATAAACCGGGTTGAGTTCCAGGCGACCTCGGTCGCTTTCTTCAAGCAAGTGTTTGCCGAGCGCTGCCCGTTGGCACAGATGGCACAGATGTTAACCTTGGTAAGCCACCCAGACTCTGCGGGCGTTGCTTATTTTCGCTAGCCTTTGAATTCCAAGGCGAAACGGTATTGGTGCGTTTTCTGTTGGCAGCTCCCGTTGACCGGTGGCTGAGTGTCTCTTAAAAATCGCCCCACTTGGCGACCTGCCAGACCTACCACGAGGACACAATGAACCGGATTAAGCTTGGCCCCCTTGCAATGTTGCGACTGGAAGACGAGATGTCTTCGATGGATGAAGGCTTTCAGGCGGCAAGCGCTCTTTCACCGATCGACAACTGGACCACAGGCGAATTTTCCTGGTTTGTCCCGATGCACTACGAGCCCGGCTACGCCTACCCGCTGATCGTCTGGCTTCACGGTGACGGCGCCGATTGCAATCAGCTACAGCGGTACATTCCTGATGTAAGCATGCGAAACTACGTCGCAGTGGCTCCCCAGTCTGGCTTTTCGCCCGGCAGTCCCGTCTCGTGGCCCAACTGCGAAGAGTCCATCGATGCCGCCTACGAAAGCGTCATGGCCGCCATCGATGGCGCTTCTCTCAAGTACAATATCGATTTCAATCGGATCTTCATCGTCGGAGTCGGCACCGGCGGATCAATGGCCCTGCGATTGGCTTTCGAAAGACCCGACGTCTTCTCCGGAGTCGTTTCACTTGACGGACCGATTCAAACCAACGACGTTCCGCTTGGTCAGTGGGAGCAGTGCCGCAATGTCCCGGTTCTGCTAAGCGCTTTTCGACGTTCCGACTTTTCAGAAGCCGACCTCTGCGAGAACCTTCGTCTGCTTCATGTCGGCGGATTCAACACCACCGTCCGCCAGTATCCGGGGTCGCTGAACCTGTCCGAAAAAGTGCTCTCTGACATGAACCGTTGGATCATGGAACAGATCGATTCCTCCATTCTGTAGCTGCCTGTTTCGCTCAGCGCGGGCTTAACCCTCGCGGCGATATTTGGCGCGGTACGCACTCGGCGGGATGCCGGCAATCTGGCGAAACTTTTTCGTGAAGTGGCTTTGATCGTAAAAGCCAACTGTCAGGCCAATTTTGCCAACCGGGTCATTCGTTTCGGCAAGCAGCTTTCGGGCAAGCTGAATTCTTCGTGAGAGTACGAATTCTGTCGGAGACATTCGCAGGATCTTGCGGAAACGCTGATTGAAATGGGTTGACGAAAGGCCCGCCATCGAAGCCATCTTTGCCATCGATATCTGTTCAGTAAAGTGGCTGTCGATAAAGTGGATCACCGGAGAGAGTTCCTGAAAGTAGCCTGCTTTTTCCTCAGGCGTACTGATCGGATACATCACGCCGACGATGCCCACCACTTCCTTTTCCGCGAACAGCGGCGCTTTGGAGGAAACGAACCACTGCGGCGTGCCGCGAACATGCGGCACCAGCCAAACCTGATTCGGGATCGACTGGCGGCGATCCATCACCCGACGGTCCTCCGCATGGTAGGCAACCGCCAGAGCCGGAGGCTGAAAATCCGCATCGGTGCGACCAAGAAGATCCGCTGGATCAACCAAACCAAACACGTTCTCAAGCGTCGCCTGATTGATGCCGATGTAACGGTGCTCCGCGTCCTTAGCGTAGAAGTAGATCGATGGCAGAAAATCGAATAACCGAATTACCGACTGGATCGACCGCGCCGACGGATTTCGTTCGAAGAACTGATTCTGAAATGTAAAACCAGTCACTTCTGAGGGTCGATATTGTGGTTTTGTCGTCAAAACGTACAAACATCCCGTTCGCAACTACAAGACGGAGCTTATTCCTACAGCTATGTTTATATCGTTAACTGCGATTCCGCCAAACCTGATTGGTCAAATCATACCATGCGAACCCGGCATTTTCCAATTTTCCTGTTCGCCCTGCTGACGCCTGCGACCGCGTTGGGACAGGAAATCTCGTTCAACCGCGATGTCCGTCCGATTATTTCGGACAAGTGTTTTCATTGCCACGGTCCTGACGCCGACAACCAGCAATCGGACTTTCGTCTTGATACCCGCGAGCACGCTTTGGAGGCCATCACCGAAGGCAGTCTTGATGACAGTGAAGTCCATCATCGCATCCGCTCCGAAGATGGCGACGTGATGCCGCCTGCCGACGCGCCCAGGAAACTCACTGAAGCGGAAAAGGACATCATCGACCGGTGGATCAAAGCCGGCGCTCCGTTTGAAAAGCATTGGTCTTTCGAGCCTGTTCCCGACGCCACACCCGTTCCGAAAGTCCAATCGGACTGGCCGGTAAACAACATCGACAGGTTCATCTACAAACGCATTGCCGACGCAAACAAAGTTCCCAACACCCCGGCCTCGAAAGAAAAATGGTTGCGGAAGGTCACCTTCGACATCACGGGCTTGCCGCCGGGGATCGATCAGATCGAAGCCTACCTGGCGGATGAGTCTGGCGATGCCGAAGAAAAAATCGTGGATCAGCTTTTGGATTCCGACCCGTGCGCCGAACGGCTTGCCAGCGAATGGCTGGACGTCGCTCGCTACTCGGACTCGTACGGTTTTCAACGCGACGACGAACGATACGTTTGGCCCTGGCGCGACTGGGTCATCAAGGCCTTTCGCAACAACATGCCGTACGATCAGTTCGTCACCTGGCAACTGGCCGGCGACCTGATGGAGAATCCATCGCGTGACCAGATCGTCGCCACCGTCTTCAATCGGCTTCACTCGCACAAAAAAGAGGGTGGCGTGGCGATCGAAGAGTTCCGCGTCGAAAACGTTTCTGATCGCACCCATACATTCGCCGGCGCGTTCATGGGCCTGACGCTGGAGTGCGCCCGCTGCCACGACCACAAGTACGACCCGACCAAAACCAAAGAGTACTACGAGCTAAGCTCGTTCTTTGCCAACGTGGACGAAAACGGACTGATCTCCTACTTCACCGACGCGGTCCCCACGCCGTCGGCTTCGCTTCCGACCGCCGAGCAGCAGAAAACACTCGACCTACAGCGAAGGGCAATCGATGCCGCGGCAGAAAAACTGGAGCAGGTCACCAACGAAAACTTGAGTGAGTTCTACCAGTGGCATGCTTCCAAGCCCGGCGCCAACATTCCGGGTCTGGTCGCGCATTTGACCTTTGACTCGTTTAGCCCGATGCCCAAACCCGAGAAAGACAAACCCTACAAAAATGAGCACGGCAACAAGAACATTTCTTACAAAAAACTTTCTCAAATCGAAAACCATGCCGATTCTAGCGATGCCTGGACGCTTTCCACCAACAAGCTGGTCGATGGCAAGTTCGGCAAAGCCGTCGCTCTGACCGGCGACGATGCCGTCGTCCTTCCAGGCGTTGGTCATTACGGACGGCATCAGCCGTTTTCCATTTCGATTTGGATCAAGCCGGGTGAAGTCGAAGAGCGGGCAGTGATTTTTCGTCGCTCGCGTGGCTGGGATGACGCTGGCAGTGTCGGCTACGAACTAACCAAAGTCGGTGCCACGCTGAGTGCAAAAATGGTTCACTTCTGGCCCGGCGAAGCGATCTGCGTTGAAACCGATGACGTCCTCAAGGCCGACCAGTGGCATCACCTTGTGCTGACTTACGATGGCTCCAGTAAAGCCGCCGGTATGAAACTGTACGTCGACGGCCAAGCCACCGGGCACATTGTTAAGGATCACCTTACCAGACAGGTCACCACTTGGAACGCGGGCTATCAGGATCTTGCGATCGGCTCGCGCTACCGCGACCGTGGTTTCAAGGACGGTCAGGTTGACGAGTTTAAAGTCTTTGATCGCGAGTTGGCATGGCCTGAAGCCCTCCAGTTGTTCGATGGCAAGACGTTAATCGACTTGCTGGCCGACAAGGAGTTGACAGGAAACCAGATTGTCACCCGCAGACGTAGGGGCCTTGCGGACGTATTCGCACTGGGCCACAGCGAGCCAATTCAAGCCGCACGCAAGGAGTTGGAATCCGCTCGCCTGGCATGGAATAAAACCATGGACAGCGTTCCCGCGATCACCGTGATGCGGGAAACCGAAACGCCACGCGACGCGTTTATTCTCAAACGCGGTGCCTACGATGACCGCGGCGAACAGGTCACCGCCAACGTTCCCGGATTCCTCTCCGCCTGGCCCGAAGGGGCGCCACGGAACCGCTTGGGGCTGGCCAGGTGGATCACGTCGCCGGACCACCCGCTGCTGGCCCGCGTGACGGTCAACCGTTATTGGCAATTGATGTTCGCTCAAGGCCTCGTCCGCACCCCGGAAGATTTTGGCTTGCAAGGCGAAGTGCCGACGCACCCGGAACTGCTGGACTGGCTTGCGAGAGATTTTATCGCAAACGGCTGGAACGTTCGTCGCTTGCTCAAGCAGATGGCTTTGTCGGCAACCTATCGCCAAAGTGCCATCGTCCCGCTGAGCGTCCGCCAGGAAGACCCCGAGAACAGGCTGCTGGCTCGCGGACCCGGCAACCGCATCTCCGCTGAAATGCTACGGGACAGTGTTTTGTTCGTCAGCGGACAGTTAAAACAAAAGGTCGGCGGGCCGCCGACCAAGCCCTACGATGTCGCCCTGGCCTACAACCCGCTTGAAGTCGACGCCGGCGATGGGCTCTATCGTCGCAGTCTGTACACATTCTGGAAACGCTCCTCGCCCGCTCCGGTAATGATGACGATGGACGCCAGTAAACGTGATGTCTGCCGCGTCAAACGCGAAGTCACCGCTTCGCCTCTTCAGGCTCTGGTACTTCTTAACGGGACGCAGTTCGTCGAAGCCTCCCGAATTCTCGCGGAGAAACTTCATCGTCAGTTCGATGGCGAGGCGGCAAAAATTGTCGACGAATCCTTCCAGCGATTGACCAGTCGCAAGCCGACCAAGGCGGAAGCCGATATTCTGCGTGCTCTTTATCAGGAGCAGTTGGAGCTATTCGAATCACAACCCCAAGCGGCCGCCGATGTCCTGCAAACGGGTTCGGCCAAAGCTGACAAGTCGATCCCCGCGACCCAGCTTGCGGCAGCCACGATTACCGTAAACGCAATTTTGAATCTGGACGAAAGCGTGAGGCAACGATGAGCAGGAAACTTTGCACTGGCTTCGACAATCAATTCTTTTCCCGCCGCGACGTTCTGCAAAAGTTCGGACACGGGCTGGGATCGATTGCCCTCGCGTCGCTTCTCTCAGGAGACAAGGCGCTTGGTTCGGACGAGATCACGTTTCCAAATAAAACGCCAAAGGCCAAACGGGTAATCTTCCTGTTCCAGTCGGGAGCTCCGTCGCAGATGGACCTTTTCGACTACAAGCCGCGGCTGAACAGGGATCACGGCAAGGAACTTCCTCCCGAAGTACGGAAGGGCCAGCGGCTGACCGGCATGAGCGGGCACCAGGCAAGCCTTCCGCTGGTGGGTTCGCCGTTCAAGTTCAAGCAGCATGGCGAATCCGGGCAGTGGATGAGTGACGTGCTCAAACATACTGCAGAGATTGCTGACGATATGTGCATTATCAAATCGCTCAACACCGAAGCGATCAATCACGGTCCAGGTGTAACAATGATGCAAACCGGATCGCAGTTCCCCGGCCGTCCCAGCATGGGGGCGTGGCTGACGTACGGATTGGGAAGTGAAAGCGAAAACCTGCCTGGATTTGTGGTGATGGTCAGCAAAAACCGCGGCGGTCAGCCACTGTTTTCACGCCTCTGGGGAAGCGGCTTTCTTCCCGGCAAGTATGACGGCGTGCGTCTTCGACCCAGTAAAGACGCCGTCCTGTACCTCAACAGCCCCAAGGGCATCAGTACCGCCAGTCGCCGCAAAGCTCTGGACAAAATCCAAGAGTTGAATCAGTTGCAGTTGGAACAGACCAGCGATCCGGCCCTCGAAACACGAATTGCCCAGTACGAGATGGCGTTTCGGATGCAGGGCTCGATTCCGGAAGTCACCGACATTTCCGACGAACCGCAGCACATTTTGGACATGTACGGTAAAGACGTGACCGAGCCGGGGACTTTTGCGGCGAACTGCCTGCGCGCTCGTCGATTGGCGGAACGCGGGGTGCGATTTATTCAGCTTTACCATCCCGGCTGGGACCATCACAGTGGATTGCCCAACGGACTGCGACACAAATGCAAACAGACCGACCAGCCCACCGCCGCGCTGATCAAGGATCTCAAGGCCCGCGGGATGTTGGATGACACGCTCGTCATCTGGGGCGGCGAGTTCGGTCGCACCAGCTACTGTCAGGGCAAGATCGAGGGGACGAAATTTGGCCGCGATCATCATCCTCGTTGCTTTTCGATGTGGATGGCCGGAGGCGGAGTGAATGCGGGAACTTCGTATGGGGAAACCGATGAGTACAGTTACAACGTGGTCGAGAACGGCGTTCACATTCACGACTTTCACGCCACGATCCTTCACCTGCTAGGCATTGATCATGAAAGGCTAACCTACAAATACCAAGGCCGACACTTCCGCCTCACCGACGTCCACGGCCATGTCGTCAAACCCCTGGTTTGAGTACTGTGTACTGGGTACTGGGTACTGGGTACTGGGTGCCTTGAAACACGGAATTCCGCACCAAACACTGGTTGCTCCATTCCCCATTCCCACTTCCTCATTCCCCAGCGTGACTTTCCCCGGCCTCACAGCTACAATCCGCCGATCCCTTCTCCAACCTCCGAGGAACCCATGGCCGGCGTTCGCAACTTCACTGACCTGAAGTTCTGGCAACGCTCTCGCCAATGGTCCAAGTCTATCTTCCAGTTCACCAAGAACGCCCCCTTCAGGTCCGACAAACGTCTTGTCATCCAGATCAACGATTCCTCATCATCGGTCGTCGCCAACATCGCCGAGGGCTTCGGCCGCGGAACCCAGGGCGAGTTCGTCCAATTCATTGGCTACGCCATCGGTAGCTTGAACGAAACCCAAGCCCACCTGTGCGTTGCTTACGACCGCGAGTACCTCACGCGTGACCAATTCGGTCCATTGTTTCTCGAAGGCACAGAGATCCGGAAGATGACGATTGCTTTTCTGAAATCCATGACCAAACAGGGCTCCGGTGTCAAACACATCAAGAAGTTAAAGAGTTGGACCGACGAAGTCTGGGAGAGCTGGGAGAAAGCCACCGGTAAGGAACGTCCCGACTGGATCAAACAGGGCCTCCCCTACCCCAACTTCCTCAAGGACCAGGAAAAGCGCGAGAAGGAACACCAGAGGCGCGAAAAAGAGAAAAACACGTCCGATGGAGAGGAAAACAAGTCCGATGGAGAGGAAAAGAAACGCGACGTAGAGCGAGACAATCCAGACTGCGACTGAAAACCAAATTGCACCGTATTGAGTACCGAGTACCGAGTACTGAGTACTTACTCCCCACTCCCCACTCCCCACTCCCCACTCCCCATTCCCCATTCCCCATTCCCCATTCCCCATTCCCCATTCCGCACTCCCCATTCCCCATTCCCCATTCCAACCCTCAACCCCAAGCCAAACCCTGTCCTCTTCCACACCCGAACTCATGTCCCCCGCCGGTGGCTGGCAGCAACTCCATGCCGCCATCGAAGCCGGCGCTGATGCCGTCTACTTCGGTCTGAGCCACTTCTCTGCTCGCGCAAAAGTCGGCTTCCACATCGGCGAACTGCCCAAAGTCCTCCAAACGCTCCACCGCCGCAGCGTCAAAGGCTTCGTCACCTTCAACACCCTCGTCTTCGACCACGAAATCGAAACCGCCAAACAAGCCATCGAAGCGATCGCCGCTGCCAACACCGACGCGATCATCGTCCAGGACATCGGCATCGCAAAACTCGCCCGCGAAATCGCCCCGCAGCTCGCCATCCACGGCAGCACGCAAATGTCGATCACCAGCGCCCAAGGCGCCGAACTCGCCGCCGGCCTTGGCTGCTCCCGCGTCGTCCTTGGCCGTGAACTGAGCATCGCCGACATTCGTAAAATCGCATCGCAAACCGATGTCGAACTTGAATGCTTCGTCCATGGAGCCCTCTGCGTCTCCTACTCCGGCCAATGTTTCAGCAGCGAAGCGTGGGGAGGGCGAAGCGCCAACCGTGGCAAATGCGCCCAAGCCTGCCGCCTGTCCTACGACCTGATCGTCGACGGCAAAGCTCGCGACCTCGGCCCCCACCGCTACCTTCTTTCCCCTGGAGACCTTTACGCGATTGAGCAAATTCCCGAACTAGTCGACATCGGCATCTCCTGTTTGAAAATCGAAGGCCGCTACAAGGACGCTTCTTACGTCGCGGCCACCACACGCGCCTACCGCGAAGCCATCGACCTCGCCCTGCTTGGTGTTGCGAACGAAACGACGGCCGAAAAAGCCCAACTTGAACAAATCTACTCCCGCGGCCTTGGCCCCCATTTCATGTCCGGCGTCAACCACCAGAACGTCGTCATCGGCCGCGCCCCGCGTCACCGCGGCGTCAATGTCGGCACCGTTATCGCGATCAGCCAGTTCGGAATCGACGTCGAACTGGAACACGAAATCTCCCCCGGCGACGGGCTGGTCTTCGACGCCGCCGACTGGCGCAGCCCCGACGAGCCCGAAGAAGGCGGCAATGTTTACACTGTCAAACCACTTGCCGACGACCTCGCCCGCCTGGCTTTCGAGCACGGCAAGCTGAACCTTGACCGCATCCGTCCCGGAGACCTCGTCTGGCGAACCAACCAACCCTCCCTGGTCCGCTCGCTCAAGTCAATTACGAAATCCTCCAAGCCCGTTTTCACCCGTCCGTTGGACTTCGAAGTCACCGCTTCGGTCGGCAAACCATTGGTCGTCACCGCGATCCACGAATCGGGGCTCAAGGCCCAATACACCTCTGAAGAGCCGCTGCAAGCTGCGCAAAAGCGAGCCCTCGACGATGAAACGCTCAGTGAGAAACTGGGTCGCCTCGGCGGCACCCCCTTTCACCTTGGCGAGATCATCCGAACCGAAACCGAAGCGGTCTTCGTCCCCACAAGCATCCTCAACGAAGCCCGCCGGGTGCTCGTCGAAGCCCTCCTAGACGCCGTAGCGACACGCAAGCCCGGCGGCAAGTCACCGGCGCCGATGCCCATTGCTTTCGCAAAATCCACCGCGCCCATCATGCCGCCCCCCGGTCCGCAACTGCACCTGCTGGTCCGCACTGCCGAGCAACTTGATGCCGCCCTCGCCGCCGCGCCCGCCTCGATCACGCTCGACTACCTCGAACTCTACGGCCTCCGACCGAGCGTCGAAAAGATCACCGCCTCCGGCATCACTGCTCGTGTCGCCAGCCCAAGGATCCTTAAACCGACCGAGCAGAACATTTTTCGTTTCCTGTTGTCGTTGGATTGTGAAATCCTCGTTCGCAGCGGAGGGCTGCTGGTTGACCTGCTCAAATCCGACATCGATCCGACAAAGCTCATCGGTGACTTCAGCCTGAACGTTGCCAACGGCGAAACCGTCCGGACCTTCCGCGACATGGGCCTGCAGCGACTGACGCCAACCTACGACCTGAACGCCAAACAGATCAGCGACCTTGCCGCGTCGAGTCCCGACCTGGAAGTCATCGCCTACAGCCACCTTCCGGTCTTTCACACCGAACATTGTGTCTTCTGCCGTTTCCTTTCCGAAGGCACCGACAACACCAACTGCGGCCACCCCTGCGAGACGCATCGAATCGCCGTTCGCGATCACGAAGGCCGCGAGCATCCGGTGATGGCGGACGTGGGCTGCCGCAATACAGTCTTCGGTGCCCAAGCCCAGACGGATCCGTCATCGGTTCGCGATTGGCTTGATGCCGGCGTCAAAAACTTTCGACTTGAGTTCGTCTATCAGACCGGCGACGAAATCCATGCCATCGCGTCGGCTTTTCAAAGTCACCTAGTTGGAAAGTCCTCTGCCGGCGCGTTGGCCGAAACGCTTCGTTCCCACTCGGCTCAATCGACCACCCATGGCAGCCTGTACGTCCCCGAAGGATTCGGCAAACTGGTCCAGCTGAAGTAGGGCGCAGCGGCGACGGCTTTCACGATCGACGCGCTATAGCGACGGGTCACGCGGCTAACTTGCGGCCCCCAGGCCACTGTGCCGCAGCAGCGCTTCGACGGTCGGCTTGCGCCCGCGGAACTCCTCATAAATCTCCATCGGATGCCGGCTTCCGCCTTGGGCCAAAACCGTGTCGCGAAACTTCCTCCCGGTCGCGGCAACCGCTTCTGAATTATCCAGCCCCACATCTTCAAACGCAGCAAACGCATCGGCACTCAATACCTCCGCCCACTTGTAGCTGTAATACCCCGCCGCATAGCCACCGGCAAAAATATGCGAGAACGCACAAAGGAACTTGTTCTCCGGCAACGGAGGTAACGCAGAAGTCTGCTTCGCAATCCGCTCATGCACCTCAAACGCCGACTCCGAACCCGACGGATCGAAATTGGAATGTAGCTCAATGTCGGTCATCCCAAACTGAAGCTGACGCAGCATCTGGCTGGCCGCGCGATACGTCCGCGCTTTGCAAATCTTTTCAAACAGCTCATCGGGCAACGTCTCACCGCTCTGATAATGCTTCGCCATCCCCAACAGCGTCTCCCGGTGATAACACCAATTTTCCATAAACTGACTGGGCAGTTCCACCGCGTCCCATTCGACCCCTGAAATCCCGGCAACATCGCGCAGATCAACCGTCGTCAGCATGTGCTGCAAACCATGCCCAAACTCATGGAACAACGTTTCGACTTCGCGGAACGTCATCAACGAAGGGATCTCGCCGTCCTGGTTCTTTGTCGGCGGCGTGCTGTTGCAAACCAGATGACAAACAGGCAACCGCGACTCCGAAGAAGTAAACGAGCGACCGACGCAATCTGCCATCCATGCCCCTGGCCGTTTGTTCTCCGGTCGGGAATAGGGGTCAAGGTAAAACGATGCGATCTGCGCGTTGTCCTCGTTAAGCACATGAAAGAACCGAACGTCCTGGTTCCAAACCGGAGCTTCACCATCGGCCGCCTTGAACGTGACTCCAAACAGCTTTGTGCAAAGATCAAACAGGCCATCAAGCACCGGTTCGAGCGAAAAGTACGGCCGCAGTTCCTCTTCGGTATACGCGTACTTGTGCTCGCGTAATCGCTCTGCCCAAAATCCAACGTCCCAGTGGGCCAGCTCTCCTTCGTGTCCGTTATCGTTGGCAAACCGGGTGACTTCTTCCAGTTCGCGTTTTCCCGATTCCAGGCTCGCACCAAGGAGTTGGTCGAACATCTGCTGAATTTCACCAGTGTCAGCAGCCATCTTGTTGGCAAGGCTGTTTTCGGCAAAGTTCTCGTAGCCCAACAGTTGGCTTTGCTCTTTCCGCAATTTCAAAATTTCATCAATCAGCGTCGTGTTGTCGTGCTCACCACCGGACGCACGCGTGACGTAAGCCCGATACGCCTGTTCACGCAAAGCGCGATTGCGACAGTGCTGAATGAAAGGCGTAAAGCTCGGCCCGTCCAGCTTGACCCGCCACGGACCTTTCTCCGGATCCGGCTCGGTCGCTTCTTCCTGAGCTGCGGCAAAATTTCCTGCTGCCACCCGGCGATACGTGTCAGGGAAACCTTCCGCGTCTGCCGGATCGGTGATGTCCAAATGCCACGCATTGGTCGCGTCAAGCACATTGTTGGAAAACTCGGTGCCGACCTGCGAAAGCTGTTCCGCGATTTCGTTGAACCGCTCAAGGTCATCGCCCTCGAGCCCGATGCCTGACTGCTGCGCCGAAAGGATCGCCTTTTCGACGATTCGCTTTTTCGCAGAAGGCATCCCGGCCCAGTCGTCGGAATCGCGGAACGCACAGTAGCGTTCGTAAAGTGGCTTACTTTGTCCCAGCTGCAAAACCATTCCAATGATCTGGGGAATCGCTGCCTCATGAGCGTCCCGCAGTTCATCGCTATTGGCCACGCCCAGCAAGTGTCCAATCGGCGACCAGCCGTATTCGAACAGCAAATCGAGCTTGCCCATCGGTTTCTTGAGGCTTTCCCAGTCCGTCGACTCTTCAGCTTGCTTGAGAAGCGTTTCGAACTCCTTCGTGATCGATTCAACCGCAGGCCCAACGTGCTCGGGAGTGATCTTGTCGTAAGCGGGTAGGCCGTCGGTTTGAAGAAGTGGATTGCTCATAGGTCTCAGGGCTGCTTTCTGGATTCCGGAAAAGTCGCCGATATCGTAGCCAAAATAAGGTTTCTTTGCAGCGGCACTCTGTCCCCCCGGGCCGCACATTACACAACAACTTCATCGGCTATCGGCTCAGATGCTATAGTTTAAGTGAGCCATCGGTTTTTGCGGCAAGCCAGCGAAACCGATTCAACTTTCTCGAATCAGAATCGACGGGAATGAGACAAACACAGCAACCACCGTTTCGCCAGCGAACACGTTCCCGTACAGCAACCGCGACGCAATCTCGAATTGGCTGGCTTGCGATTCTGATATTGGCGCTGTGGGCCAGCCGAGCCGCTGCTCAATCGGCGCAACCAGATTGGCGTGTCGAACGATTGCAGCTCAATCGCGGCCTTCAGGAAAAGCTTCAGGAGTTGGTCCTCTGGTGTCGCGGCAACGGGGTCCAGCAGCAGGAGAAAGCCACGTGGAGCATCTATCGCCGCTGCGGGCTGGATCGGCATTACCTTTTCCTGCCCACCGAAAAGACCATGCCCACCGCCGACATCGACGGCAAGCTGGGCGAGTGGTTTCAAAAGCTAACCCAAATCCGCCGTGATCACGCGACGAGCCTGTTTGACCTAGCCGAACGTGCCGCCAAAGCCGACGAAGGCGCCGTTGCGTTCCGGCTTCTGCACGAAGTCCTCTACTTCGACCGCGACCACGCGCGGGCCCGCGAGATGCTGGGCCATCGCAAAATCAAAGACGGCTGGAAACTGTTCCCCGAAAGGATCACCGTCAAACCCGCCCGCAAACCGCAGCGCGAATTTGGCTGGCCGGCAAAGACCTACTTTACCGCCACCACGCCGCACTTTTACATTTACTCAAACGCCACCGAAGAACAAACCCGGGCACTCGCAGAGAACCTCGAGACGTGGCATTACATCTGGCGTCAACTGTTTTTTGAATTCTGGAAAAAGCCATCGACGGTAAAGACTTGGTTCGAAGGCAAAGGCCAGCTTCACATCCCCAAAGGTGCCAGCCGTCGCTTCAAAGTCGCCTTCTTTCGCGACCACCCCGAATACGTCAGGCAAATGTTGAATCTGGGCGTTCGCGGCGCGGAAGTTTCCAGCGGCTACTACCACGGCGACCAGGAAATCTCTTGTTTTCCCGCAGTTGGAGCCACTGGCGAACCGGCCGATTCTACCTGGCGGCACGAATTGGCTCACCAACTGTTTCGCGAATCCATCCGCACCCGCCCGTCTCCGTTTGCCGCCAATTTTCTCTGGCTCGACGAGGGCGTTGCGATGTACTTTGAATCTGTCGAACTGTTTGACGGCTACGCGACAGTGGGAGGATTCGATTCCACCCGGCTTCAGTTTGCCCGCATGCGCAAAATCCGCGAAGGCTTTCACGTGCCGATTGCAGAACTTTCGCGCATGAACATGCCGGCCTTTCAGACACGCCCCGACATTGCGCGGATCTATTCGCAATCCGCCGGCATCGCCCACATGCTCATGGACAGCAAAAACAACACACGCTCGAAACTGGTTGATTTTCTCAAAACCATGCACAAGCAAAAAGTCGATCCACAAAAGAGGCTGTTCGAGAAAACCATCGGGCGCACTTTCGAACAACTCGAATCCGATTACGACCAGTTCCTCAAAGTCAAAAATTGGAGCGTCGAAAACCGCATCGAAAAACCGGCAACCCGCGAAGTCATGGCCATTCCGGAAGCCGACCTAGGTGACGGTGCCTTTGACGAACTGGCGAAGTGCAAACAACTGCGGTGGCTGGATCTGTCCGGGAACAAACTTTACAAGCACAACGCGAAAAAGCTTGGCAAGCTCGATTCGCTCGAACAACTGTTCCTCCTCGCCAGCCCGATCGAGCCGGGTGCCCTGGAATCACTCAACCAACTGGCCAGCCTGCGAGAACTGGACCTGCGTTACTCTTCGATCATGGACAAAGAAATCGTTGAACTGACAAAGCTTCCCGCTTTGGAAGTCCTGATGGTTTCCAAGCCCCAACTTACCGACGCCGCCGTTGACTCACTGGCGAAAATCGCCACCCTGAAGACCCTGATTCTGACCAAGGATGCTCTTTCGCCTGCGGCACTGGAGCAGTTCAAACGGCTTCGCCCGGATGTCGATGTTCAGGAAAGGTGATTCTCGTCGGGCATCGCTGCAATGCCATCAACCCGGATTATTCACGAGGCGTGGGCGTCAGAATCAGTTGAGACAGTGATCCGCGACTCTGATGCAATGAAGCGATCGCTGTGGTTTTCATCTACCAGACGATTTACATTTCTTGTTGAAATTCAGCTTTTCCCTTGCTCCCGCTGGCCAGACGTAGAATTAACGCCCGTCGTCGTGAATAATCCGGGATCAAATGCATTTTGCACTTTTCCCAACAACGCTTCGAAATCACCGCAGCTATCGGACTCGCAAGCCTCCATCGCCCCGGCCAGCTTTGACGCTTCCATCGCGCCGAGCAGAATCTTTCCTCGCACGTTCGTTCCTCCTGAAACCAAGGCTATGCGTCGCGGTGCCGGAATACAAAGCACTTCGGTCACACGTACCCCGATGGAACGCTAAAATGGCGACGGAACTTCACTATCGAGCCCGATGACCGATGACGCCCTGGAACCTATCCCAAGCCACCTACGCGACAGTTAAGCAGCACTCGTATGATGTCGCGGTGCTGCCGTTGGGTGCAACCGAACCACACAACCTGCACCTTCCCTACGGCACGGACCTGTTTGAGGGAACCATTGTGGGTGAGAAGATCTGTGAGCACGCGTGGAGTTTGGGCGGCAAAGTCGTCCTCTTGCCGACGATTCCCTACGGCACCGAAACGAATATGCGGGAACTTCCGCTGGCGATCAACGTGAACCCATCGACGCTCAATCGTATCATTGAAGACATTGTGGAGTCGCTTGTGGGCAGCGGGATTCGCAAAGTCATGTTGCTCAACAGCCACGGCGGCAACGGGCTCAAACCATTTTTGCGTGAAATGTCCGGGCGCAGTGACGCCCATCTGTTTTTGTGCAACTGGTACCAGTCATTGAACGACGTTTACTTCGATATTTTTGAAAACGGTGAAGACCATGCCGGTGAAATGGAAACTTCTTTCGGGCTTGCCTTTTTTCCCGAGTACGTCAACGTGCGCGATGACGGCACTCTGGCAGCGGATGAAGGCAGCGTCCGTCCAACACGATTCGAAGCTCTCAACAAAGGCTGGGTCTCGATTTCCAGGCCGTGGCATCTGCTCACGACCAACTCGGGCTCAGGGAATCCGCATGCCGCGAGTGCCGAAAAAGGCCACCGCATGATGGAAGTGCTCGTCGAGCGACTCGGCGGCTTCTTGGCCGACCTTGCCCAATCACCCCTCGACGACACGTTTCCGTTTTGATGTTTCCGTAGGGCCGGTTCCCACCAGCCGTCAAGTAGTTAAGTAGGGCCGGTTCCCACCGGCCGCGCTTCAAACTTAAGTAGGGCCGGTTCCCACCGGCCGCGCTTCAAACTTAGGTAGGGCCGGTTCCCACCGGCCGCGCTTCAAACTTAGGTAGGGCCGGTTCCCACCGGCCGCGCTTCGAACCTCGTTTCGAACTGCATTTCCCGGGCCTTCACCATTGCCCTGAATCGTCAACGTCTCGCCCAGCTTCCCCCGCTTAATCACAGCCCGAAGCACCACCTCCATCAATCCAAAAACTTCCGCGTCCCAATCACCGCCGTCCGCCAGGGCGCGGGGTATCCTTCGGCCGTCTTCGAACCATCTTCCGGATCCAAAAACTCAGCCAAGCTATGATACGTCATATGCTCGGTGGACCGCTGCTCCTCTGTCGTCACGCACACGTGTGAAACCACTTCGACATCCTTGAACCCTGCTCGCCGCGCCCAGTTCACCAGACAATCCTTGGTTGGAACAAAGTAAACATTTCTTGCTTTGGCGTAGCGGTCTTCGGGAAACAGCGCCATCGATCCCTCGCCAGGAATGCTCTGCGATTCAATTAAAGCTTTTCCACCAACGACCAAGCTGTTACGCAAGTCACGCAGGATCTGAACCGGATTCCGCTGGTGATACAAAATGCCCATACACAGCGCCAGATCAAAACACTGATCGAAAACCGTCAAATGCTCAGCACCCAAACGCTCGAACTGCATGTTGGGAATCTGCAAAAACCGCTGCACCGTTTCGAACCACAGATAAAATGGAATCGACGGATCGAGCCCCAGCACCAGCGCGGGATCGTCCGCCATCATGCGAAACATGTAATACGCATTGCCGCAGCCAACGTCCATGATCTTTTTGCCAGCAAGCTCACCCAGGGCCGGGCGAATCCGATCCCACTTCAGATTCGAACGCCACTCCGCATCCACATCCTGACCAAAGACCTTCCAAGGCCCTTTTCGCCACGGATGAAATTGCTTGATCGTCGCGGCCAGCACTTCCGCCTGGTCCGCCTCCAAATCCCCGGACTGTCCAATCGAGACAACGTCAGCCCCAAAGTCTCTCGCGACCGGATTGCCCACGTCGCCCGCGACCGGAAGCTGCTCAATCAGTGCCTTCAGATCCCTTCCGCGGGGCAAATCCAGATCCTCGATCCGGAAATTTCTGATCCTCCGGACTTCATTCATGTCCACCTTTGGTGATAATTGCTCCAACAAATCGGGGCGCTCCCAAAACAGCATCAAATTCCTGCGGCAAAACTGTGGCTCAAATCGACCGACTCTTCAGCAAAATCGATCCCGACTCGGGGACGTTTGCATTCGATCAAAACGTCGCCAAAGTCTTCGATGATATGATCTCGCGCAGCGTGCCGCTATACGCCGACGTCCAGCGCAGCGTCCCGGTCCTGACCGGATTGTTGGATCACGACCCGATTCGCGTCTTTGATCTGGGCTGTTCCACCGGGACTTCGCTGATTCATCTTTCGGCATCGCTGCCAAAGCGCAACCTGGAACTTTATGGCGCCGACAATTCCCAGGCGATGCTCGACCAGTGCGAGGACAAGTTAAGTACCCTTGAACTGGCTCACACGATTCAGACCACCTGCGTTGCGGTGCAGGATTTCGAGATCCACGACGCATCAGTCGTGCTAATGAACTATACCTTGCAGTTCATTCCCGAATCCGATCGCCCTGCCCTGCTGGAGCGGATTTGCAAGTCACTGCGTCCCGGTGGCTTTCTGTTGATCAGCGAAAAAGTCGCCCACGAGCGAGCGGCGATGCATGACGCGTTGACCGATTTGTACTTTGAATACAAGAAAGGCCGCGGCTACAGCGAGCTTGAGATTTCGCGCAAGCGTGATGCCCTGGAAAACGTGTTGGTGCCACTGACGATGGATCGTAACGAACAGATGTTCCTTGCCGCTGGCTTTTCGAAAGCCGAAGTTCTTTTGAAATGGTTCAATTTCGCGACCTTTCTCTGCCGTGTCTGAGCTTCAGGAAATTCCACGCGACCCGATTCTTGGACGGCGACAATTCGGCATCGGAACGTTGCTTTGGCTGACAACCATCGCGGCGGCAACGATTGCACTGTTGAAGTTTTTTGGTTTCGGAATCCTGCTGCTGGCGATCCCGATTCTGGCCTTGGCCGTGGTCTTCAAGTGCGGCTTTCTGGCAGTCTACAATGAAAAAGGCACGCAATTCTCCCACGCCATTCTTTCGGCACTCATCTTCTTCCTGATCGCATGCTATACAGTTGACGTCTCCTTGTCCTGGTTCGAAGATTCAGAAATCGTCGTTGTTTCGATTCTCTTGGGGATCGGCTGGCTGCTGGTCTGCTCCGCCATGGTTCGCGGCCATCGGGCAACAAAAGTCCTTGCTGGTTTTATCGCATTGCCCTACTTCTACGTAATTCTTGCAATCCTAGCCGGCACCAACTGGTCCAGCGTATCCCGCTACTGGCTTGGGCGGCTTGGGCCCTGACAGCGTCAGCGTCAAATTTTTCCGACTATGCCGGTCAGGATCGTTCATTTCCGCACCGCCCCGGCCGCACCAAAGTAATCCGTTGACCATGGTGAACCCCAGGATTACAATTCGCGTCCGAAATCTAAATGGTGGCTGTAGCTCAATTGGTTAGAGTACTGGATTGTGATTCCAGGGGTTGGGGGTTCAAGTCCCCTCAGCCACCCTTCTTTCTTCCCGGCATTGCCGGGCAATCTACGTCTCCGCTGTCCAAAACTAGAATTGTTCACGGCGTCGGGCGTTGATTTGCGTTGAACCACGCCGACGCAAAGGTCAAAGCTGGATTGTCGCCCAGATTTCGGTTCACCTCGTTGATGAAGTCCAGGGCAAAGACTCTTTTCCAACCGGTGCGCTGTTCATCGGCTAGGCTAGACTGAACGTTAGGCCCACGCCGCGTGAATAATCCGGTCAAAAACGGAGGCAAATCTCGTCCCCGCTGCGGCGGCACCAAAGGCTTGAGTGAGCCGACTGGCTGCAGAAAGGCCACCGGTGCGAACGGCTGTATTGGGTTGCCTTCAATTCTACCGCCGGTGCCTGCCAATCCGGGATCTCACGGCCAATCTCCTGCCTTTGCTATACTGGCCCGATCGAAGTTCATCCATTGAGGCCAGACATGTTCCGATACGCCGTATTTGTTGCCGTACTTCTCCTGCCGACGTTGTGCAACGCTCAAACTGTAATTCACGCCGGCAAGATGATCGACGTGGCCGCGGGCACCGTAAAAAATAAAGTTACCATCGTCGTCGAAGACAACACGATCAAATCCATCGAGGACGGCTACACCCGCGCCGATTCCAAAAAACTGATCGACCTCAAAGACCACACCGTCATGCCTGGCCTGATGGACATGCACACGCATCTGATGATGCAGCACCACAAAAAAGTCTACTCCGATCGCTTCTTCCTCAGCGAAGCCGACTTTGCGCTCCGCAGCACCACCTACGCAAAGAAAACCCTGATGGCGGGCTTCACCACCGTCCGTGACTTGGGTGACAACGGTGTCAACTCGGTCTCGCTTCGTAAAGCCATCAACGAAAAATGGATCCTTGGCCCGCGCATCTACACCGCTGGAAAATCGATCGCGACCACCGGCGGACACGCCGATCCCACCAACGGCACCAAGGGAGAATTCAAACGCGAAGGAACGCCGCTCGATGGCGTCATCAACGGAACCGACGATGCCCGCAAAGCCGTCCGCCAGCGATACAAAGACGGCGCGGACCTGATCAAACTAACCGCCACCGGAGGCGTACTGAGCCTCGCGACTAACGGACAGAATCCCCAGTTCACCGACGACGAACTGGAAGCCATCGTGCAAATCGCCAAAGACTACGGCATGGCCGTCGCTGTTCACGCTCACGGCAGCGAAGGCATGAAGCGTGCGGTCCTCGCGGGTGTCGATTCGATCGAACACGGAACGTTTATGACTACCGAGATCATGGAACTGATGAAAGAACGCGGCACCTATCTGGTCCCGACACTGATGGCTGGCGAATGGGTCGCGGAAAAAGCCAAACTGGACGACTACTTTCCGGCCGTCGTTCGCCCCAAAGCCGCCTCCATCGGCCCGATCATTCTGAGCACGTTTGCCAAAGCTCACAAAGCCGGCGTCAAGATCGCTTTCGGCACCGATTCCGGAGTTTCGCCGCACGGAGACAACGCCAGAGAGTTCGAACTGATGGTCGCCGGTGGCATGACTCCCATGCAAGCGATCCAGTCCGCCACCATCGAAGCCGCTAAGCTGCTCCGTGTCCAGGACAAACTGGGCACCATCGAAGCCGGCAAACTCGCTGACCTGGTCGCCGTCAAGGGCGACCCCACCGAAGAAATATCGCACATGAAGCAGGTCGTGTTCGTCATGAAAGACGGCCGCGTCTATCGCAAGGCAAAAAAGTAACACCGCAGCACACGTCTCCCGAATCGACATCAGCAGTCGCGGGCGCACGAAAAAAGCGGTGACATTGGCCACCGCTTTCTTGTTCCCAATTCACGCCAGCGGCCAGTTTCGGCATCACTTTGCAGTTAGCCGGTTGGCACTGGCAACGGTGGGACCGTCGATTACTTCACGTGCCGGTCAAGGAATCGCTTTGCCGCGTCGCGGCCACCCCACCCAAAGGCAATCGCAAGAGCAACACCCAGGCCGCCGAGCAGCGACATGAACGCGGTGTTGACGATCGTTTGCGAAACGCCGATTTGCTGAAGAGCAAACCCGCCGGCGAAGAAAAGAATCGCGCCACGGGCTACCATCGCTAGGGTCGATGCGTTCTCAATGCCTGAACCCTTGATCTGTTTCGCCGCGATTGTCGATAGGAACATTCCCAGTGCGAGGATCACCAATCCAATCACAAGACGAACCGCGAACGCAGAAAATGCATTCACGTGTTCGGCCAGGGGGCCCAACTCCATCATCGGCAATGCCTGTGACAAAGCCATCAGGATGATGCCGCCCAGAACCAGTTTGCCACCAATTTTCGATGGCGTCTGATCCGGATTGTCGTTGGACAACGGCAGTCCAATCTTCTCGGGCATTTGGTCGAATCCAACTCCTGCAAGGAACTCCACGGCGATTTTGGCGATGATCCGTCCAATGAAAACCGCGACAGCAATCGTGATCGCGGCACCCAGGAAACCCGGCACCAGCGACGACACACGGTTGATAATCTGATTCGCCGGTCCAGAGATCGTTTCGATGTCCAGCTTTTTGAGAGCTTCAACAGAAATCGGCAGCAGGATCGTGACAAAAGAAAGCAAACCCAGCAAATCCGAAATCCGCGTTCCGCCGTCTTCCGCCAAACCAATTTTGCTGGCCAGCTTGTTGACGCCAAATGACGCGGTCAAGTTGCTGACGATTTGACGGACAAGTCGTGCGATAAAGAAACCCACCACACCAATAACCAGGGCCGCAAAAATGTTTGGCAGGAAGTCCAAAGCTTTGGTGAACATCTTTTCGATCGGCTCTTTCAAGCCCGGAATCTGCAGCACTCCAATGATGCCCGGCAGAAACAACGCAAACACCAACCAGTAAACCGCTTCGGAAATCGAAGTGCTCAGTCCTGGAGAATCACTGGTCGCAGCGGCACTTGGCGAGCCACCGCCACCGCCAAAGTCAAAACCGTCGTCGTCGCCATCAAAAGAATCTTCGGCCATCGAAGTCTTCAGCGGGTCGTCTTCGCCGGCAACGCGATCAAGCGCACTGCCTGCCGCGTCGGACATCATCTTCACATCCTGCCCAACGTTCGCCACGCGGTTGTCCAGATCCAACGCGTCGAGCCCCGACTTGGTGCCCTGCTTGAGCACGCGAGCCAACACGTAGGCAACCACGCCCAGACCCAACGCACTAAGCAAGCGGGGAGCGTACTCGAACACCTGGTCCAGGAACCCATTGAGTGGTTGGGAGACCATCGGCAGGTCGAGTACCTGGAAAAAGGTAATCAACACGAACAGCATCAACAGATAGAAGATGATCTTTGAAATCACCTTCGACGCATTGACCTTTCCGTCGGGAGAGATCAACCGGCTGAGCTTCTGGCCAAATCCGGACTTGCCAAGCCCTTTGCCGACCAGTGACGAAATGATTTTGGCCACAATCCAGCCAATCACCAGCACCGCCAACGCCGAAAGTATGCTTGGCAGGTACTTGCCAACCTCGCCTGAAACACTGTTCAGCATCGAACTCATGGCATTGTCCTGGGCCAAAAGACCAGGAGCTTTTATAGAGAATAATTCCAGCATGGGATTCCTCACGGAAGTTGGGGAGTAAAGAGAAAAGATGCCCGACAATGAAAACCGCCGGGGCGTGCCTCACGCATGGTGTGCGTTTACTGTTCGCGCAGATATTGCTGATCCGATGCGCTGAACATCGTGATCGGCAATCGGTAAAGGCGTTTGTCAGCGAAACTGCGGACAACGACTTTGTCACCTTCCCAGCGAACAAACGCCAGCTTGGCGACTTTGCCTTTGTCAGAGATGAAGTCCCGATAGACCAATTCCTGCAGTGAAGAGCGTGGAGTGACCTTGAATTCGCCGTTGGCTTTTTCGGGTGCTGCCACCGCGTTGGCCGCAGCCAGTTTCAGGCGATTCAGTTCGGCGTCTTTGAGCGTGATTTGATTGTTGGCATCGGCCAGCTGCGTGTTCAAGCCGTCGAGTTGCTGCTGTAGCTTGGTGAGCTTTGTCATGTCGCTGCCGGCGCTGCCGGCATTTTCCTGAGCCTTTTGGGCAACCTGTTTGAGGTTCGCATTCTCTTCAGAGTACTGCTTGATTTCCTGCTCAAGTTTTTTGATCTGCTCATCAAGCATCTGTTTGCTTTCTGTCGCAGCGGTCATCTGTTGGTTCAGGGTTTGATTGTCGCGGCGGGCATCGGCCAGCTCCGATTCAAGCCGTTGCACATCTTGATTCATCGGCGCGACCTGGGGCGGTTTTTCCTGGGCGGCCTGCTCAAGCTTCATTCGCGCATCGGCGACCTGGCCTTCGAGTTTCCGGATCGTTTGATCGGACTGCCCCCTGCTCTCACGCAACTGCCTCAGCTCGGATTGCAGTTGGCTGACTTCGGCTCGAAGAGAAGCACCCTGCGTTGTCTGCGATTGAAATTTTGCATTCAATTCGTCGAACTTTTTCTGTGCCGCCTCCAAAGCTCTCGCGGCAACGCTTGTGGTATCATCAGCGGCACGATCGGCGACAGACATCGGGTCACCGGCCATCGCACCCTCAGAGTTCTTGCTCTGGCTGCCGGAAACATCGATTGCAGAAGGTGATTCTGCCGTCGTCGAATCGCCAGCGACCAACGAGGTCTCTGTTACGCCAGCGCCGTCCGTGGTTAGCCTGGCCGGGAAGAATGTCAGGTAAAGGTGACCCAGCAACCAGGCGGGAAGCAGAAAGGCCACGATAAGAAAGACCAACGTGTCCAGTAATTCACCGCGACGTTTCATGGCACAAATGGGGGAGAGGGGAGACTGGTGAGGCAGGGGTTTGGATTATTGAACCTCAGTGTTTTGATATCAATCGCAAAGCAATAGATGTAAAAATAGGCAATTCAAGCCACCCACTAAATTCAACGGCATCCGACCAGAGACATCCCAAACAAATTCATGTCAACGCAACCGGACACTCCGGAAATTGCCCAAGAGTCCAGCAGAAACCATCGATTCGGTGGACTTTCGCGTACCGGCGTCGTGCTGGCGATGTTGATCGTTTTGCCGCTTTGGATTCTGGTGGCCATTCCCGGTGAAGAAGTGGGTAGAGGCAGCTTTGAGTCCTGCACGATCCGTCATCACGGCTGGCCATTTACTCATCAGCGGACCGTAAAGTTCCTTTTCACTGAAAGCCAATTGGCGGTTCTGCAAAACAAATCTCTGGCGTGGAACATTGACAACGCTGCTCGCGAGCAGCTCTGCAAAAGCAAGCAGCAGCGACCTAGCTGGTTCGATTCTGCGGGCGAACTTTACTTGATCCAGGTTAGAGCGAACGAGCACGACAGCAGCTTTGGCGGCAACTATGCCTCTCATTTTTGGTCGGACGAACGCAACTGGCCCATTGCCGAATCAGCCAGCGGATTCGAAGCCCAAATCTCCTGGTTAGGCCTGATTGGCAATCTGGCGACCTTGCTCGTCATCGTTGGATTGATCGCAAAACTCATTGATTTTCGTCGTCGGAGACGTTGGCTTTCGATCTCCCTTTTCGAGCTGGCCATCGTTCTGCCGATCATCGGCGTCGCGATCGCAATCGTCGTAAGTGAACACCGCCGCGCGGCAAAGGAACAGGAACTCGTGAAAACGCTGTTTCGCAGCGGTGGAGGACCCGTTGAGCGACGTTCGCCGGCCATCCCTCGCGTCCTGTTCAACCTGTTCGACCATCGAGTCAGCCTGCCCGGTTCTTCGGTTTCGCTGTTCGCTCCAGTGGAATCACTCACGTGTTCCTCCTGGGAATTCAAACCGCACGACTTTCCAAATCTCAAAAAACTGACCGTTCAACTTGGCAATCTCGAACCGCAGGGTGCTCAACTAGAACGAATCGCCCAAATAAATTGCTTTCCAAAGCTGGAACTTCTGGTCCTGCACCAAGTAAATTCCTCAGGTCGTTTGTGGCTGGATGAGAACTCAGGGCGACTGCCCAAAAAAGTTCACGAAAACCCGTAGGCACAACAAAAGATTCAGCTCCCCCAACTGCTTGGATAGGCCCCCCAACACCGCTATCATCATGCCATGGCAAAAAGCGACACCAAAAACGAAACGTCCTCCGAAGACTCCGGGTCATCCTCCAAAGCCATGCGTGTGCTGCTGGTGGACAACGACAAGGACCACGCCCGTGCGATGACCGAATCGCTCGACCGCATTGGCCTGCAAACCACCACCGCCACCTCGGGCCCTGACGGCAAGAAAGCCCTCACTGAAAACATCTTCGACATCGTTGTCACCGACCTGATGATGAACGACGTCGACGGCATGGAAGTCCTTCGCACTGCCAGGGAAACCCAACCGCAATGCGAAGTCGTCATGGTTACCGGCCATGCGTCGGTTCCTTTGGCCGTCGAAGCCATGAAAGAAGGCGCGTTCAACTTTCTTGAAAAACCCATCACCCCCAAGCGGCTCCAGGCGATCGTCGTCAGAGCCACCGAATCGGTCAAGCTTCGTAACCAGAACCGGCAACTGCAAAGTCGCCTGGACGAAAAATTCGGATTTGAAAACCTGATCTACGCCAGCGAAAGCATGAAGGGCGTCGTACACCGGCTTCAGCGGATCGCACCCACCGATGCCGGCGTCCTGATCACCGGCGAAACCGGATCCGGCAAAGACGTCATCGCCCAGGCAATCCACCAGAACAGTCCCCGCAAGAAAAAACCCTTCGTCGCCATCAACACCGCCGCGGTGGCAGAGCATCTTGTCGAAAGCGAACTGTTCGGACACGTCAAAGGTGCCTTCACCGACGCCATCTCCGACCGCGAAGGCAAATTCGAATACGCCAACGGTGGTACGCTGTTCTTGGACGAAGTCGGCGACATGCCGATGCCCACCCAGATTAAACTTCTTCGCGTCCTCGAAGAACGCGAGATCACACGCGTCGGTGACAACAAATCGATTCCCGTCAACGTCCGTGTCCTCGCTGCCACCAACAAGGACCTCGAAAAAGAAATCGACGAAGGCCGGTTTCGCAGCGACTTGTACTTTCGCCTCAAAGTCGTCACCGTGCATCTTGATCCGCTCTCGCAGCGGCGCGAAGACATTCTTCCCCTGGCCGATTACTTTCGCAAACAGGCCAACAAGAAAAACAGCCGCGCCGTCAAAGGCTTCTCGCCGGAAGTGCGAAAATGGCTGTTGGCTGAAAACTGGAAAGGCAACGTTCGCCAACTCAAGAACGTCGTCGAAAGCCTCGTCGTGATGGACATTGATGACTTCCTGGGCATGGACGACCTTTCGCCCGACTTGGTTGACTCCAAAACCAATCCGATCCCGGTCACAGCAACCACCGCCCCGATCACCGACACTGCCGCCGACATTCTCCAAGTGGGCTCCGGCGATCCGACCTCATCCTCGCTCGTCGGCAAGTCCCTCAAGGACATCGAGCGTTGGGCGATCGAACACACGCTCACCCTTGCCAACCACAACCGCGAAGAAACCGCCAGGATCCTTGGCATCAGCGAACGCAATCTTTACCGCAAGCTAAACGAATACGGACTGCGTTAGTTAATGTGGCACAGGCCTTGAGCCTGCGGTCAAACGCAACTTCACACTGCAAACTTCAAACTTTCACCATGCCCATCCGCCGACTATCCGAAAGCGTCATCAACAAGATCGCGGCTGGCGAAGTCATCGAGCGACCGGCCAGCGTGGTCAAAGAGTTGCTTGAGAACTCGGTCGACGCCGGTTCCACGCAAATCGAAGTCACCATCGAACAGGGCGGCATCGAGATGATCCGCATCACCGACAACGGTTGCGGCATCGCCAAAGAAGACCTTCCTCTGGCCATTACCACCCACGCCACGTCGAAAATTGTTGACGCCGACGACCTGTTCCGCGTCCATACCTTTGGCTTTCGCGGCGAAGCCCTCGCGTCGATCACCGAAGTCTCCCAGTGCATGATTCGCTCGCGCACCGCCGACAGCGACTGCGGCTACGAACTGCTGATCAATGGCGGGCACGCAGAACCGATCGAACCCTGTGGCTGCCCGGTGGGAACCAAAATCGAAGTCCGCCAACTATTTTACAACACGCCGGTGCGTCAAAAATTTCTTCGCACGCCCCAAACTGAAAAAGCTCACATCGTCGAAGCCTTCGCCCGTGTCGCCCTAGCAAACCCCGGGGTGCAGATGACCCTGGTCAACAACACTTCGACCGTTCACAACTTGCCTGCGACCGAATCGTGGAAGCAACGTATCGGTGCCTTTTATGGTCCCGAAATCGAAGAGAACTTGATCCCCATCACGAGCACCGAAGGCGACATCTCGCTCAGCGGTTACGTTGTCGATCCGACTGTCAGTCGATCCAACAAACGGATGCAGTATCTGTTCCTCAATCGCCGCTACATCCGCGATCACGCCTTGCAGCATGCTCTCACCGAAGCCTACCGCGGCCTGGTCATGGTGGGTCGCTACCCGCTGTGCTTTCTGCGTCTGGACATGCCGCCACAGATGGTCGACGTGAACGTGCATCCGGCAAAGCTCGAAGTTCGCTTTCAAAACGGCGGTCAGATCTACAAGCAGCTTCTGGCAACGGTTCGCAACAAATTCCTGACCACCGACCTGACTGCCAAAGGCCACCTTTCACGCCGCGACGGCGGACACTCCGCTACAAACGCGAACCCATCCCCGACCCCCGCAAGCTCCACAGGCTTCGCCGCGGCACCGGGTTCACCTCTTCAAACGACTCAGGACCAGATCGCTTTTGCTCGCCCGCAAAGCAACGTCGACTGGACGTCCGCCCCCCGCGAATCGGTAGCCGCCACGCTCGCACCTGCGGCCAGCGCGATGCCGCAGGCTTTAGCCATCCCGGGAGCCTCAGCGCCGTTTCAACCATTCCCGGAACTTCGCGCCGCGGACCACGGTGTGGCCTCCGGCGCTGCACCGACTGCCCCCGAACCGCCACTCGCCCAGGCCTCTTCGTCCCGCACGGCCCTGCAGGTTTACGACACCTACCTGATTTCCGAAACCGAACAAGGGATGGTCATCATCGACCAGCACGCGTTGCACGAGCGGATCATTTACGAGCAACTGCGAGACAAAGTCGTCGGTGGCAAACTCGAATCGCAGCGACTGCTGGTTCCCGAACCCGTCAGCCTGCCGCCGGCCGAATGCGCCGCGGTGCTCGAACAGGCCGAACTGCTCCAGCAAATCGGGATCACGGTGGAACCTTTTGGCGGCGACACCGTGGTGGTGTCTTCCTACCCCGCCATGCTGGCCAATCACAATCCCGGCGAGATGCTCAAAAGTGTCGTCGATAAACTGCTCGGCGAAGCAAAGAACCTCGAACGCCGGGACGTTCTGGACGAACTTCTGCACATGATTTCTTGCAAAGCGGCAGTGAAAGCCGGCGATCGACTGGCCCCCGAAGAAATCACTGCACTACTTGAGCATCGCGAGCTATGTCAGGATTCCCATCATTGCCCGCATGGCCGACCCACTGCTTTGACTTTTTCTCGTGAAGAGTTGGACAAAAAGTTCAAACGCATTTGAAAAAGCCCGATTCCGACTCAAAATGGGCATCAGGCCAAAAAACGCCACCGCTTCGCTCTGTTCGCTTCAGCAACGCACTTCCAAAGCATCCCGCTCTAAAGTTCAACTTCGTACCCAAAACCCGTTCCCGAAAGCCCACTTATGATTTGCGTCAGCGTTGGACGAGGCCGTCACAAGATGATGATGGCGGAACACAAGCACCTCGCCGAAAACGGTGCCCAACTGGTGGAACTTCGGCTTGACTATATCCGCCGACCCGTCAACCTCAAGCGACTCCTTGCTGATACCCCCTGCCCCGTGGTGGCTACCTGCCGACGACCTGCCGACGGGGGCAAGTGGATGCGCAGTGAGCAGGATCGCATCATGGTGCTCCGCACCGCCATCGCCGATGGCGCTGATTATGTCGATCTGGAAATGGACATCGCCGACCAGGTGCCGCGCTACAAAGACACCCAGCGGATCGTCAGCTACCACAACTTTGAGGAAACGCCATCGAACCTCGAAGAAATTCATCACAGGATGACCGCGCTGGATCCGGACATCATCAAAATCGCGACCACCGCCAATAACCCGATGGACAATGTGACCGCATTGCGGCTTTGTCGTGATTCGGAAATTCCCACGATCGCATTTTGCATGGGAGAAATGGGAGTCACCTCACGGATCCTTTGTGGCAAATTTGGTGCCCCGTTCACCTACGCCACATTCAGCAGTGAAAGAAAACTGGCACCCGGACAACTGACCTTTGAGGAAATGCGTGACGATTTTCTCTACGACACAATCGGCCCGGAAACAAAACTGCTGGGTGTCATTGCCGACCCCGTCGCCCATAGCCTTAGCCCGGTCGTCCATAACGCCTGCATCCGCAAAAACAAACTTGATTACCTCTACCTGCCCTTCCGTGTGCCCCGCGAGTACCTTGAGCAATTTATCGGTGTCTGCCACGAGTTGGGCATTGCGGGTTTGAGCGTGACGATTCCGCACAAAGAGAACTGCATCAAGTGCATCAATGCGCTCGACGACAACGTGGCCGGTATTCGCGCCGCCAACACGCTGGTCTTCAAACAGCCCAACGTCTACGGCTACAACACGGACTGTTCGGCCGCGGTGGACAGCATGCGAAAGGTCTTTCTGGATCTTTTCCCCGAGGAGAATGATCCCCTCGAAGGCAAGCGGGCTCTGCTAATGGGTGCCGGCGGCGTGGCCCGGGCAATTGCCTTTGGGCTCAAACGATCCAAAGCCAATGTCACGATCTGTGCTCGTGACTTTCGCAAAGCCGACGCCCTTGCGACGAGTTTGGACTGTGACGCTATCGACTGGGCCAACCGTGCGAACTTTGAGTGCGACGTGTTGGTCAACTGCACGCCCGTTGGGATGTTCCCGGAGATGGATCACACGCCATTTGAAAAAGAATGGTTCGACAAGAAATGTGTCGTCTTCGATACCGTTTACAACCCCGAGCAAACGCTTTTTATAAAGCAGGCTCGCGAAGCCGAATGCACCACCATCACCGGTGTCGACATGTTTGTCCGTCAGGCCGCTCGCCAGTTCAAGCTCTTCACCGGCACCGATCCGGATGTCAAACTGATTCGTTACGAAGTCAAACGGGCTATCAGCGCCGCGAAGTATTGACCGGTCGATTCGACCTTTCAAACCGGATTAATCACGAGGCGTGGGCGTCAGAATCAGTTCCGACAGTGATCGGTTACTCTAATACGATGAAACGATCGCTGTGGCTTTCAACTACCGAATGATTCACATTTCTTGTTGAAATTCAGTTTTCCCCTTGCTCCTGTTGGCCAAACGTAGAATCAACGCCCGTCGTCGTGAATAATCCGGGGTCAGTGAACACCGTATCAGTCCGAAAAAAGTCCTGTTTTGAAACTCATCAGCGAGGTGAACCGAATTTCCGGAGCCGATCCAGTTTTCGGGTAAGCATAGCGAGATTTCACCGCAATCAACGCCCGTCGTCGTGAATAATTTCGGCTCAATCCTGGGCTCGCTTCACTTCGACCTTGCGTCTTGTTTTCAATTGGTCGCTTTTCAAATCATTCAACTTGTCGATCCATGAGACGGATTGCGGCCAGCCTGATTTCAAGTCCATCCTGCCTTCGATCAACGAATCCGCAAGCACAGTAACCTTGGCAAAACTGGTTCGCGGTTTGTGGTCCGGATTGAATTCCCCAACCATTGCGTCGATTGCTTGTTGAAACTTTGTGCCTGTTTCCTGGCCTTCAATGCGACGCTGGAATTGAACCACTGCAAAATCATTTTCCATTTCCACAACCCGATAAGTCTCAGTGGCCGGCAAGGCAGAAGCAGGTCTCATGTCGACTTCGGTGTGGTCAATTTTTGGTTTGCGGACGAGGCGAATTCGGAATCGAAATCATGATCGCGCTGGCTTACCAGGTGTACATCATCGGGCTCTCGATCGACAAAGCCTGCCAACTGCTGAACTTTTTCGAACAACTGAAACTCCGCAAATCTCAGGCCGATGCGTTGCTCAACCAGCTTGCCCGAGCTTGGGAAAGCGAATTTGAAACGCTTTGTCAGTTACTGGCCAGCTCGGCGGTGGTGCACTGCGATGAGACTTCCTGGAGCATCAACAGCGTCTGGGCTTTTCTTAATGAAAACCTGACGGTGATGTTCTACGGCGTGCATAAAGACGGTGATACGCTGGCCGCAGTTCTCGACAAGCAGTCGTTTACTGGAACGCTTGTCAGCGACAATGCAGCGGTCTACGCAGGCTTTACCAGCTCGCAAAAGTGCTGGGCTCATCTGATTCGCAAGGCAATCAAATTGACTTTGCAGGATCCGACGAACGCAAGTTACCGGGCTCTGGCCGATGAGTTGCTTTCCATTTACCGCGATGCGAAAAAACTGACTCAGGACAAGCGTTTGTTCTGCGGCGATGGCTCGTCGGACCGGTCGCACCAGCAAGACGCCATCGGGGGAGAAGCGGCAGAGCGTGCTCAGTAGTGTTCTCGAAAGTATCGGCAAGCAGTTGAAGCAATTCAATCTTGCGGGGGTGATCGACGAGGTGAAGCGTTGGACGGCGGTCGGCCAGAGTTTCTTTGAGCCCGGATTATTCACGACGACGGGCGTTGATTCTACGTCTGGCCAACTGGAGCAAGGGAAAAACTGAATTTCAACAAGAAATGTGAATCATCCGGCAGATGAAAACCACAGCGATCGTTTCATCGCATCAGAGTCGCGGATCACTGTCTCAACTGATTCTGACGCCCACGCCTCGTGAATAGTCCGGGTTGAGGAGCAGTTGAATTCGATTCCGGTCCAAAAAAACAAAACGCAATCCACCAAGGGAGTTCTCGATAAGCTGATTCTAAATGCCGATAAATAAGAGAGCAGGCTCAGCTCCGCGAGCTTTTGCTATGCGCAGAGCTTGGGCAGCCACATCTAACGGTGGCATCGTTTGCGTTGCTGCAGCTATGGAGGATTTAGCGTTGTGGTTTTTCACGCAAGCCGCCTTCGCGAGTTTGTTTGACGATATCGAACGACAGATTGGGCGGTGCCGTTGAGCCGAAATTTCAACGAGTTCAACCGTTTTGATCAATTGTTTCGTCGAGAGCGTTTAGGAGAAATGGAACATTTGTAATGAACTGGAAACCAACCAGTGAAAATTCATGCTACAATTGGCAAGGTCTGGAGAGTATTAGTCTGCTCGAGAGTCGCATTACCCCTGCTAATTGTAACGACGTAACCACATCCTTGGGAGCTACTACATGATTCGACAGCTATTGACAGCCGCAGTCGTCGCTTTTGCGATCGGCCTTCCAAATCTTGCCTCGGCGGGCTTGATAACCGCTACTCTCCTTGATGCTGACTTCACTCAGCCGACCTATACAGACGGAATAGCAAACACCCAGCCTGGATTTAACGGCAACCTGACGCAGACCAATTTTGTCATTTCAGATTCTGCTGGCACCGGTCTGCTTTCGAACGATGGCTTCTTCACTAGAGCCCAGTTTGGTCCCGGTAGCGGAGGCCAAGCAGTTGTAGCTGGGGACATGATTTTAGTTGAGTCTTTCGGCTTCACTGCCACCGGCACCAACGATTCTCGTGCAGTGCTTGGTCTGTCAGACGGCGGCACCGGTGGCACGGCTGGTCTCGCCATTGGAACTCAGCTTTCGGTTGACGGCACGGGCAATGTTTTTGTTGAGAACAGTGCTTTTGGAGTTGATAATGCTGGCCGAGTAGACACTGGATTTGATGTCGGGACTGCATTCGATTGGGGCGTAAGGTTTACCGCCGAGGCTGCTGGCAGCATTGAAGCGGTGACCTACACTGTCGAGCACTTGATCAATGGTGCGACGGTCCTGACTGAAACAGGCCAAGGCATTGCCCCGCAAGATCCAGTAGCTGCTAACTTTCTATCTGGTTTCATACAAGACCAAGGCAATGGAGCGACTATTTCGACTTCTCGCTTGCGTCTTTCGACCATTGGTGTGGCTGTACCGGAACCCGGTACGCTAGGCTTGTTGGCGGTAGGCGGTGCTTTTGCCTTGGTTCGCCGCCGACGCTAAAGGTCGGTGAAGAGTAATTGAATTGCACGAAAACTGCAGTGGCACTAGTGCAGCTGCAGTTTTTCTCTTTAACCGAGATTATTCACGAGGCGTGGGCGTCAGAGTCAGGTCCGACAGTCATCAACGACTCTGATGCGATGGAACGATCACTGTGGTTTTCATCTACCGGATGATTCGCAATTCGCGATGAAATCCAGCCTTTCCCTTGCTCTCGTTGGCCAGTCGTAGAATCAACGCCCGTCGTCGTGAACAATCCGGGTTTAACAGTGTCAGACATGAAACTAACACGCTTAATCGGCAGGCACAGGTTGCCGAACTTTCGTGGGCGTATCGCGAACCTTGTTACACTTACCCTTCTTTCGATATTGCTGGTTGGTTGCAACGAGAATCAAGATACCGCATCGAATCAGACGAAGCCTGTTCCCTTAACGCCTCTGACGGATGAGACCAAGCCTTCAAAGCCATCAGTTGAAGAATCTATCAAGCAACTGGTCATCGCTGAGGATTTGGTCCTCGATCTCACCTTTCAGTTAAAGTCAATCGGCCGCTGGTGGGAAACCCATAGCGGCTCGGTAGAGCCGGCTTCTATCAACAAAGATTTCCTTCCATGGGAACTGAAGTCTTTGCGGCGGGGACAAGGTCTGAGTGTGATCGAGGATCTTGTCGAATTCTCACAACCTGCAAAATTCGGCGGAGTAGTTTCAACGTTCGAGTGGCCCATTCAGAAATCAGCCGTAAAAGTTGAGGGTTTTGATCCGCTTGCGCCCCTGATGCGTATTCTCAAAACAGTCCGCAATATCAAATTTGGTGTTCTCAGTGGCCAGTTCGATTCGCAGCCCAATCGTTTTGTTATGGAGATACAAGTTTCCGGTCAGGGCGCGCATGCCGACAATGAAGTATCGTTTGACGGTCAACATCGACTGTTGTGGACCAAACAAGTCGCGAGCTGGCGACTTACCCAGTGGAGTGTTAGAGGATTAAACATCACTCAGTCCCCTCAACATCTCTTTGAGGACGTTTTGCAAACGGCAATCCCTGACCACCGCACGCATGCGCGACTTCGCCAGTCGTACCACCAAGACCTGATCGAAGCGACCATCAATACGGGTCAAACACCCGTTTTTGATCCTCGCTACAAACCCTTTGTTGATGCCGCATCGCCACATGCATTGCCTTCGGCAAGCGTTGTTGATTTCGACGGCGACGGCTGGGACGACGTGTTCGTTACTGCTCGCTGGGGGCCGACTCAGTTGCTCAAGAACAACGGGGACGGAACGTTTCGCGATGTAACTGAGAAAACCGGATTATCGTTTCCGGGATTGGTCAATTGTGGGATATTTGTTGACATCGACAACGACGGTGACAAGGACGCGCTGATCGGTCGAGCCCTCGAGCCAGTGGTCTACCTTCAGAATGATAACGGGAAATTCACTGCGGTCACTGGCTCACTGAGCAACCTGAGTGATCAGTATATGGTGTCGGCGATCTCAGCGGCTGATATTAACCGGGACGGCCTGATCGATTTTTACATGAGCACCTACGGCCCCTTTGGCCAGAACACGCCCGGCAAATTTAAAGACAGCGCTGACTGGAGAGATCGTTTTTTATCTCCACCCCAAAAACGAAAACTGGCGGCCCTTCATGCAGCGGAGAACACCTTTGTTGACCATGCTGGGCCACCCAACTTGATCGTAATGAACCGAGGTGGCGGGAAGCTTGAGCGTGTTGATGGTGGTGACCTGGTCTCTCAATGGCACCACTCTTATCAAGCGGCATGGGCAGATGCGGATGGCGATGGAGACGATGATTTGTACGTGACAAACGATTTTGCCCAAGACGCTTTCCTGATCAACGAGACACCGCAGGGAGCCAGTGAGCCAGTTTTTGTCGATGGTTTGGCGAGTGCTTTTCCCGACGGTGGCATCGGTTTCGGTATGGGGGCTAGTTGGGGTGATTTTGACAACGACTCAGATCTTGACCTCTATGTTTCCAATATGTACTCCAAGGCTGGCAAGCGTGTTCTGCATGCCATTGACGAAGGTGACCCGCGGTTTGAAATTGCGACACGCGGTAACTTCCTTTACGAGAACCGCGATGGAAGGTTCTATAACATAACTGGCACCGACGCCGATCAACAAAACGTGGGTAAGGTCGGATGGTCGTACGGCGGCCAATTCGCGGATTTCGACAACAACGGGCACATCGATCTGTACGTTCCAAGTGGATACTACACTGCGAGCGAAATAGCCGATACCAAGGTCGACATATGAAGTTGCTGGTGGCGCACGGTCGTGCGTTCAGACAAAACGCGGGGCACGCGATTTGCTAATTCGAAAGTCTGGCAGGACCAGAAGTATGCCGACAAACTATTCCACCGATTGCCTGATGGGCCGCCTTACTACGCTAACAATTCGTTCAGCGGCCATGAAGCAAACCGGTTGTTTCTCAACAACGGAACATCTTTCATGGACATGACTGGAATATCTGGGGCCGATCATCAAGGCGACGGACGAGGTTTTTCGGTTCTCGATTTTGACCAGGATGGCTGGCAGGACATCGTGCTCTATTCAACCAACTACCCACGTATCAAGTTGTTAAAGAATCAAATGGGCCACCACTTGCCGAACCGCTCACGAATTCAAGTTAAACTAGAAGGTTCCAACCGAAGTGGGGTGGCCTCGAATTCTGAATCAGCCAGAGATTGCATTGGAAGTGTTGTCGCGGCGACCTATCAATCCGGGCGAAGGCAACTGCGCCGTCTATCGGCAGGCGAGGGAAACGTGGCTCAGAACAGTTCTCTTTTATGGTTTGGGCAAACAGAACAGGACCCCGTCGTCAGGCTAGACGCGAAATGGCCGACTGGCAAGTCGCTCACGATCGAGCAACCGAATTCAGAGGGGCCGATCCTAATGGTTGAACCTTAGCTTAGCTTAGCTCAGGACAGGAAAGATGTCTGCATCGTAACTCTGCGGCCAAAAACGCCCAAGACGTTGGCTCGTCATCGGCTTATGTTTCAGCGTGTTAAATGTGCGAACAAAAGCGTGTCCGCCGCAGGAGTCGCCAGTTCGGGCGCGGCATGCTGGGTGGGTCGGTCCTTTCTGCCTAGACAAACTTCGACCGGACACCGTTACGCTTTCCTGATTCTCAACGATTCGATCACCCTTGTCGTTGTCCAGACCACCCATCCCGGATTATTCACGACGACGGGCGTTGATTCTGCATCTGGCCAACAGGAGCAAGAGTAAAGCTGAATTTCAACGAGAAATGCGAATCATTCGGTAGATGAAAACCACAGCGATCGTTTCATCGCATCAGAGTCGCGGATCACTGTCGGAACTGATTCTGACGCCCACGCCTCGTGAATAGTCCGGGCCCTTCTCAGGATCGGCTGGTAGCAGGTGCCCTCGCAAGTTGGTTGATCCGCTCGCGGCGGTAACCCGTTACGTTCGTCATTGCGTTGCGGGATACCCTGAGTTCAGCACTTCAAAGGCAGATTTATGAGTTCAAAAAACTTTGTCATCGTAGGTGGCAGCAAGGGTATTGGCCTGGAAATCACTAAAAGGCTCTCTGGCCTGGGGCACAACGTGCTGGTGCTCAGTCGTACCGCCGAGCAGCTTGCTGGCATCGAACGTGCGGCGCACCAGACTTTCGACGCAACGGTTGACGAAATCGACCGATCGGCCCTGCCTGAATCGATTGACGGGCTCGCCTACTGCCCGGGAAGTATCAACTTGCGTTCCTTTCGTTCACTTAAACCCGAACTGTTCCGCGAAGATTTTGAGCTTAACGTGGTGGGTGCGATCAAGTGCATCCAGGCGTCTTTGCCGGCGCTCAAGAAGTCGCCGGGATCCTCAATCGTTCTGTTCAGCACCGTAGCTGTCGCATTGGGAATGCATGCCCACGCATCGATCGCCGCCAGCAAGGGGGCCGTCGAAGGCCTGGCCCGCACGCTCGCGGCAGAGCTTGCTCCCCACACGCGTGTCAACTGCATCGCACCGGCCCTGACAGACACGCCGCTCACGGAGCGATTTTTCTCCGATCCCGAAAAAGCCAAATCGCTTGGCGAGATGTATCCGCTGCAGCGAACGGGAACGCCTCAGGATCTTGCTGCGATTGCAGAATTTCTGCTAGCCGGTGAAAGCACCTGGATAACAGGTCAGGTTTTGGGCGTTGACGGGGGCATGTCGGGTGTGAAAAAGTAGACTACTTGCCAGTCGAAGCAGGCCATGAAACCCTCTGGCAGGCCGTCAGACTGGCGTCACCGCCGAAAAGTTACATGAATTTTTGAAAGATCGCCGCATTTTCCGGAAATTTACATTTTCAGGGAACAAAACGAGTGACACTTCGTAACACGCAGCAACATTGCGACGATGCATCTCGTAAAACATAATGGTACCCGCATCTGCGGATCTGACTCCACCTCAGTTACTTCTGAATGGAAAGCTCTGAACACAACCTGGCGACCCTCCCGGGTCGAAATCTCTCCGGACAAAAAGTCGGAGACTACTACCTCCTACGCCGTCTTGGCTCCGGGGGAATGGCGGATGTCTACCTTGCCGTCCAGGAATCGCTCAAAAGAAACGTGGCGATCAAGATCCTCAAGCCACACCTTGCTGAAAACGTAGACTACGTCGAACGCTTTCAGCGAGAAGCCCAGGCAGCGGCGGCGCTGGTCCATGCCAACATTGTGCAGATCTTTGAAGTCGGACAATCTGGTGGCTGGCACTTCATCGCCCAAGAATACGTTCGCGGACGAAACCTCAAGCAGTACCTCGCCCGCTATGGGGCGGTACCTCCGGACATGGCGCTCAGTGTCCTGCGGCAATGCGCGATGGCCCTGCAAAAGGGAACCGAACACGATGTCGTTCACCGTGACATCAAACCGGACAACATCATGCTTACCGCCAACGGTGAAATCAAAGTCACCGACTTTGGTCTGGCGTCGATCGGCGGCGAAGCCGACAAGGCTCTTACCAAGGCCGGAGTTACCGTCGGGACGCCGCTCTACATGAGCCCCGAACAAATCGAAGGCAACGACGTCGACATTCGCAGCGACCTCTATTCACTGGGCATCACTGTCTACCACATGCTCGCCGGCGAACCGCCCTTCGATGGTGACTCGCCAGTATCCATCGCGGTCAAGCACGCTTCTCGCGAAGCGGTTTCGCTTTCGCAGCATCGCGATGACCTGCCAGAAGATCTGGTTTCGATCGTCAGCAGGATGATGCACAAAAGTAAAAACGATCGCCCTGAATCTCCGATGCAACTTCTGAAAATGCTTCAATCGGTTTCGGTCGTGTCGAACTCACGGGGGTTTGACTGGTCGCTATTTGAGCCGTTGCCCGGGGAAAATGTTGCAGAAGAATCCCTGCTTCCCAGAACGGAGCAACTGGCGAGCATCGGTTCGTCGCAGGCGTCTCAGTCAAAACTTCCTGCACGGATTCTGGTTGCAGTTGCAACGGTTCTGCTTTGCCTGGCCGGATGGTGGGGTGGAAGCAAGCTCGCGAGTGAGTATTCGGGCCTTAAAAACCAGAAAAGTGCCACCACGGAATCGCGCACCGAATTGCCACCCAGGGTTCCGCTTGCCAAAGGTGGCGTGCAGGACCAGTACCTAGCGGCCTTGTGGGCATCGCGCGACGTGCGTGACGTGAAAGACAGCTTCGAGCGACGGGAAATGTTGTGGCAATCGGTACTGGATTATTTTCCCGTCGAGAAGGCCAATGACCAGGTTCGCAACCATACAGAATACTACAACCTTCTCGCCCTTTGCCGCCTCGGCGAACTGTACCTCGAGAACAGGCAGATCGACAAAGCCCTTGTGGTCTATGAACAGCTTGCCAGCCAGGAAGAGTTACTGCTCAATTTTCGTGTTACCGGAAACGCAGGCAAGGCCATCGCTCTGTTCATGCGGCCATCGGATCAGTTTGACGGCGGGGCATTTGAACAGGAAAGCCTCATTCGTTTCTGCATCAATGAGAATGGCGTCCGCGAACACGTCGATGAACTCAACGAATTTTTGCGGGAAAAGGTCGAAGTTCTGCTGATCCGATTTCCAAACTACGGAAAGTACCTCCCCAAGCGCACATTCGATTTTGCATCGAAGTAACCTGTGGGATTTCTCGGTTCGCTGCTGGCGACCCGAGGACCGTTACTTTTCAAAAGCACCATTGTCGATCAGTTGCTGGAACATCTCGTTCACTGTGTCAGTCAGTGGACGGTATCTCAGCCCCAGATTTCGAATGCTCTTGCTGTTGTCGGCCACCCACGGAATATCGACATTCAGTGAAACGATTTTTCGGGTCATTGACCTGTTGGCCAGCGGAGCCAACAGCCATGTCTGCCACTTGGGCATCGCTTTTCGCGGAATCGGGTAGTCTTCACCGTAGGTCGGCAACAGGATTTGCGCCAATGCAAAAAGGTCCGTTGGTTGCCCCGATACGATGTGACGACCCTTCGTTCCCGGTAGCCAGGCCGCCGCGAGGTGCGCCTGAGCAACGTCTCGGACATCGACACAGCCAAAACAGTAGCGTGGCGCACCTGATTTCAGCGAACCATCGCCCAGTTGCCGAATCATTCGATAGCTTTCCGATGTCGAATTCGGGTTGATTCCCGGCCCCAAAACCAACGACGGATTGATCACCACCAGATCCCAGCGGGACTGTCGTTTGACAATCTCCCAGGCTACTTTTTCGGCAATCGTTTTCGAGTAGCTGTAAGGTTGATGCCGGAGCGAAGACGTTGTATTCCAGTCCGCTTCGTTGAGCATCCCGCCGGTTGCCTGTTCGCAATCCGCGTTGTCGCTGTAGATCGCAGCACAGCTGCTGGTTAAAACAACACGTTTGACCGAAGGTTGTCGATTGACTTCTTCGAGCACATTGCGGGTGCCCAGTTTTGCCGGATCAACAAGATCCTTTTGCGGATCTTTCACATTCAAGGCAAACGGAGACGCGGTGTGAAACACAATCGAACAGCCTTCGATCGCTTCCCGATAGGACCCTGTTTCCAGCAAGTCAGATTAGAAATATTGGATCGTGCCCGTTGACGCGTCAGCGAGCGCGTTGAGGTGCCTGAGTTTGTCTTCCGGTGGTGGGTTGCGGACCGCTGCGTGTACCGTGACTCCTGCGTCAAGCAGGAGTTTTACGATGTGCCCCGCCACGTACCCAGTCGCCCCGGTCACCAATACCGGTGAAGTGGTTTCTATGTCCAGTTTCATTGAACCTTGACAAGTTTGCCTCATGTCAAAATTGGGTTCCCTGAAGAAAAAGGTCGCCAACGTATTATGATTCGGTACGAATCTTTGGTTCAATCAGTCTAATCCGGAATTATTCACGACGACGGGGGTTGATTTGCGTTGAACCTCGCTGACACGAAGGTCAAAGCTGGATTGTCGCCCAGATTTCGGTTCACCTCGTTGACGAAGTCCAGACCAGAGACTCCTTTCCAACCGGTGCGAT